>DATIWI010000184.1:0-48103 GCA_035519475.1 Opitutaceae bacterium
CAACAACGCCGCCCGCATCGCCCTCAGCGTCGAGAAAGCCGCCAAGGGCCTGATCAAGGGCGGGAACGTCACCGAGGGTTTGCTCAACAGGATCGAGATGGCCTTCCGCGCCTACGACCCCTGCCTGGGCTGCGCCACCCACGCCCTCCCCGGCCATACCCCCCTCAAGGTCTCCCTCTTCGACCGCCACCACCACCTCCTGCGCGAACTGGTGCAAGGCTGACAAGCGGCGGGGTTTCCCGATCTTGGCATCTGGCGGAATTCGTGCGCTTGCTGTCTCATGTTGGAGCTCCCTGCCGTGATCAAGAAACCATCGATATAGCCTTTCGTGCAGCCATTTGCCCCGGGAGGAACGGCCCAATGGGAAGAATAGGATGTCCATTGATCGATCTTCGAGCGCAACGCGCGGGTCCGATCGCCCGTTGGCTGGCGTTGATGGCAGTGTTTGCGTGGGTGCACGCCCCCGCTTACGCAGGCTCCCCGTCTGCTTCTGATGTTGACGAAATGCACTTAAGCGGAGGCGCAATCGACAAAGCACTCGCCGGGAAGAAAACCTACGACTTCGTCATCGTCTCCGCGCGCGAGATCGTCGATCAGGATGGGCGGCATTTTTCGCCAGACGACGTCAGGAGTTATATCGCCCGGGCCAAACCAAAAAAGAAGGCCGCCTATGTCTTTTGGATACACGACCAGTCGGCTGTCGAGATCGCCAAAAAGGTGATCTCCGCCTTCAGCGACTACGGAGCGCAGGTCTTCGTCATCCGTGAGACGAAGAAAACGGGCGACTCCGGCGCCAAGGCAGCCGACGTGGCCGGCATCCCCAAGATTCTGAGCCTCGTCGGCCTGCCGAACCCGGGTGCTCTCTCCGCCTCGGACCAGCCGCCCGACATGGCGGCCCGTCCCGCTTGCTTGCGGCCCGGAAAGCTGCCGCCCCGCGTCCGCTACAAATTCGAGGCCGATCCCGTAGTTGCCGCCGCCGCCGATCGCGTGACCCGGCTGTTGCTGGGGCCGGCCCTCGTCGACACTGTCAGCGCATTCAAGTCCGCTCTGTTCCTGCAGCCCGGAGCATGGCGCTGGCTGAAGAACCTGCCGGCGCTGGCCGAGTCCAAGCCGATACTCTCTCGCGCTGATATGGGACGGAAGGTGGTGAAGCTCGAGGGTCGGTTCATCGTGAAACCGGAGCAGTTTGCCGCCGCTATCGGCGAAATCCGCCGACTGATTGCCGCCGACGGCGGCGGCGTCGTTCGCGCGCTGACCTCAGATGAAATGGAAGCGTGGTGGACATTCATAGGTTTCGACATCGAGGAGCCGGTCTTTGTCATTGAAACCAAGGGGGGAAAATACCGGTTTATCGCGCACTGGTCCGACGACGGGTTGGGTCTGCTCGACGAACTGAATGCCTTGAACGTCCAGTAGGAATCGCACCATCCCTGCTCGCGAAATTGAGGTGCGGTTCTCACTATTGGTGAAGGCGTCAGCTCCCGCCTTTCTCGCTCTCGCCGCCTTAGGCATCGCATCGATCGCCCTGTGCGCGTCCAAAGCCGGCGGACGATCGGGCGGCGATATCTCTGTTGACCGCCGGCAGTCGGCCCGCATCCACCGCGTTCAGCGTGCGCCAGATCCTGAATTTTTCGCCTCGCAGTCTGTTTCCACCCGCCGTCCATTTCCCTCGGATCCATACGCGGATTCATGCGGACACCATGAACCTTTCCGCCCCAACCAAAGGCTCGCTTGACCGGAGGCTGCTGTTCGCGCTCGCCGTGTTTGCGACGTTCGCATTTCCCGCCTCATGGGTATTGGATCACCTGACTCCGCGAACTGATTATTTCGTCCGCCGCCGGGGCATACCGATCTCTGTCGAGGCAAAGTCAGACCTCCCGATTGCGAGCGCGTTTCAGAGCGAGACCGTGCGCGTCACCGCGAATACCGGCCTGACGGTTGATCTGCGCGTGCTTCGGCCGGCCAGGCAGGACCACCCGCTGCCGCTGATCGTCTTGCTTGGCGGCCACCGCACCGGACGCAACGCCATCGAGGTTGTGGGTGATCCCGGCCAGCTGGTGGTGGCGGCGCTCGACTATCCCTACCACGGACCGGAAAAGGTGCGCGGATGGCGGCAGGCCCTGGCGGCCGTGCCGCTCATCCAGCGGGGATTGCTGGATACGCCGCCAGCCATCTTGCTGGCGCTCGACTGGCTGGAGCGCCAGCCTTGGGTCGCCCGCCAGCAGGTCGAAATCATGGGCGTGAGCCTGGGCGCGCCGTTCGCGGCGACGGCGGGCGCGCTCGACCGGCGTTTCCGGCGCGTCTGGATCGTTCACGGCGGCGCGGGCAACCGCGAGTGGATTGCGCACAACCTGCGGAATCGGGTGAAATGCGATTGGCTCCGGACCCAGGCCGCGACGCTCGTCTACCTCCTCACGTATGGACGCTCGTTCGAGTCCGCCCACTGGGTGCCGCGGATTTCGCCGCGGCCGCTGATCGTGATCGGCGCACAGGACGACGAGCGTCTTCCCCGCCCGATGGTGGAGCGCCTCTATGCCGCCGCGGGCGAACCCAAGGAACTCCTCTGGACCGAGGGCGAACACATCAATCCGGACCGCCCCGAGATTGTCCGACAGCTCCTGAAGATTGTGCGGAGCCGAATGGACACGTGAACGCGGTGGCGTCCGCCGGGTTCGCGTTCACCAGCGCGTTGCGGTCAACGCGCCCCCCCGCTACGGCCACCGCCCGCGATCGCAGGATTTGCCGGCGGCTGCCCGCGAGAAGGATCACTCACCCGGTTCGGCCCGCGCATGCGCGCACTGCTCGTAGATGAACGTGTGCGCCTGGTCGGCCAACTTCGCGAGCAACAGGAGATCGTCGCGCCCGAAGCTGTCGCTGTCGTGCCAGTTCTTCGCGTCGTCCAGATAGGCGCGGGCGAACGTCACATTATAGAACGTCTGCTTGTCCGTCTGGTTCTCCCAGACGGCCGCCTTGATGCGGCCGAGGCGCAAGGTCTTCACGGGAGCCTTCGCACCAGATCCGGCGTTCTTCGACTGCGGAACCGGGGGATTGTTCTTCCAGGGCATGGTGTTCCTTGGGATTGGCGGCGGGTTGATCTCTGGCCCGGCGGCGGGTTGGCCGCGCGGGCGAGGGGCGGTCAGCGACCCCTTTCCGCAGGATCCTGAACGTACCCGGATCGCTAGTTTTTGCTATCTCGAAACTATTGCAATCAAAATTTCTTCGCGCCACCGGCCGCGTTGCCATCCGGCGGGCGGCAACCCGCCCTGCTACCACGTCAGCAGACCGCCGGCGTAAGTGAAGCCGGCACCCACCGCGCAGCAGATGATCCGGTCGCCGTCGTGAAAGATCCCCTCCTCGGCGGCCCAGCCCAGCGCCATCGAGATCGACGCCGCCGAGGTGTTGCCGTATTTGCCGATCGTCACGACGAATCGCTCGTACGGAATGCCGACCCGCTTGCTTACCGCCTTCAGAATGCGCTCGTTGGCCTGGTGGGGGACCACCCAGTGCACGTCCGCCGGCTTCAAGTGATGCCGCTGCAGCGCTTCTTCGATGATGTTGCCAAAGGCGATGACCGCATTCTTGAAGACCACCGCACCGTCCATCTGGAGATAGAAATGGTGCAGGTCATCGCCGTTGGGCTGCGGCATCGGCCGCATGGCGCCGCCGCCGGGGCGCTGGATGGCGTTGAAAAAGGTGGCATCGCCGCTCAGGTGCATGCGATTGAGGCGGTGTCCGCCCGGGGCATTGACCAGCACCGCCGCGCCCGCTCCGTCGCCAAAGAGAAAGGCGGTGCCATGATCCTTCGGGTTGGTGATGCGCGACAGCAATTCGGCGGTGACGACCAGGAGCTTCCGCGCGGTGCCGGAGCGGATCAGGGCGCGGCCGACCTCCAGCGCGTAGAGCCAGCCGGCGCACGCGGCGTTGAGGTCGAAGGCGAGCGCCGTCTTGATGCCGAGATGCTTGGCCAGGCCGCTGGCGGCGCTCGGCACCGGCTGGTCGGGCAGCAGCGTCGCCATGATGATGCCGTCGATCTCACTCACGTGCATACGCGCCTGCGCCAGCGCGTGCTGCACGGCGATGGCCGCGAGATGCGTGGCGGTCTCATCCTCGCCCGCGTAGCGGCGCTCCTGGATCCCGGTGAGCTTGACGATCTCCGCCTCGGTCATCTTGGGAAACGCCTTCAGAATCTCGCTGTTGGGCCGAACGTTCTCCGGAACGGCAAAGCCGATGCCGGCGACGCAGACGGTCTCGGCGGCAAACGCCTCGAACTTCGCCACCGCGCCCTGGGATTTGGCGCTGGGAATCTGGGATCTGGCGGCGCCGCGCGCCGCCAGGTGGCGCGTGACATCATCGCCCGAGACCCGGCCACCGGGTCCGGTGGCCTGGATGTCCCGGATCGCACCCGGCTCAAGCCCGGCTTCCTGGGCTAGTTTCACGGCGCGCGGGGTCCACTGAATCGTGGCGGGAACGCCCGGCGGAGGGACTGGCGGCGCGGCCGAAACGGCCACCGCCGGCAGGGCGGCGTCCGCCGTGGCAGCCTCCGGCTTCCTGACTCCCGTGTCCTTGACCTGCAAATGCTTCTGGCTGCCATCGCCGGTTTCGATCCGCAGAAACGGCGCACCGGATGGCAGGATGTCACCGGCACGGCCTTTCACCTCGACCACCAATCCGTCGCACGGCGCCTCGAAGTCGAAAACCGATTTGTCGCTCTCCATCTCGGCGATCTTCTGACCCTTCGCGATGCGGGCCCCGGGGGCGACCAGCAGGTCGATGATCGTCAACTCATTCACCGTGGCGCCCATCGAAGGGACGGGCACTTCGATCAGAAATGTTTCCATGCAGGTCGGAGGTTTGGCGGAGGGTTACAGATAGGGCGCGGAGGTGGCCCGGTCAACGCCGCGTGTAGGTGAAGCCGGCGGCCGGGCCGGCTCGCGCGGGGAACGTCCATGGGAGTCCATGAGTGGGGGAAATGGCGCGCCATCGGCCGCCCCTCAACTCCGCACCGCCCGCCAGACCGCCAGGCAGCGTTCGACGATCCGTGCGAGTTCGCCGAGGGGAATCTGGCTCTCCACGTCGGAGATGGCGTTGGCCGGATCGGGGTGCGTCTCGATGAACAGGCCGTCAGCCCCGGCCGCGAGCGCCGCCTGCGCCAACGGCGGAATGAATTCGCGCTGCCCGCCACTCTTGCCGCCGCCCGCGCCCGGCAGTTGCACGCTGTGCGAGGCGTCGAAGATCGCCGGCGCGCCGTTGGCCTTCATCAGGGCGAAGCTGCGCATGTCAACGACGAGGTTCTGGTAGCCGAAGGTTGTGCCGCGCTCCGTCTGCCAGATTTCCCGCGCCCCGCCCTGCTGCAGCTTGGCGAGCACAAACGGCATCTCCTGCGGTGAGAGAAACTGCCCTTTCTTCACGTTGACCACCCGGCCGGTCGCCGCGGCGGCCAGCAGGAGATCGGTCTGGCGGCAGAGAAACGCCGGGATTTGCACCACGTCGCAAACCTCGGCCACGGCGGCGACCTGCCCCGGCTCATGCACGTCCGTGAGCACGGGCAGGCCGTGCTCCTGCCGGACCAGCGCGAGCAGCCGGAGGCCCGCCTCGAGGCCCGTGCCGCGCGGGCCCGTGATGGACGTGCGGTTCGCCTTGTCAAAGGAACCTTTGAAGACGATCTTCAGCTCCGGCTGCCGGCGGCCGAGCGCCGCCAGCTCGTCGGCCACGGCGCGGCTCACGCGTTCGCTTTCCAGCGAGCACGGGCCGGCGATGAGGAGGAGCTTCCGCGGATCGAACAGCATGAGGCGGTGGATCGAACGTCGAAGGTCGGGGGAGCAGAAAGTATGGCCGGCCGGCTGCTTCGAGCAAAGCGTAGAATGACGCGCCAATCTCCCCGGTCAGCCCGGCGCCCGGCCGGCCCCCGGTCTCCGTTTGCCCGCCCCGGCGCGGCGCCGCTTGAGCGCCGCGGCGAGGAACGCGGCAAACAGGGGATGGGCGGCGCTGGGCTTGGATTGGAATTCGGGGTGGAACTGGACGGCGACAAACCACGGGTGGTCCTTCAGCTCGATGATCTCGACGAGATCACGCCGCAGGTTGCGGCCGCTCACCACCAGGCCGGCCTCCTGCAGCCGGCCGACATAATCGTTGTTCACCTCAAACCGGTGCCGGTGCCGCTCGCGCACGCTGGCCGCCCGGTAGGCGCGGGCCGCGCGCGTGCCCGGCGTGAGCTGGCATTCGTAGGAGCCGAGCCGCATGGTGGCGCCCTTGTCGACGATCTTCTTCTGCTCCTCCATGATGTCGATCACCGGGTGGGGCGTCCGGGGGTCAAACTCGGTGCTGTTGGCGCCGCGCAGATGCAGGACGCTGCGGGCGAACTCGACGACCGCCACCTGCAGGCCCAGGCAGAGTCCGAAGTACGGCACCCGGTGTTCGCGCGCGTAGCGCGCCGCGGCGATTTTGCCCTCGATGCCGCGCTCGCCGAAGCCGCCGGGGACGAGAATGCCGTCGAGCCGCCGGAGGACCGCCGCGCCACCCCGGGCCTCCAGGGCCTCGGCGTCGATGCGGACGATGTTCACCCGGGCGTTGTTGGCGATGCCGGCGTGGGTGATCGACTCGTAGACGGACTTGTAGGCGTCCTGCAGCTCGATGTACTTGCCCACCACGCCAATCGTCACTTCGAACCGGGGGGATTTGATGCGCCGCAGGATTTCGGCCCAGATGTTGCGGGGGTTGCGCGGCGCCTTCAGATGGAGCATCTCCACCACCAGATCGTCCAGGCCTTCCCGCTGCAGCATGAGCGGCAGCTCATAGATGGAGGCCTCGACGTTGCGCTCCTCGATGACGGCCTTGACCGGCACGTTGCAGAAGAGGCTGAGCTTTTCGCGCAGCTCGGGCATAAGCGGGTGGTCGCACCGGCAGACAAGAATGTTCGGCTGAATGCCGATCTCGCGCAGCTTGGCCACGCTCTGCTGGGTGGGTTTGGTCTTCAGTTCCCCGGCCGCACTGAGGTACGGCACCAGGGTCACGTGGATGAACGCCACCTCGCGCGGGCCGACCTCGAGCGCGAACTGGCGCATGGCCTCGAGGAACGGCAGCCCCTCGATGTCGCCCGTCGTGCCGCCGATCTCGGTGATGAGCACATCGACGCCCTTGCCGGCCTCGTGGATGCGCGCCTTGATCTCGTTGGTCACGTGCGGGATCACCTGCACGGTCTTGCCGAGGTAGTCGCCGCGCCGTTCCTTCTGGATCACCGACTCGTAGATCTGGCCCGAGGTGAGGTTGTTGAGCCGTGTCAGCCGGCCCGAGGTGAACCGCTCGTAATGGCCGAGATCGAGGTCCGTCTCCGCCCCGTCGTCGAGCACGTAGACCTCGCCGTGCTGGAACGGGCTCATCGTGCCCGGATCAACATTGAGATAGGGATCGAATTTCTGGATGCGCACCCGCAACCCGCGCGTCTCGAGCAGCGCTCCCAGCGACGCCGCCGTCAATCCCTTGCCCAACGAGGAAACCACCCCGCCCGTGACAAAAATGTACTTCACGGGACTCCATGAAAGGCGCGCGGCATGGGCGATGCAAGCCAAAGCGCGCCGGCACGGGTGGCCTTATGCCGCCGCGCCCGCGCCGCGGCTGCGGCCTCGCCCGGCCGGCTGAGCTCGGGGTCTACCCCAGCAGCCAGCCCACCGCCACCACGATCAGCGCCAGCAGGACCGCCGCCATCAGCAGATACAACGCCCACTTGATCGCCTTGGCCAGCAGCCAGAATACGCCCAGGGCGACCAGCACCAGGCACGTGATGACGAACCAGCGGGGGTACGCGTTCAGCGGTTCGAGCAGGCGCTGCAGTTGCTCCATGCCCCCATTCTGAGCGCGCGGCGGCCGAAACGTCACCAAAAAGATTGCCCTGCCCGGGGCGCGGCGCCCATGTTCAGCCGGTGCAATCCAAGCCGCAGCTGCTCGTCTGGATCACGTGCGACGGCGTCCACATCGACCCGGCTTCCGGCAAGCACACCATCCTCGGCGTGTTCTCGAACATCAAGGCGCGTGCCTTCCCCGTGGTGCATCCCTTCATGGTGTGGTTCATCACCCTCACGGACGTCTCGCCCGGCCACCATCACATCCGCATCTCCATGGGGCTCGATCCGACCAACCCCGCCGAGCTCATTCACCGGCCGTTCGAATCGCTCAGTCCGCTCCATCGCATCAATCTGATCAACGAGATCCGCAATCTCACCTTCGCCCAGCCGGGCGAGTACTCGATCCTGATCGAGATCGATGACGAGCCGCTGCTGGCGACGAGCCTGACGGTGTCGAACTGACCGCCCCGCCGCCTCCGCATGAAGCGCCCCCCCGGCTCGTTTGATCTGATCGGCGTCGGCTCGCCGATCATGGATCTGCTCGCGCCCGTGCCCGAGGCGTTCCTCGCCCACCTGGCCGGTGCCAAGGGCGGCATGGTGCTGGTGGACCCCCCGGAGATGGAGCGCCTCCTCGCCTCGCTCGACCGCGCGCCCGCCTGCACCACGGGCGGCTCGGCCGCCAACACCACGCTCAATGCGGCGCGCCTCGGCCTGCGCGCGACCTTTCTCGGCAAACTGGGCGATGATGACCTCGCCCGCCTTTACCGACGCCGGTTCGAGGCGGCCGGGGTCGACGGCGGCCGGTTCAAGCAGGGCGCGCTGCCCAACGCCCGCTGCCTCGCCCTCGTCACGCCCGATGCCCAGCGCACGCTCCGCACCTGCCTCGGCGCGGCGATGACCCTCGCGCCCGCCGAGATCTCGGCGGACGATTTCCGCGGTTGCCGTCATGCCCACATTGAGGGCTACCTCGTCTTCAACCAGGCGCTCGCCGACGCTGTGCTCACCGCCGCGCGCGCCGCCGGCTGCACGGTCAGCCTCGACCTCTCGTCGTTCGAGGTGGTGCGGGCCGCGCGCGACTGGCTGTGGGTGCAACTGGAGCGCGGCGTCGATGTTGTCTTCGCCAACGAGGATGAGATCCGCGCGCTGTTCCAGGACGAGTCCTCCGAATACGCGGCCCTGGCGCGCCGCCTTGCCGCCCGCGGCGTCCTCGCCGCCGTGAAGCTGGGCCGGGAGGGCGCCTGGCTGGCGCGGGGCGACGCCTTGCACCGCATCGCGCCGGTGACCGTGCCCGCGGTGGTCGACACCAACGGCGCGGGCGACGCCTGGGCGGCGGGCTTCCTGTTCGGCCATCTGCGGGGCTGGCCGCTGCCGGCGTGCGGCGCTCTCGCCTCGCTCCTGGGCGCCGAGACCGTGCGCCACCTGGGCCCCCTCATCCCTGACCAAGCCTGGGCCGACGTGCGCGCGCGGGCCCTGGCGTTGGCGCCGCGGGCCTGAATGGGACTGACCAACCGACTCCTGGGCTGTAACCTTTGTCTCGCGTCCGAGTTCTCCTCTGGTTCCAGTTCAACTGCCCCATGCTCGCGCTCCGCAACGTCACCAAACGGTTCGGCAGCATTACCGCACTCGACGATGTTTCGCTCGAGATCGCCTCGGGCGAGTTCTTTGGCCTGCTCGGCCCCAATGGGGCGGGCAAGACCACCCTCATGTCGCTCGTGGCCGGCCTGCGCGCGCCCGACGCCGGCACGGTCGCGCTCGGCGGCATTGCGGTCTCGCCCGCGAAATCCGCCGCCCGCCGCGCCCTCGGGCTCGTGCCGCAGGCGATCGCGCTCTTTCCGGAACTCACCGCCGAGGAGAATCTCCGGATCTTCGGCGAGCTCCAAGGGCTGCGCGGTGCCGGGCTGCGCGCCCGCCTCGACGAGGCCTTCGCGGCCGCGCAGCTGTCCGACCGCCGCCGTTCCCTCGTGAAAACGTTTTCCGGCGGCATGCAGCGCCGTCTCAACCTCGTCGCCGCGTTCCTCCATCGGCCCGCGCTGCTGCTCTGCGACGAACCCACCGTCGGGGTCGATCCACAGTCGCGCAACGCCATCTTCGAGCATCTGCAGGCGCTCAACCGCGCCGGCGTCACCGTGATCTACTCCACGCACTACATGGAGGAGGCGGAGCGGCTCTGCTCGCGCATCGGGATCATCGATCACGGCCGGATTCTCGCGCTCGGCACGCTCGACGCATTGCTCACGCGACTGCCGTTCGAGGACGAGATCACCTTCCCGCTGACGGCCGAGACCGCGGCGCTGGCCGGGCGCCTCGCCGCCGAGGGCGAAGTCACTGCCCTGAATGGCACCCAGCGATTCCGCCCGCGCGCCGGCTACCCGCTCTCGGCCTTCTTCGCCCTGACCGAATCGCTCGGCCTGCCCCCGCGGCTGTTCGTCAGTCAACGGCCGACGCTCGAGGCGGTTTTCCTCCACCTCACCGGCCGCAATCTCCGCGATGCCTGAGCGCCGTCTCCGGCTCCCCGCCCACCGTCCGATGTCCCCAGTCCTCATCCTGCTTCGCAAGAGCCTGCTCTCCTTCGCGCGCGCCAAGGCCGCGATTGTCATCACGTTCATCGTGCCCGTCGCGCTGATCGCCCTGTTCGGCTTCGTCTTCGGTCTCTACGGCGGCAGCCCCGGGCCCGTGGGCATTCCGCTCGCCGTCGTCAACCTGAGCGAGGATCCCACCGCACAGAAACTCATCGACGCCCTGCGGGCGGAAAAGGCTTTCGGCGTCATCACGACCCGTAAGCTCGGCAACGGGGTCTCCCGCCCGCTCACCGAGGCCGACGTGCGTGCCGGCTTGCACGAAAACCAATACCGCTATGCGCTCATCCTGCCCGCAGACCTCGTGCCGGACAACGCCTTTGGCGTGCGCCTGAAGTTTCTCTTCAATCCCCGCAACGAGATCGAATCCCAGATGGTCAACGGGCTCCTCCAGAAGACCATTTTCTCCAGCGTGCCGCAGCTCCTGGGACAATCGCTCCAGAAGCACGCCCGGCGCCTCCTCGGCGACGCGCGCTTCGAGCGCTTTAACCGCACGATCGCCGACACCGTCGTGGCCAATTTCGGCGGCGATCCCGAGAAGATCTACCAGCAAGCGATCACCGGCGATCTCGGCTTCAGCGAGTTCAACCAGCGGGCACCGGCCGCCACGCCGCCCACCCCGCCGCCCGGCCTGCGCCGGCTCGACGAGCCCGCCACCGCACCGGCGCTCGCCGCGCAGCCCTCCGCCGCGCTCGCCGCCTCGAGCAACCCGCCGACCGCGAACGCGGGACAGCCCGCCTCCGACATCTTTTCGCGGATCGTCCGGATCGAGACCGAGCAGGTGGAAGGCAAGGAGGTCAAGAATCCGATGGCCGCGCGGCTTGTCGGCGGCTACGCCATCATGTTTCTCCTCATGGCGGTGAGCGGTTCGGCCACGACGCTGTTCGAAGAGAAGAACAGCGGGGTCTTCGCGCGCCTCCTGTCGGCGCCCGTGCGGCCCGGCCACGTCCTCGGGGCGCGCTTCCTCTTCGGCGTTATCCTTGGGGTCTCGCAGATGGCGGCCATGCTCGCCGCCGGCGCCGTTCTCTTCGATCTCGACATCATTCATCACGCCGGCGCGCTCCTGGCCGTGGGATTGACCGCGGCCGCCGCCTGCTCGGCGTTCGGCCTGCTGGTCGCCTCGGTTGCCCCCAGCGCGGCGGCGGCGAACGGCATCGCCACGTTCGTCGTCCTTTCCATGAGCGCGATCGGCGGAGCTTGGTTCCCGACCAGCCTCATGCCGCAGAATATCCAGGCGCTGAGCAAATTCACCCTGGTTTATTGGGGGGTCGAAGGCTTCACCGACGTGCTGTGGGCCGGTCGGTCGCTGCTCGAGGTGCTGCCCAAGGTGGGCATCCTCGCCGGAATTGCCGCCGGCGTCATGGCCGTGGCCATCTGGTGCTTCAATCGGGGAAAGCTCTTTGACTGAGCCAGCCCGCCGCGTACACCGCCGCGAACGATCCTCACGGTCGGGCGACCCGGGCCCCGGGGCGCGGGTCCAGCCGACCATCCCCGACCGGCCGCCCGTGTGACGCCCTGCGGACCCCCGCCAAGCCTTCGGGGCGATCCTCCAGCCACGTTGCCCCCGAGGCAACGATGTGCGGCATGCCCCTGCGCAACATGTCAACTATTGGTTGACAAGGGGCCCCGGGGAGATGCCGCAGATTCGTTTTGCGCTTTCGCCGCCTTTTTGCGGCCATCTTCCCTCCAATCATGTCCGTCCGCATCCCGACACTCGTTACCGCCCTGGCGCGGCGCGCCCGCGCCGCGTCCCTCGTGCTGGCCGCAGCGACGACTGACGCCAAGAACGCCGCGCTCCGGCGGCTGGCGGAGCTTCTGCCCGCCGCCGCGGACAAGCTGCTCGCCGCCAACGCCCGCGACCTGGCGGCCGCCAAGAGGGGCCGGCTGGCGGGCGCGTTGGTCGACCGGCTCGCCCTGAACGAGGCGCGGATCGCGCGGATGGCCGAAGGCGTGCGGCAGGTCGCCGCGCTGCCCGACCCCGTCGGCGAGGAGCTCGAGCGGACCGTCCGTCCCAACGGCCTCGAGATCCGCAAGGTGCGCGTCCCGATCGGCGTCATCGGCATCATCTACGAGTCGCGCCCCAATGTGACCATCGACTGCGCCGCGCTCTGCCTGAAATCCGGGAACGCCGCCATCCTGCGCGGGGGACGGGAGTCGTACCATACCAACACCGCCTTGACGGCCCTGGTCGGCGAGGCGCTGGCCCACGCCCGTCTGCCCGCCGAGGCGGTGCAGTTGATCCCGACGACGGACCGGACCGCGCTCTCGGCGCTGCTGAAGCTCGACTCGCTGGTGCACTGCCTCATCCCGCGCGGCGGCGAGGGCCTGATCCGCTTTGTGGCGGAGCATTCCACCATTCCCGTGATCAAGCATTTCAAGGGCGTGTGCTTCGTCTACGCGGACCAGGCCGCCGACGCCGCCATGGCCGAGCGCATCGTGGTCAATGCCAAGGCGCAGCGCCCGGCCGTGTGCAACGCCGCCGAGCAGCTCCTCGTCCACCGGGCCGCGGCCGACGCACTGCTGCCCCGCCTCGCCCGCGCCCTGCTGGCCGCGAAGGTCGAGCTCCGCTGCGACCCCGCCGCCGCCGCCATCCTCCGGCGGCACCGCCTCCGCCACACCGCCGCGCGGGGCTCGGATTACACGGCGGAATTCCTCGATCTCGTCATGGCCGTGCGCGTCGCGCCCTCGCTCGAGGACGCGATTGCCACCATCAACCGCGACAGCTCGGCGCACACCGACACCATCGTCACCGGTGACGCGGCCGCGGCGCGACGCTTTCTCGCCGGGGTGGACAGTGCCGTGGTGCTGTGGAACGCGAGCACGCGGTTCAACGACGGCTTCGAATTCGGCCTCGGCGCGGAAATTGGCATCAGCACGGAACGCCTGCATGCGCGCGGCCCGATGGGCCTGCGCGAACTCTGCAGCTACAAGTACCTCGTCACCGGCACCGGTCAGGTGCGGACTTGACGCGGAACGGCCCCAAAAAGAAAGGATTTTGGCTCTGGCGTCCCGCGCGACCGGTCCTTGGCTGTTCGATAGCCGCGTCACCGCCATGTTCACCCACGCTTTCCGGCCGGTCATCGTGCTGGCACTCCTCGCCGGGCCGGCGGCCCTCCTCGCCCAAGTCAAGGTGACCGTCGTCTCCGCGGGGGTGGACCTGGCACCGTACTACCGCGAAACGACCTGGACCCAGTTGCGCGGCCCCGGGCGCCTCACTCCGCCGCTGGTCAACCTCACCTTCGTGCTCGAGTCGGGCTTTCGCCCTCCGCCGCACACCGCGGCCGATCCGTCCCTCCCGGCGCGCCTCCGGCTGGTCGGTCTTCACGCCGCCGATCTCCAGGAAATCGCGGACGCCGTCTACGACGCCTTGGTAGCCGAACTGACGGCGCGTCACCTGGAAATCCTCCCGTACGACCCGCTCGCGGTGAACCCCGGCTTCCAGGAACTCGCCCGCCAGGCGGGGCGCACCAGCCGGGAGCAGGGCGTACCCGGCAGCTATCAGACCATCGCCAGCGTTTCGGGCGCGCGCCGGACGATGACGCTGGTGGGCCGCCGCTGTCCGTGGGTTGAATCCTTCATGTCGACGAATTTCCTGGCGGCCACCCGGGTGACGCGCGAGCTCGAGGCGACGCTGCCCGTCGTCTCGTTTCTGATCGATTTCGTCGCCTACGCGCCCTCCCGCTCCACCGCCTACGACTGGACCGAATATCTCCCCGCCGGCCGGACCACCGACGCTCCGCGTCTGCGTGCGCGGCCGATGATCTGCCTGACCGCGGCCACCGCGGCCTTTCTCACCCCCGACGCGCGGACCGCCGCGCTTACGCTGACCGTTCCGCTCGGATTTGAGCAGCCGTTTATCGCCGGCCTGCGCAGCACCCGGGGGCGAGACCGGGCGGAGCGCGCCGGAGGCAGCTACGAGGTGTCGGTGGACCCGGCCGCCTACAAACAGGCGGTGCTCGGCGCCCTGAAGGCGCAGGTCGTGGCCATAGCTCGCAAAGTCGCCGGCGCCTCTCCCTAGCCGGCGCGCGAAGGGCGCGGGTTTCCGCGGGCGCGCCGAGGATGCGCCAAGCGGCAGCGTTTCTGAAACGCCGCCCTGCGGCCCGGCGCGCGAGGCGCGAACCCCGATCCGTGGGGCCCCGGCGACGCCAACCGTCGCATCTCGTTGGCGGAGCGGGGAAACTTTTCCCTGATCTCCTCGTCTAACCTTGCGGTGACTCGGCCAAATCAAAATGCGGTGTACCGATTTGTTCTGCTTCTGGCGCTGGGCACGCCAGCCGCGGGAACCCCGGAGGCGAAAGGGCCGCCCGACCAACCGGCCGCCCCCGGCTCGGACCAGCCGGCCGCACCCAAACCGCGCCCCAGACTTTCGCCTGAGATCGTCAGCCAGATCTCCGCCACCGTTCCCGCCTGGAAGGCACCGGCGCCCGAGAAGCCTCCCCCGCCACCGCCGCCGCCGGATCCGGATGTGGTGCAGATGGCGCCCGTGATTGTGCGCGAAAGCCGGCTGCCCCGAATCGACGAAAAAAAATGGCTCACGCCGAATGGGCAGGATGCCGCGCTGGTGAAAGAATATATTCCCCCGTTCGACCGCTACTTTCTAAATCGTTTCACCCTGCCCATCGTCGGCATATCGAAGGAGGCCCGCGCCCGCATGAGGTACGAGGAAGACAAGCGTCTCCAGGATCTCCAATGGATCAACGACCAGATCGACCAGGCCAAGCAGCTTGATCCGCAGGCCGCGAAGGACCTGGCCAGGATCCGCGATGACACCTTCACGCGCAGCGCGCCCTAGCCGGAGCCATCCCGGCAGCCAGACGCGGACGATCGACTCCCATTCCACGTCCAGCGTCAGCGCAGACCCAGCCCGGCCGGCCCGGGCGCGCCAGGCGGCAGAGTTGGCGCCGTCACCTTCCTTCCGATGAAGGTAAGCACGCCCCCAGGCGTCGTGGCGCCCCGGGTCCCCGCTGGACGCACTCGTGGGCGCGCCGGGTCGCCCGGGGCTTCGTGCCAGAGCGCGAACAACGGCCGATTGAGACCGCCGGGGGGGCCGGCGCCCACGCCGATCGATGGCCGGCATTCGCCAAATGACATTTGCCGAAGGCCAGGCCTTCGGCTTCTACTTGCAGCGCACCACCCCGGCCCCCGCGCCATGCCGCCCGCACCGCGACTTCTTTCCGCTGACCAGCTCATCCGCCGCCTCCGCTGGGACGATCTTGACCTCGCCCACCTGCGCCGCCTGGTGGAGATGGCGCGCGATGAGGACCTGGCCGGCCTGGGCCTGCGCCGGCGGCCGGCGCGGATTGGCGACTTGTCGACGGCCAGCGTGCCGGGTGCGCCGCGGCAGGGTGCCGCCGCCTTGGTGGCGCGCGAGCCGCTGGTTGTCTGCGGATTGGCCTTCGTTTCCCTCGTGCTCTCGGCCTTCGGGGGCGGGGTGGCGACCCAACTCGGCGCGCGCGATGGTGCGCCGGTGCCGGCCGGCGGGCTGCTGGCCACGCTGCATGGCGAACCGGGCGTGCTGCTGGCCGCCGAGCGGACCATCCTGAACTTCCTCCAGCGCCTGTCGGGCATCGCCACCCACACGCGCCGCCACGTCGCCGCCCTCGGGCGCAGCCGGACGCGGCTGCTCGACACCCGCAAGACCACCCCCGGCTACCGGATGTTGGAGAAATACGCCGTGGCGTGCGGCGGCGGTTGGAATCACCGGCTCGGCCTATTCGACCGGGTGATGCTGAAGGACAACCACCTCAGCCTGCTCGGCCTCGGCGCCCCGGCGGAGCCGGGCTCCCCCCGGAAACGGGAGCCCGGAACCCGGGATCGCCTGGCCGCCCGCCTCGCCGCGGCCGTGGCCGAGGCGCGCCGCCGCGCGCCCGGATTGCCCGTCGAGATCGAGGTCGACGATCCCGGCCAGATTCCCGCCGTGCTTTCGGCCGGCGTCGATGTGATCTTGCTCGACAACTTCAGCGTGCCGCAACTCCGCCGGGCCGTCGCCCGGATCGGCGGCCGGGCTTTTACCGAGGCCAGCGGCGGCATCACCCTGCAGAACCTCCCGCGGCTCGCCCGCCTCGGCCTGGACTTCGTGTCGACGGGCGCTCTCGTGCACCACAGCGTGTGGGTGGATATCGGTCTCGACTGGCGGTGATGATGCGCGCTCCCCTTCACCCCCCCCGAAGCCTCGCCGGAGGGCCCCGACGTTGCGCCTGCCACCCCGCGGGCGGTCGGATGCCGCTCGCCAGCCCGCGGCGCCCGCCGGCACCCTCGCCGCCGCCTCTCGCCTTCCGGCCGCAATGCCCGGCTTGCCTCGATCCATGAACCCGCCGGAACTCGTGATCCTCCGCGAACTGCTCGACCGCGAACCCGGCTTCGTGTCCGGAACCGCGCTGGCCCGCAAACTCGGGATGAGCCGCGTCGGCGTGTGGATGCATATGGGCAAGTTGCGCGCGCAGGGTTTTGCGTTCGAAGCCGTGCGCAGTCGCGGGTACCGGCTCGTCCGCCGGCCGACCGGCCTCAATCCCCTCCTCGTGCTGGCCCACCTGAAACCGGGCAGCCGGCAGGCCGACCTGCTCTGCCTCCCGGAGGTCGACAGCACCAACGATGAAGCGGAGCGGCAGCTGGCCGCCGGCCGGCCCACGCCGTTTGTCGTGCTGGCCCGCCGCCAGACCGTGGGCCGCGGCCGCTTCGGCCGGGTCTGGCACAGCGAGGACAACGGCAACCTGTACGCGAGCTTCGTGTTCCGCCCCCAGCTCGAGCCGGGGCGCATGCAGACCTTCACGCTCTGGATGGGCGCCAATCTCTGCGAACTCGTGGCCAATTTCTGCCACATCGAGCCCGGCATCAAGTGGCCCAATGACCTCTACTTCTCCGGCCGCAAACTCGGCGGCATGCTGACGGAGGCGCGCGTGGACGCCGACCAGATTCGTGACCTGGTTTTCGGCCTCGGTCTCAATGTGAACTGCCCGCGCGCGGCGCTGCCGGCCGCCCTGGTCCCGCAGGCCACCACGCTGGCCGAGTGCACCGGGCATCCGCTCGATCTCAACCGCCTCGCCGCCGCGATCATCGGCCGCGTGCTTGCCGCCTACGAACAATTCGTGGAGGACAGCCACCGGAGCACGTTCGCTGACATGTGGAACCGATTCGACCTCCTCCGCGGCAAGCCGGTGACTCTCGTACAGGGCTCACGGCGTGTCGCCGGCATCGCCGGCGGCATCGATGACGAGGGCTCGCTGCTCATCCGGGGGGAAAACGGTCGTCCCCAGCGGTTTCATGCCGGCGAGACCACGTTGCTGGAACACTAGCCGCATGCTCCCGGCGGCGGGACCGCCCGCCCGCCCGATGACTCTCGACATTCCACCCCCAACCTTCGACCTTCAACGCCTTTTCCCCGCTATGCCTCTTCTCTGCATCGACGTCGGCAACACGCATACGCACTACGGCGTGGTCAGCACCGGACAGACCCTATTCCAGCGCGACCTGCTCACCCGCCTGATTGACCACGCCTCCGAAGGATTCGGTCCGGTGCTGGACCGCATTGTGGCCAGCCATCCCGATCTGGAGGGCGCCGCCTTCTGCTCGGTCGTGCCGGCCGCCTCGAGTCAACTCCAGCGCGTCTTCGAACTGCGCAAATTCGCCCGTCCCCTCTTCCAACTCACCGCCGACCGGCGCCTCGGCGTGCCCCTCGCCTATCCAAAACCGCAGGAGATCGGCCAGGACCGCCTCGCCAACGCGGCCGGCGCCCAGGCGTGCTGGGGCGCACCGGCTGTCGTCATCGATCTCGGCACGGCCGTCACCTTCGATATCATCACCCGAGCGCGCGGCTACGAGGGCGGCATCATCGCCCCCGGTCTCGACGTCATGCGTCACTACCTGCACGAGCAGACCGCCCTGCTTCCCCTCCTCGATGACACGCTGGAGGTGTCGCGTGTCATCGGCCAGTCCACCGCGGAGGCCATGCGCATCGGCACCGTCATCGGTTTTGGCGGCATGATTCAGGCGCTGCTCGACGCCGTGCTGGCGGAACTCGCCCGTCGCAGCGAACCGCTGCCAAAGGTGCTCGCCACCGGCGGCGGCGCTGCGCTATTACAGAGAATCCTGCGTCATCCCTTCACGGTCGTTCCCGACCTGACTCTGCGGGGCCTCGCTGCCGTCTGGCGGCTGAACGCGCCGCCGGGGTAGCCGTGGCGGGACGCGCTGCCGCTCACCCTGCCTCCTTCCGCATGCCCGCCGTTGATCCAGAGACCGCCCCGTCCACCATCGAGGTCGAGCACCTGGTCAAGACTTACGGCGGCGTCGCGGCGGTCAATGATGTCAGCTTCACGGTGCGGCGCGGCGAGATCGTCGGGCTGCTCGGTCCCAACGGCGCGGGCAAGAGCACCACGATGCGCATTCTGACCGGCTTTCTTCCGGCCACCTCCGGCATCGTGCGCATTTGCGGAATCCCGGTGGCCTCGCGCACCGACGAGGCCAAGCGCCACATCGGCTACATGCCCGAGAACAATCCGCTGCCCGAGGACATGCGGATCAACGAATACCTCTACTACCGGGGCCGCCTGAAGGAGATGCCGCGCGAACGGCTGCGGGCCCGCCTCGACGAGGTGCTCGAGCTCTGCGACCTCAAGCGCATCCGCCACCGGATCATCGGCAAGCTGTCCAAAGGCATGCGCCAGCGCGTGGGCATCGCCGAGTCCATCCTCGGCGAACCCGAGGTGATCATCATGGATGAGCCGACCATCGGCCTCGACCCCCATCAGATCCTCGTCGTGCGCGACCTCATCGGCGGGCTGCGCGGCCGCATGAGCGTGATCATCTCCAGCCACATCCTGCCCGAGATCGAGGTCACCTGCGACCGCGTCCTGATCATCAACGGCGGCCGCATCGTGGCGCAAGGCACTCCGGCCGAACTCCGCCGGTCGGTCGTGGGGCACACCCACTACGAGCTCGAGCTGGCCGGCGACCTGGCGGCGCTGCCCGCCGTGCTCGCAGAGGTGAGCGCGGGGCTGGCGGTCCAGGGGACCGCCGGGCCGGACGAAGGGGGTTTCCACGCCGTCACGCTCACCACCACGAGCGACCACGAGCTGGGCGAGCGGCTGCTCCAGGCGCTGACGGCCCGCGCTTACCGCGTGCGCGCCGTCAGCCGCGCCCATCCCACGCTCGAAGACGTCTTCCTGGCCGCGACCAAACGCAGCTGGGACATTGTCGATGCGCCCTCGGCGCGACGCCGGGAAAGCCGGCGGCGGCCCGACCGCCGGTAAGGAGGCGCGCTTCATGGTCTCCGCCCTCCGGACCGCCGCCCGCCCCTCTTCCGCGCTCTGAATTCCATGCGCCACTTCTTCACCATCCTCAGCCACGAAATCCGCATGCTGCTCGTCAGCCCGAGCACCTACATCGCCGCCGTGCTCTTCCAGGCGATCATGGGACTGATCTTCACCGGCCTGCTTGAGGTCTACAGCCAGGGGCCTCAGGAAACACCGCCGGCTTATGACTTCTTTCGCCTCTTCTGGCTGCCCGTCTTCATCATGGTGCCGCTCATGACCATGAAGAGCGTGTCCGAGGAGCGGCGGCTCGGGACGCTGGAAACCCTGCTGACCACCCCCGTGTCCACCACCGAGGTCGTGTTGGGCAAATACGGCGCCGCCTACTTCCTCTACCTGCTGCTGTGGGGATCGACGGGGGGACTGTTCTACATCCTGTACCGCTTTGCGAGGGACCCCCATCTGCTCGATCCCGGAACCCTGATCGGTGGGTACCTCTTCGTCGCGGTGTCCGGCCTGTTCTTCGTGGCGGTGGGCGTGTTTGGCAGCGCCCTGGCGCGCAACCAGGCCGTCGCCGCGGTCTTTGCCCTCGCCATGCTCTTTGCCCTGATCTTTGGCGTTCGCCTCGCCCTCGATGTCCAACTGCTGCGACTGGAGGTTCTGCATCCGGTGCGCACGGCCCTCGACTACGCCCAGGTCTTCCAGCACCTCGACGACTTCAGCCGGGGGATCATCGACATCCGGCACCTGATCTTTTATTTCACCGGCACCACCCTCACGCTCATCCTCACCATTCTCGGCGTCGAGGCCAAGCTGCTGCACCACTGATCCCGCGCCATGCTGCCGATCGAGAGCTATCGCGCCGCCCGCTGGCTTCGCACCATCAACCTGGTGCTCCAGGCCGGCCTTTTCCTGACGCTCTTCGGCATGCTCAATTACCTCTCGATCCACCTCCCGAAGCCCTGGCGCTTTGACCTCAGCGAGCATGGCCGCTATTCCCTCTCAGCGGAGACGGTCTCCTATCTCGGCGAACTCAAACGCCCGGTCCGCATCGTCGTCACGCTCACCGCCGATCCGGAAAATGCCGATGTCGAGAGAGCCTACCACGACGTCCGGGATCTGCTGCGCGAATACCTCTACGCCACCCAGACCAGCCAGGGTGGGCGCATCAGCGTCGAGTACCTCGATGTCTATCAGCGCCGGCGGGAGGCCGAGGCGCTCGGGATCGACCAGCCCGACATCATTCTCTTCCTCAGCGGCGAGAACCGCCGCACCCTGCGCTTCAACGAGCTCTACGACTACCGCGAGCGCCATCGCGAGGCCTTCAAGGGTGAACAGGTCATCACCGCCGCCATCCTCGATGTTTCCAGCCCGGTGAAGAAGAAGATCTACTTCCTGGCCGGCCACGGCGAGATGAGTCCGGACGACGTGGGCCCGGTCCGCGGGCTCTCCGTCCTGCGCGATGAACTGCGCCTCCGGAACTACGATCTCGAGGGCCTGGACCTCTCGCTGACGAAGCGCATCCCCGACGGGGCCGACCTGGTTGTCATCGCCTCGCCCCAGGGACGCTTCCAGCCCTTCGAGGAGGAGCTGTTGCGCCAATATCTCTCCACCCGCGCCGGCCGCATCATCCTCACCCTCGATCCGGAGCGCGTGTGCGGCCTTGACAATCTCCTGCACGATTGGGGCGTGCGCGTTGACGACGACGTCATCTACGATACCAACCCCGAGGTCGTCACCGACAACGGCGAGCTGATCATTCTCGATATCGACGGGACCCATCCCGTCACCAAGGCCCTGGTCGATTACAAATTGCATCTGCGCACCAGCGTTCCGCGCTCAGTCCGGCCTGATTCCGACCGCCCGCTGGACAACGCGCTCAAAGTCTCGGTGCTCGCCAGATCCTCGCCCACGTCCTGGGGCGAATTTGGCTGGCGCCTGAAGACCCAGGCCTCCACCGAATTCACTCCCGGCGACGACCTCCGGGGGCCGCTCAGCCTGATGGTGTCGTCCGAACGCGTCACGGCGGGCGCCCTGCCCTTCAGCGTGCCGGGCGGGCGCCTGGTGGTCGTCGGCTCGGGCGACATCTTCTCCAACCGCCACCTGACCGATCCGGGCAGCCAGACCCTGTGCCTCAATGCGGTGAACTGGGCCGTTGATCGCGACGCCCAACTCCACCTCCCGCCGCGCCCGATCGAGCGCTTCCAACTTTCACTGTCCCAGGAGGAACTCGCCAAGCTCCGCCTGGGTCTGTTGTTCATTCTGCCCGGGTTTGCCGCGCTGCTCGGCTTCATGGTCTACTGGACGCGGCGCCGCTGACGCACATGAAGAAGGCCGATCAAGCATGAAAGACCGGGACGCCCCGTGGCGTCCGCCCCCGCCCTCCCTGGTTCTGCCCAAATCCGAGTCGCCATGCGCACGAAAGTCACCCTGGTCCTGCTTCTCCTCAACGTCGTCCTCTTCTTCTTCCTCTTCACCTTTGTGCGGAAGTGGCAGACGGACCGGATCTGGGAGGAGAGCCGCCGGCGCGTGCTCGGCCCCGAGGTGGCCGCCATTCAATCCCTCGAGATCGCGGGCGGCCGCCTCGCGGAACCGGTCCGCATCGAGAAGCGTCCGGACGGCTGGATGCTGACCAAGCCGATCGAATGGCCCGCCAATCCGCATGCGATCACCCGCCTGCTCAACGAACTCATGTTTCTCGAGCACGAGACGAGCTTCCTCGTCAAGGATCTCCCCAAGAGCGGCCTGTCACTGGCCGATTACGGGCTGGACAAACCCAGGCTCACACTGACGTTCGCCGCGGGCATGTCGGGCTCCGCGGGGGCGGCGCCGCTCAAGACCGTGGTGCTCCGCGTGGGCGACACCACCAAGGTCGGCAACCGCCTCTACGTGCTCTCGCCGGACGGCGAGCGCATCCACGTGGTCGGCCGGAGCCTGGCCGACAGCGTGGCGCTGACGCTCGAACAGCTTCGCGCCGACACGATCTTCAACGTTCCACTTTTCGAGGTGCGCTCCTTCAATCTGCAGACCGCCGCGCCGGCCAACCTCCGCATCCGCCTGCGGCGCGAGGGCCCCCTCTGGTCGTTTGAGGCGCCCATTCTCACCCGCGCGAACCGGACCGAGGTTGAGCTCGCCATCAACGGCCTGAACGCGCTGCGCACCCGGTCGTTTGTCGATCCGGCCGCGGTCCCGTCCGACCAGACGGGCCTCGCCAATCCCGCCCTGCGGCTCACGCTCGAGGGAAACGGCCGGCGCGAGACGCTGCTGCTGGGCAATGCGGTCGCGGCGGCCGGGGCCGAGGCCAAGCCGTCGGCGGACGGTTCCGGCGCAGTCGAGGCGGCGGCGGAGCCCGCCACGGAATTATACGCCAAGATGGAGGATCGGGCGCCGGTCTTCACGGTGGCGTTTCCCGACCGCCTTTTCGGCCTGTTGCGCAACGCCCAGGAGGAACTGCGCGACAAGCACCTGCTCACCTTCGACCCGCGCGCGCTCACCTCCATCACGCTGGTCGCCCCCAATCGGCCCGAGCTGACCCTCCAGCGGCTCGAAACCGGCCACCAGCCCCTCGACACCGATCCCTGGCAGGTGGTCACGCGTGCCGCCAACCAGGCGCCCCAGACCCTGCCCGCCGACCTGCCGCGCGTGCAGCGGGTGATCCAGCAGCTCTACCTGCTGCAGGCGCTGAAATTCCTCCGCGATGCGCCCCAAGCGATCGAGCTCGAGAGCTGGGGCTTCAACCGGCCCGAGCGTGAGATCACGCTCAGCTTCGCCGCCAAGGGCGCGCCCGCCGCCGCGAGCCTGCCGCCGGCGCCGGCGGCGGTCACGCTGCTCCTCGGGATCGCCAGCGAGCGGGAGAATCGCGCCTATGCCAAGCTCGCCAACGAACCCTTCGTCTACCTCGTCGATCCCGAGATCCTGCGCGAGACGCCCGTCACCGTGAATTATTACCGCGACCGCCTCCTGCGCGAACTGCCCGCGGGCGCGAGCATCACCGGCGTGGCCCTGACCGACACCGCGGCGAATACGGAGATCTTTGCCCGGCAACTCACCGGCAATGAGACGTGGGACCAGGCGGCGGCCGCGATGCCGGAGCCGCGGCGGGCCGCCCTGCTCACGCTCCTTGAGCAGCTGCGCAGCCTGCGGGCCAAGAGCTTCGTGCTCGAATCGTTCCCGCCTGCGGTTGAGATCGCCGGCGAAGCGCGCCCGTGGAAGTACAAACTCGAGGCCACCGTCGCGCTCGTGGGCGGGACCGGCACCCAGACCACCCCGTACACGCTGTTCTTCACCGAACGGACGGGCGGCGGCACGCAGCTGGCCGGCTGGCCGGAACGCAACGTCGTCTTCGAGGCCGATCAAAAACTGCTCGACGCGCTTTTCACCCTCACCTTTGGTCCGCACGATCCCGGACCCGCTTCGCCACCGCCGCCCTCCGCCGCCCCCGCGCCCGAGTAGCCGCGACCCGTCCCGCCGCGACCCAACGCGTCAGGCCCTCCCATGAATCACAAGCGGTCTGCGTTGCTTCTCCTGCGCTGGTGCGGCTCGAGTATCCTTTTGATCGTCGTCTGGGCGATCTGGCTGGCGTTGTCCGCGCTCCTGATCCTGCAGGTCTGGATCGCCACACGCCGCGAGCTGGCGCTGCCCGATTTTGCGTTGCGTGCCCTCGAGCACCGCCTGGAGGCCTCGCAGGTCACCGCCCGTTTCGGGCGCGCGGTCTTCGATCCCACCGGCCGCTTTGTGATCGAGAACGTGGAGCTCTATTCCCCCACCCACCCCACCCCCCTGCTGACCATCCGCGCCGCCTATGCCCGGCTGGATTTCTGGGCCCTGCTGGCCGGCAGCGTCCGTCTGCACGAACTCCGGCTGACTGGCACCGAGTTGCATGTTCCGGCCATGCTCTCGCCCTCCGGCACGGACGAGGCGGTGGTGAGCGATCTCGACGGGGTCTTCCACCTGGGGCGCTCCGATTACGACGTGGGGCTCTGCACCTTCCGCCTCGCCGGGCTGACGATCGCGGCCCAGGGCGGCTTTCATCTTCCGGCCACCGCGCGGCCCCGCGCCAGCGCGATGCCCATGCTCGACCTCCTGCTGCAGCGTTACCTCAGCGCGGGTCGGCGGGTGCTGGCGCTGCGGCCGCAGCTCGACGCCCTGGAGGAACCGCGGATGCGGCTCTGGCTCACGCCATCGGAGAGCCGCGGCGCCCTCGTGCAGGCCGAATTTGTGGCGCGGTCGTATCACGCGGCCGGCCCGATCCGCGTGACCCAGACCGAGGTCGGCACGACCTTTCCCCTGCTGGGCGACACGCCGGCGCCGGTGCGCGTGAGCCTCGCGGCCGACGGGGTGGAATGGGAAGGCCGCGGGCGGATCCGGCAGCTATCCATCGATCTGGCCGGTCTGCTCGCGCCGGATCGGTTCCAGTTCAAGCCGCAGACCGTGCGCGCGACCGCCGCCGGCGGCGAGGTGCTGGCTGTCCCGGTGGAGACACCCGTGGCCGACGTCGCGCTGGCGCAATTCCCGCGCCTCCAGGGCGAGGCGGCGGTGCGCGCGGGCGGATCGCCCGTCGCCCTGCGCGGCGAGGCCGATGTCAAGGCGGGCGAGGGCCGGATCGAAATCGCCGGCGCGCTCAGCCCCGCTCTGCTTGAGCTCTTCCGCGGCCGCCTCAAACTGCCGGTGCTGCGACGCTTCGACTTGCGTGAGCCGGCCGTTGTGCAGGGGACAGCCGAATTCGCGGCGGGATGGAAGCCTCAGCGCGCCGAGGGCGACGTCGCGGTGCGGCAGGCGGTCGCGCAGGAGGTGTTCATCGATGCCGCCACCGCCCATGTCGCCTATGCCGGTCACGACCTGCAGGTCAGCCATCTGGTCCTGCACCAGGGCGACAACGTGGCCCGCGGGTCCTACCGCGTGGACACGGTCACGCGCGATTATCGTTTCCTGCTGCAGGGTCATCTCCGCCCGCTCGACATCTCGGGCTGGTTCAAGCCCTCCTGGGCGCACTTCTGGGAAAATTTCGACTTCGCCGCAGCGGCGCCGGTGGCCGACGTCGACGTGCGGGGCCGCTGGGGCACCCCCCGCCTCTCCGCCGTTTTCTGCCAGGCGGATGTCGATCGGCCGGGCATCCGCGGGGTGCCATTTGACCGCGTTCACACCATCCTCTTCTTCCGCCCCTACCATTACCACGTGGTCGAGTTCACCGCCGGACAAGGCGGCCATTCTGCCCGCGGCTCGTTCGTGCTGGCTGTGGATTCGCAACATTCGACCTATCGGACGCTTGATTTCAGCGGGGTCTCCGAGCTCGACGTGGCGGAGTGCGCCCGGCTCTACGGCCCCGCGGGGACGGCGCTCGCCGCGCCCTACCAGTTCGCGGAGCCGCCGACCGTGCGCGCGCACGGGCACCTGGTCGGCGCCTCGGACGCGGGCGGCCCCCGGAGGCAAATGGAGATTGAAGTCGCCTCGCGGGGCCCCTTCGCCTTCCACCAGTTTCCGCTGGAGAACCTCCGGTTCACCGCCACGGTCGACGACGACACGATCGATTTTCCGAAGATCGAGGTGGGTTTCGCCGGCGGCACGGCCGCCGGCCGCGCCCGCCTCACCGGCCGCGCGGAGGCCGGCCGGCTCGCCTTTGATGCCACGCTCCGGAGCGCGAACCTGGGGCGCGCGATCGACACGATCGAGGAATTCCAATCGGCCCGGAAGCCCCCGGCGCCGGAACGCGCGCGCAGCCGCTGGTTCGAAAACGCCGCCGAGTGCGAATTGAACGCGACGCTCAAGGCAGAGGGCCGGTCCCGCGATTTCCTGAACTACCACGGCGAGGGCAGTTTTCAGATTCACGGCCATCGCCTGATCGAAATGCCTCTGCTGAAGCTGCTGTTCGAGCTGCTGAGCAAATCGCTGCTCAATTTCAAGTCGCAGCGGCTCGATAACGCGCAGGGCAACTTCGCGGTCGAGGGCCGCCGGCTCGTGTTTCCCGAACTCAAGGTGACGGGACCGAGCGCGGCCATCGAAGCCGGCGGCGAGTATCTGCTCGACGCGAAGACGCTCGATTTCACCGCCAGGATCTCTCCCTTCCGGGAGCACCGTTTCGTCCTGACCGACGTGCTCGGAGTGGCGCTTTCCCCCTTGCTGAGCACCCTCGAGGTGCGCCTGACGGGCCCGCTGGCGAACCCGTCGTGGAACCTCACCTTCCTGCGCTCGCTCGCGCCGGCCCGGACGCCGAGCCAGCCCGAGGCGGTTGGGGAAACAGCCGAGAAGCCCACCGAGATCCAGCTGGTTCCCGACGATGCGGCTGGCGCGACTGTGCCGGCAGGCGGGTCGCCGCCGCCCGGACCCGCGTCACCGCCATCTCCCCCGGCCACCTCCGCCCCGACGCCCGCGGCGCCGAAATCGCCCCGCTGACGCCGCGGCCCTGCCCCACTCAATACGGCGGGTGTTCGCGCATCGTCCCGGCTCAGAGCCGTTGCCGCAGTTTCGCGATTTCCGCGGAGGATTCCACGTTCCCCGCCAGGTTCCGCTCCTCCCCGGGATCGCGCTCGAGATCGAAAAACAACCACGGCGAGCCGTCCTCGTTGACCACCAATTTGCGGGTGAGCGTGCGTGCACCCCGCCAGGTCCGATCGCACTGCAGCGGCAGGCGCACCACACTCGGCATGGAGATCCGCTGAAGCTCGGTTGGGGGTTCCGAGTGTCGAGATCGGCCTTGGGCGGCGTCCGCCCACTCTTCCGCCCAGCGGGGCAGCTCGAGAAGCGAGACGAGTTCGCTCCTCGATTCGCCGGGCCCAGAACCCAGAACCCAAAACCCGGTACCGTCTGGGTGCGCCCCGCGCACCAACAGCGGCACGCGAATGCTCTCCTCGTGCGGCCACCCTTTGCGGAATAATCCGTGCGCCCCGTGCATGTCGCCGTGGACGGAGGTGACCACCACAACCGCATTTCCGGATGGCAGACGCGCGAGCAACCGGCCGATCGCCCGGTCGGTCGCCTCCAGGTGGGCGTAATATCCAGCCAGCTCCCGGCGGGCCTTGGCCTCCACCTCCCCGCCGCGCGGCACATTTCCGGCCAGCACGATCTCCCGCGGATCGCGCGCCGCCACGCCACCCGCGGGCGCCGCATAGGGCGGATGCGGCGGCTCCAGGCTCACGACGCAAAACCACGGCCGGTTCTGCTTGGCGATCGCGGATACCGGAAATCGGAAAGCTGCCATCTTCCCGTCATTCCTCTCTTCGGGATCCGGTCTTCGGCCTCCGGCCTCCGGCATCCGGCATCCGGTATCGATTATCCAATCCGCCGCCCGCTCGCAGATGACATCGGCCTGATAGCCGGAAAACTGCACCGGTTCCGGCAGCCGGGTGCCGTGCAGCCAGGGATCGTTCAGCAGGAATCCGCCTTCGAAGCCCTCCCAGCAGGCGAAGCCGCCGCGCCACTCCGGTGGCACCACGATCTTCGCGTGCCCTTCGCCCACGGGCGGCGCGGCGGGATCGCGTCGGTACAGATGCCATTTGCCAAAGAACGCCGTGTCGTAGCCGCGCGCGGCGAGCCGGTGCGCAATCGTCCGCGCGCTCCGCGGCAGGGGATCGTGATAATCGCACACCCCATTCTCGGGCGAGGGCACGCCGGTGAGCAGGGCAGCACGGGCAAACGGCCCGAATGGATGCGGGGTGACCGCCTGCGCGTAGACGACAGCGTGCGCCGCCAAGGCGTCCAAGTGGGGCGTGCGCGCGTTGGGATCACCCGCCAAGCCCGTCGCCTGCGCGCGCCACTGGGTGGTGACGATCCAGAGGATGCTGGGCGGAGACACGGGCATGGCGTGCAGCGAGATTGCCGGGAATTCCCGCGGGTTCAAACGCGAGTTTGCGCCCGGGGCGGGCGGGAGTCAGCGGGCCGCCGGCGTGTTCTCCGGCGGCGCCAGGGGGTGGAGTTGGCCGCGCCACATCGCGCGGTAAAGGGGATGACCGGGGCGTGGGATGCGGCGTTCGTCGAAATCCCGCGACTCGACGTAGTCGAAGCCGTAGTGGAAGGCGGCGAGCAGCAGGCGCTCGGAGAAGCGGCCGCGGGCGTGGAGCGCATGCCGGCACCAGGCGAGATAATCGATGCCGGTCTCGAGATTGGCGTGCCAATCCCACACCGTGGGTTCATAGGGCCGGCCGGAGACGGTCGCCCAGGCCGCCGGTTTGAGCTGGAGTAGCCCGCGGGCCTCGCCGTTCCGCGCGCGTGCGTCGAACTCCGATTCGGCCGCAACCAACGCGTAGATGAAGACAGGATCAAGGCGGTAGCGCGCCGCCGGCGCCTGGAGCGCCCGCCACACCTCCCGCCGATCCACCGGCTCCCGCCGCCAGGCGCAGCCGGCCAGGAGCAGCAAAACCGCGCTCGCCGCAAGGAAGGCCTTCACGCTTCGCGAACCTCGCGCCAGTCCGCCCAAAACTCAAAGCCCAAAAAGACGCGCTCGTCCGGCCCGGTCGGCTCACTCCAGCCGCCGGAAAACCAGGGAGGCATTTTGGCCGCCGAAGCCCAGGTTGTTGCTCAAGACGACCTGGACCCGCGCGGCGCGCTTGACGTTCGGCACGTAGTCGAGATCGCAGTCCGGATCCGGCTCCTCGTAATTGATCGTCGGCGGCACCTCGCCGTCCTGGATGGCCTTCGCACAGATCACCGATTCGATCCCGCCGGCCGCGCCCAGCAGATGTCCGGTCATGGACTTGGTGGAGCTGACCATCAACTTGCGCGCGTGCTCGCCGAAGACCTGCTTGATGGCGAGCGTTTCGAATTTGTCGTTGTAGGGCGTGGAGGTGCCGTGCGCGTTGAGGTAATCGACCTGGTCGGGACGCAGCCGGGCGGAGGCGAGCGCGCGCGTCATGGCGAGGGAAAGGCCGTGCCCATCGGGGTCGGGCTGGGTGATGTGGAAGGCGTCGCAGGTGGCGCCGTAGCCGACCAGCTCACAGTAGACGCTGGCGCTGCGGGCCCGGGCGTGTTCCAGCGTTTCCAGCACCAGGACGCCCGCGCCTTCGCCCATGATGAAGCCGTCGCGGTTCTTCTCGAACGGCCGGCAGGCCTTGTGCGGCTCCTCATTGCGCGTGCTCATCGCCTTCATCGAACAGAAGCCCGCATAGGAAAACGGGGTGATCGCCGCCTCGCTCCCGCCGGCGAGCATCACATCGGCCTCGCCCCGCCGCATGGCGTTGGAGGCCTCGCCGATGGCGTGGGCGGAGGACGCGCAGGCGCTGACCACGCCGTAATTCGGGCCGCGCGCGCCGAATTCGATGGCCACGAGCCCGCTGCACATGTTCGAAATCAGCGACGGGATCGTGAACGGTGACACCTTGCGCGGGCCGCGCTCCCACAGCACCTTGAGCTGCTGCTCGTAAGTGTGCATGCCGCCGATGCCTGAGCCGATGATAACCCCCACCCGGTCGCCCTCCGCGCCCGGCAGGGTGAGACCGGCATCGGCCACGGCCATCTTCGCGGCCGCAAAGCCGAAGTGCGTGTAGCGGTCGTTTCGCCGGACCTCCTTGGGATCCATGTACCGCGTCGGATCAAAATCCCGCACTTCCGCGCCGATCCGGCACGAGAAGCCGGTCGCGTCGAACTGCGTCACGTGCGTGATGCCATTGCGGCCAGCGAGGATGTTGGCCCAAAATGTCCCGACATCGCAGCCGAGCGCGGTGACAACGCCCAGGCCGGTGACGACAATCCGCGGGGGGGAGGGATCAGCATCCATGCACAAAAAAGGCGTTCCACCGGAAGGTCCCCAACGGAAACACGGTAGAACGCCGCAAAGCGGAGAAAAGTATTATTTCGCGGTCGATTTTTCCTCAATGTAGGCGATCACGTCGCCCACCGTTTGAAGCTTCTCGGCGTCAGATTCCGGGATCTCGCCTTTGATTTCGTCTTTGAATTCTTCCTCAAATGCCATGATTAACTCAACCGTGTCGAGTGAATCGGCGCCCAGATCGTCGAGGAAGGAGGCTTCCGGAGTGATCTGCTCCTCGTTAACATTCAATTGGTTAACGATGATCTCTTTGACGCGCTGTTCGATGGTTTTCTGATCAGCCATGTTGGGAATGGGCCAGGGTTTGGGCTGCTCTTTGGGATCACATCACCATGCCGCCGTCAACGGTAAAAACTTGCCCGGTGATGTATCCCGCTTCCTCGCTGCACAGAAAGGCCGCGACGTGGGCTACGTCGGTGGGTTCGCCAAACCGCTGCATGGGGATGAATTGCAGGGCGGCCTTGGTGACTTCTTCGCCCAGGCCGGCCGTCATGTCGGTCTTGATGAACCCCGGCGCCACCACATTGCACGTGACATTTCGGCGGGCGAATTCCTTCGCCACGCTCTTGCTGAAGCCGATCAGGCCGGCCTTCGCGGCGGCATAGTTGGTCTGGCCGGCGTTTCCGGTCAGGCCGACGACGGAGGCGATGTTCACGATGCGGCCCCAGCGTTTCTGGGTCATGGCGCGGCCGAGGTGCTTCGTCCAATGAAAGCAGCTCGTAAGATTGGTCGAAAGCACGGCGCTCCAGTCGTCCTCCGACATCCGGAACAGCAACCCGTCGCGGGTGATGCCGGCATTGTTGACCAGAATGTCGATCGCGCCGAACTCGGCGAGCAGGTCCGCCGCGGCCTTGCCGACGGCCGCACCGTCAGCGACGTCGACCGGCAGCGCTCGCGCCTTGGCCCCGGCGGCTTGGAGCTCGGCGGCCACGGCGCCGCAATTCGCGGGGTTCTTGCTGGCGCAAATGACGGTGACGCCATTTTGGGCGAGCTCCCCGGCGATGGCTTTGCCGATGCCGCGGCCAGCGCCCGTGACGAGGGCGATGCGGTTGTTGAAGGTCATGGGATGCAAGTAGCGCGGATTGACCCCCGTTGAGCGAGCCGATTTTTCGACCAAGGGACGGGCCACTCGAGTCCGCCCATCTTTCCGGACCAAGGATTTCCTTTGCGCATGGTGAGACAACTTCCTAGCAAGGAGATCCAACCGGGCAATCGAGCCGACCTCAATCGCCGCAACGTCCGTCGAACCTCCGCCTGCCTATGAAGACGATACTCCGTTTCTTCGCCGCCCTGCTGGTGGCGGCCCCCCTGGCTGCCGCGCCCCTGATGGAAACCACGGCGATCCACGCCCAACCGGACGCCGCCACCCCCGCCATTGGCTACCTCAAGGCCGGCACTGAACCGTCGGCCGCCGCCCAAACCCCGGCCCCTGAAGGCTGGATGGCGGTGGAAATCCCCGGACCGCACGAGGCTTATGTGAGCAACAGCGACTTCACCAAGAGCCTCGACATCCGCACCGGCGCCGCCATCCGCCTGAACCCCAAAGCCGACGCCCCAACCCTCGCCACGATGCAGGAGGGCGACAAGACCGAGATCACGGGCCTTCGCAGCGGATGGACGCAGATCAAACTCTTCAAGACCGTCATCGGCTACATCAAGATCGGGGGTGCCGCGGCCGCGCCTGCCCCGGCCTCGCCACCCTCACCGGTTGCCGCCCCGGCGCCGCCGATGGCTCCATCCGCACCGGCCATGGCCGCCGGCCAGATTTCGCCCCTCCCCAGCACCGGACCGGCCGGAGGTCTGCCGCACACTTACCAAGGCATGTTTGTCGCCACCAAGCGCCTCCTGCTGGTCGGTCCCCGCCCGGAATTCGGCTATCAACTCAATGATATGGACGGCCGGCGCATCGCCTTCCTCGACGTCGCCAAGGTGCTCTCCACCGAGAAGATGGAAACGTATCTCGACCGACCCGTGGAGGTTTCGGGGGCGCTCAAGCAGACCTACGACGGCAAGAATCTGGTGATCGAGGTCGAAAGTCTGCAGGCCAAATGAGTCCGCCGCGCCCGGCCTGAGCCCCCTGCCGGTTTCCAGCATCTCCCATGGAGCTCATCGACGGCAGGAAAATCGCCGCGGAGATCGCGGTGGAACTCACGGCGGAGGTCGCGGCCCTTCCCGGCCGCAAACCCTGCCTCGCCTTGGTGCGGGTCGGAGACGACCCAGCTTCGATCTCCTACGTCAAGGCGAAGGAGAAGGCGGCCGCCGAGATCGGCATCGCCAGCCGGATCATCCTGCCGCCCGCGACAATTGCACCGGCCGACCTCTTCGCCCTGGTTGACCGGCTCAACGCGGATCCCGCTGTCGACGGCATCCTCGTGCAGTCGCCCCTGCCCGGCCATCTCGATGAGACCGCCGTCTTCCGGCGCATCGCTCCGTCCAAGGACGTGGACGGCCTGGGCACGATCAATCTGGGCAAGATCGCCCAGGACGATGATTCAGGTTTCGTTTCCTGCACGCCCGCCGGCATCATGGAACTCCTCGCGCGCGCGGGCGTCCCGCTCGCCGGCCGCCACGTGGTCGTGATCGGCCGCAGCCTCCTCGTCGGCAAGCCGGTCGCCCTGCTGGCTCTGCAGAAGCGGGCCGGCGCCAACGCGACCGTCACCATCTGTCACTCGCAGACCACCGATCTGCCGGCCATCACCCGTCAGGCCGACGTGCTCATCGCGGCGATCGGGCGCGCGGAGTTCGTCACCGCCGGCATGGTGAAGCCCGGCGCGGTCGTGATTGACGTCGGCATCAACCGCGTGCCGGATGCCGCCAGGAAATCCGGCTTCCGGCTGGTCGGCGACGTTCATTTCGACTCGGTCGCCCCTCTGGCCGGCAGGATCACCCCCGTGCCGGGCGGCGTCGGGCCCATGACGGTCGCCATGCTGATGAAGAACACCCTCAAGGCGTTCCGGCAGCAACACCCGCGCTGACCCCGGTTCACGGCGACCTTGCCATCAGGTCCGACTCAACCTTCAATTCTCCCAACATGGCCGTGCCGAAAATTCTGGTGGTGGACGATCAGCCGATCAACGTCCAGCTGCTCAAACGCAAACTGGAACGCGAAGGGATGGCGGTGGTCGCCGCCTACTCCGGGCAGGAGGCGCTCGACCTCGTCAAACAGGAGAAGCCGGAGCTCATCCTCCTCGACGTGATGATGCCCGAGATGGATGGCATCGAAGTCTGCCGCCGCCTGCAGGCCAGTGAGGAGACCCGCTCGATCCCCGTCATCTTCGTCACGGCCCGCACGTCGAAGGAGGGCAAGATCGAGGGTCTGGGCGTCGGGGCGGTCGACTACATCACCAAGCCCATCGACCTCGACGAAACCCTGGCCCGCGTTCAGACCCAGCTGCGCTTCCTCGCCATCAACCGCGAGATCATCGACCTGCAGCGGCGCCTGACGGAGTCGCGGCGCGCGGCGACCATTGGCGCCGTCACCCAAGGCATCGCCCACAATCTGAACAATTTGCTGGGCGTGGTGATCGGTTACCTCGACCTCATCAAGACCTACCACGACAAGCCGGAGCTCGTGAAGAAGAACGTGCAGAGCGTGCAGGAGGCAGTGCAGCGCATCGTCTCGATCATCCGGCAGCTCAGCTCGCTCGTGGTGAAGAGCCGGGTCCCGGTCACCAAGGTCGGGCTGCAGCAGATCCTGGAAAGCAGCGTGCTGCGCTACCAGACGGAGTTTAAGATCACGCAGCCGGTCACCCTGGAAAACCCGCTCGGCGACCTCATGGTCGAAACCCACATCGAGGTTTTCGAGGAGGTGCTGACGAAGGTCCTCATCAACGCCTGGGAGGCCTACTCGGAAGACACGCCGCCGGACCAGCGGCCCATCACGGTCACCGCCGAGCTCATCGATCAGAAGGAGGACGGCAAGTTCGTCCGGCTGCGCGTCGCAGACCAGGGTCACGGCATCGATCCGGAAATCCGCGATCACATGTTTGAGCCCTTCATCAGCTCGAAGCGCAGTGTCGGCGTCGGCATGGGGCTCACCATCGCCCGGCATTCCCTGCGCAACATGGGCGGCGAGGTCACGATGGAGGACCGGCCGGGTGGCGGCACGGTCGCCGTCCTGATGCATCCCGTCGTCAGGAAGCAAAAAAAGGCCGCCACCAAGTAGCGCCCCGGGAGGCTTCCTGCCCATGCCCAGATTTGCCTTTGTTGGGGCGGGCCGCATGGCGTCGGCCATGGTCGGCGGACTCCTCGGCCGAAAAGTGGCCAGTCCCGCGGACATCGTCTGCATCGGCGGCGATGATGACACGGCGCAGATCCTCGCCCGGCGCACGGGCATCACCGCCCACGCCGAGCTTGGCTCATGGTTGGCTTCGGCGGACGCGGTGGTGCTCGCCTGCAAACCGCAGCAGCTCGCCGCGCTGGATCCGCGCCTCGCCGAGCTGACCGCAGGCCGACTCGTCATCTCGATTCTCGCGGGAAAACGGCTCGCGCGCCTCGCCCGGACGTTTCCGCGCGCGCGCACGCTCGTCCGCGCCATGCCCAATACTCCCGGCCAGATCGGAGCGGGGATCACCGCGTGGTGCTCTCTCCGGCCCCCGGGCGACGCCGACCGCCGCCTGATCGACGCCGTGCTGGGCGCCCTGGGCCAGGTGCTCGAACTGGCGGAAGAACACCTGGACGCGGTGACCGCGGTCAGCGGAAGCGGGCCCGCGTTTCTGTTTGAATTCGTCGCCGCGCTGCGGGAGGGCGGCATGAGCGCGGGACTGCCGCGGGAAGTCGCGGCCCGGCTGGCGGTCGAAACCGTGCTTGGCTCCGCCCGGCTGCTCGCGGAAACCAAGGCCGAGCCCGAAGCGCTGCGCGACCAGGTCGCCTCGCCCCACGGGACCACGGAGGCCGGCCTGCAGTGCATGACGGCGCGCGGCTTTCGCGAGGCGCTCAGGGAGACCGTTCTGGCCGCCCGGGCCCGCTCCGAGGAGCTTTCCAAGGATGACTAGGGCGTCCCCATGAACGCCACCCAGGGCCGCATTCTGGTGACCGGCGGCGCGGGCTTCATTGGCAGCGCGCTGGTCTGGGCGCTGAACCGCCGCGGCCGGTCCGACATCGTCATCACCGATTTTCTGGCCCCGGCGAAGAAGTGGCGCGACCTGGTGCCGCTGGACGCAGGCCGCGAGGAGAAGCGCCGGAACCTCGCGCCGCTGAAATTCGCCGACTGCGTCGAGGCCGACATCTTCCGGGCGCGGGTGCAGTCCGAGCCGGGCGCGTTCGGGCGCTTCGGCACCGTGTTCCATCTGGGCGCCTGCTCCTCCACGACAGAGCGCAATGAAGCCTACCTCACCGACAACAATTTCGCGTACACCCGCGAGCTGGCCGAGTGGGCCCTGGCGCAGGGGGCGCGCTTCGTCTACGCCTCGTCCGCCGCGACCTACGGTGACGGTTCCGCCGCGATGGACGACAAGGATGACAATCTTGCCCGGCTGCGTCCGCTCAACCTGTACGGCCGCTCGAAGCACCTCTTCGACCTCCACGCCCAGCGGGCGGGGTTGCTCGACCGGATCGTGGGTCTCAAGTACTTCAATGTCTTTGGACCAAATGAAGACCACAAGGGCGACATGCGCTCGCTCGTCCACAAGGCGTACGGGCAGATTCTCGCCGAAGGGAAGGCGCGCCTCTTCAAGAGCTACAAGCCCGAGTTCAAGGACGGCGAACAACGGCGCGACTTCCTCTACGTGAAGGACGCCGTCGAGATGACGCTGCATTTCGCCGAAACCGCGACCGCGGCCGCCGGCCTCTACAATATCGGCTCGGGCGAGGCCAATACCTGGCTCACGCTCACCGCGGGCATCTTCGCCGCCTTGGGCCGCCCGCCCGCCATCGAGTTCATCGACATGCCCGCCGCACTGCGCAGCCGGTACCAGTACTTCACCCAGGCTGACATTTCCAAGCTGCGCCGCACGGGTTACGCGCGGGCCGTCACCCCGCTGACCGAGGCGGTGCGGGAATACGTGCGCGACTATCTGATGCCGGGGAAGCGCCTCGGGGAGTAAACCCCGACGGCGCGCCGCGCGAAATCCAATCGTCTGCCGGCGACCCGCCCGGGCGCCTCAGGGGATCTTCTGCAGCTCCTCCGGGCTCCACGGGCCGCTCCGGCCCGCGACGGCGGCCCGGACTTCCTTGACCTTGTCGGGCGAAACGGGCGGGCCCGTGTTGCCCCACTCCGAACGCACGTAGGTCAGCAGATTCGCGATCTGTTCGTCCCGCAGCTGCGGCCCGAAGGCCGGCATCGAGTTGTTGAACTGTCCGCCCTTGACCGTGATCGGGCCGCTCAAACCGTCCAGCACGATGCGGATGACACGCTCATCCGGTCCCTGCGCCCATTCCGAACCCGCCAGGGGCGGATAGGCTCCGGGCAGGCCCAAGCCCGTCGGCTGGTGACAGGCGGCGCAATTGCCCAGGAAGATGCGTTTCCCGATCACCTTGGGGTCGGGCGGCGCGGGCGCTGCGCCCCCTTCCAGCATGCCCGGCAGGATTCGTTCGTCGTAAACCAGCGGATCGAAGCCGCCGGAATAGCGTCCGAGATAGATGGCGGAAAAGAGGATGCACGCGCTCATCAGCCCCAGCAACATGAGCGGCAGCGGTGAATAGCCCTCGGAAGGCTCCGGCTTCTCGCGGAGCAAAATCGCGTGGACCCGTTGCAGCTGCTCGTCAGATGCGCCCTCCTGGTCCAAGCGCAGCGGGTCGGAGGCGTTGGGGCTCATTTCGTCCCGCCTCCCTTCCTGGGCGGCACGAAGGGCTTCGCCTCGGGAAACTCGTAGGTATCCTTGAGGCTCATCAGGTAGGCGACGAGGGCGTCCGCGCGCGGCCCGGGCACCAACTCAAAGCCCGGCCGGTCGAGGCCGTGCGCCTTCGCGTACTCGGCCGGCAGTTTCAGCGCCCGGGGCGAGGGCTCGCCCACGATCTTCCGGTATTCATACAGGAAGGGGAAGGGCGCCATGATGGAGCCCGGCGAGGTGAGTTGCGGATCGTAGAGATGGAGAAAATGCCAGTCGGCGGAAGGCTGGCGCGCCCCGATATTGCGCAGGTCCGGGCCGGTGCGCATGGTGCCGAGAAAAACCCGCCGCTCGTAGAGGTAGTCGCGCGCGACGCTCTGCCGTTCGCCCCAGCCGCGCTCCGTGTCACCACCAAAGCCCGGGCGCCGCACCTGCTGGGAATGGCAGTACAGGCATCCGAGATCCTGGTAGACCAGCCGGCCGCGCTCCGCCTCGCCCGCCGGCTTCTCGGGATAGGTCTTGCCCTCGTTCTGGTCGTAGTAGGGGGTCAGGCTGCCGTACTGGATCTGATTGGTCAGCACGATGCCCACCCACGAGAACGCGAGCGTGAGAAAGATGCCCAGGAAGATGAGCGGCCCCTTGTTCATCGGGCGGCGGCCGCCGGCAGCGCCGGCGGATTGCGGAACAGCGTCGGCGCGGTGGCGCCGGCCGGCCGCCGGGCGCAGAGCATCCAGCCGACATTCACGGCGAAGGCCAGATGGCCCACCGTCATGATGATGCCGGCCAGGCTCCGCACGACCAGCCACGGCACCGTGTGCCGGACCACATCGAGGAAGGCGAGGTTGGCGTTGTTCATCTCCACGCCCTGGATCCAGCCGCCGACCGAGAGATCAAGCCAGTAGAGGGTGACGCCGATCGCCGCCGCCCAGAAGTGCGTGCGGATGAGCGCGGCCGAGGGCCACTCCTTGAGGAGGATGCGCGGCAGGATGTAGTAGATCGCGCCAAACATCACCATGGTGAAGAAGGCATAGAGCCCCTGGTGCGCGTGGCCCACCGTGAAGTGCGTGAAGTGGGTGATCTCGTTGACCGAGCGGATCGCCATGGCGGATCCGCTCAGGCTCACGATCGTGTAGTTGATCGCCCCGAAGACGACGAACCGCAGGGTCGGGCTGTAGCGCAGCATGCCGAAACTGCCGACCATGGTCAGGTGGTGATTGATGCCGGTGACGACGACCGGGATGACCATCATCAGACTGGCGGCGACGCCCGCCGATATCGCCCAGGCCGGCACCGGACCGCCGATGAGGTGGTGTACGCCGGCCCAGTTGTAGAAGATCGCCAGCGACCAGAAGCCGAGCACCGAGAGATAATAGCTGTGGATCGGCTTCCCCAGCACCTTGGGGATGAAATAGTACGCGGCGGCGAGGCCGATGGGCGTGAACCACAGGCCGAGGACATTGTGGGCAAACCACCAGTTGACCAGCGCCTGCACCGTGCCGCGCGCCGGCTCGAACACCAGCATGATCTGGGCGATCGAATACAGCCACGGGAACCAGAAGAGCGCCGCGAGCAGGTACCACTGCGAGACGTAGACGTGCTCCGCCCGGCGAAAGCGAAAGGTGACGATCGCCCACCCGCCCACGAGGGCGTAGGCGACAAACAGCAGCGGAGTCGCGTACGGCGGAATCTCCAGCCATTCGATCGAGGTGGAGTCGCCCGCGAGGATGCCGACGACGCCGATGGTGACGCCCAGGTTCCAGAAGCAGGCGGCGATCACCAGGACGCCGGCGTGCCGCAGCGCCGCCCGCGACAGCCGGGCCATCAGCCAGAAGGCCACGGCAAAGGCGACGTTGGTGCTCCAGCCGTAGATCACCGCGTTCAGATGCGCGCTGCGGGCCCGGCCGAAGGTGAGCCACTCGTAGTCGCCCAGAAAGCCGGGCGTGTGCATCTTGAACGAGGCAATCAGCGCGAACCCCGTGCCCACCAGCAGCCAGATCAGGCCGGAGACCACGAAGATGATCACCGGCCATTTAGCCGACGCATCGATGGCGCTGAGCTCGGCGCGGGGCACCACGTCCGGCGGAGTGCGGGGGTCGAGCGAGGCAGCCAGATTGGGAGCGGAAGCCATGAAAGGAGATCGCGGGTTCGAGGTTCGGGCGGCGCGCTAGGGTTTGCCCGGCTTCGCAGGGAAATGGTCGGTCATCCGCCCCACGGGTTCCTCCTCATCGAAGATCGAGGTCGCCCCGCGCTCAAAATCGCGCAATTGCCCGTGCTTCGACGACCAGTAAAGGGCATAAACCGCGGTCCCGCTGATGGCAGTGGCGACGAGCAGCGCGAGCGTGTAGAAGATCCATTCCATTCGCGTCTAGGGTTGGCGCCGGGCGTTGAGCTCCTCGAGGGTGAGTTCCATGGCGCGGTCCAGGGGCAGCTGCACGATGCCCTTGCTCTTGTCGATCCAGGCGTAGGAAGTCGCGACCGATCTTTCGCGCGCGCGCATCTCGTCGAGGTGCGCCTTGCGGCCCTCGGGCGTGTACTTCCACTGCTCCTCCGGCGGGATTTTCGCCAGATCCACCTCCGGCGCGAGGCGGCGCTGAGGAATGTACGCGACATAGAGAACGATCAGGAAAACCACAAAGCAGCCGACGGCGGCCAGGAAGGTCACCCAGAAGCCGGCTCCCGCTCCCCCGGACGCGCGGGTGGTGTCAGGCAGTGGATTCATGGTGGGTCAGGCACTCCGCGATGCGCGGATCCCGAATGGGGATGAGCTTGGTGGTGGCAAAGCTTCGGAGATAGGCCCAGATGCAAACCCCGCCCACCCCGGCCAGCGCGGTGAGGTGCCAGATGAACTGGGGTGAAAAGAACGGGCGGGGATGACCGGCGGCATCCCTGATGGCGGGCAGAGTATTGAAGCAGACGTCGACAAACAGCATCACCAGGATCCAGCAGGCGATGAAGGTGGCTCCACGATGCTCGATCTTGTAGCGATACGACAGCAGATAACCGAAGGGGAAAACAAAATAGAGGAAGAGCACCGCCATGCCGACCCAGTACCAATCGCCGTATTCGCGCAGATTGAAGTAGAAGGTCTCCTCGGGCACGTTGGCGTTCCAGATCAGGAAATACTGGGAGAAGGCGATGTAGGCCCAGAACACCGTGAAGGTGAGCATGAGCTGGCCGATCGAGTGCAGGTGGTGGTTGTTGAGAATGCCGCGGTAGTCGCCCCGGCGGTAGAGCCAGACCATCATGAGCACGCCGATCGCCAGCGCGCCGCGCACGCCGGTCGCAAAGAAATAGACGCCGTAGATCGTGGAGAACCAATGGTACTCAAGGCCCTTGAACCAGTCGATCGACGCGAAGGTGACGGCCAGGCCCGCCAGGGGCAGGCCGGCCCCGGCCCAGAAGCGATTCGAGAAGCTCCATTTGGCATCGCCATCAGCATCCTGGCGGAAGGAATTGCGACGCACGACGTAGGCCAGCCAGAGCCAGACACCGAAGAAGAGCGCCAGGCGGAAGCTGAAGAAACTGATGTTGAGGTAACCGGACTTCTTGAGAAAGAGGACGTCCTCCGCGACCGTCTCGGCGCCGCCCGGGAGCACCCCCTGGGGATTCATCCACAGCCAGACCAAGCCGGGCCGAAAGTACGCCGACACCGCGAGCAAGGGGAGGAACAGGAGGAAAAGCCATTTGAACGCCGCCAGCCCGTGCTCGAACTGCCGCCGGATCACCACGCCCCAGCTCGCATCGAAGATGTGGTGCAGCAACACGAGCATGAGCATGCCCACCGCGATGAGCGTCCAATAGCCGACCGCCACGAGCCACGAGAGCGCCACGCTCCGGGGATCGGACAGGAAGAAACCGGCCACGGTCAGCGCGATCCCCCCCAACCCGATGCCCAGCGCCAAGCCGGCTTTGGACGCCGGCACCGCCCGGGCGGCAGCTGAAGTGGCGGGGCGGGCGGTCATAGGCCAAGGTCCGCTTTGTGATCGGCGGGCACGTCGGCAACCGTGCCCTGACGGGCGCGCTCCAACGCGCGCACGTAGGCGATCACCGCCCAGCGATCCTCGGGGTTGAGTTTGTCGGCATAGGGGAACATCGTGTTCTTCCCCAACGTGATGGTGTTGAAGATCTCGCCCTCCGCCATCTGGCGGATGCGGTCGTCGTGGTAGCTGGCCGTCGTCACCATGCCGTAGCCGTTGGTGATGCCCTTGCCATCGCCCAGCGCGCCATGGCAGGGCGAACAATAAACGGTGTAGCGCTCGCGGCCCCGCACCAGGAAGTTCGCGTCAATGGTCAGCTGCGGCGGAAACCCGCGGGCAAACTCGCCCGTGGCCGTCTTGCCGCGATACAGGAAATCGTCCTCGCGGAGAAAATCGGGATCGCGGGCAATCGTGCGGCCGCGCGGCACGACCCCGGCGGGCAGGGGCCGGTCGGCCCGGCCATCGGCAAAGAATCGTGACGGGGCCTGCGGCTTGTATTTCGCCTGGCGGTCCATGTCCGGGAACACCTCGACCGGCGGCTGCGTGGAACGCCGGCCGCGGAAGCCGGCGATGGAAATCGTCAGCACCACGAGGAAGGCGGTCACGTAATACGCGTAGCGCATGGCTCAGTCTTCCAGCTCCGCGATTTCCCGGCCGCCGATCTGTTCGAGCAGGGCCCGGGTGGCGGCGGGATCATAACGCGGATCGCGCGCCTCGATCACCACGAAGAAGCGGTCATCGGTCGCGCGCCGGTAATGGGCCTGCTTCATCACCGCGTGGTAATGCATCGGCAGGCGGTTGAGCAGGAACATCCCGATGAGGGTGGCAAACGCGGTGAAGAGGATCGTCAGCTCGTAGGAAATCGGGAAGGCGAACAGCGGGCTGAAGAGCGGCTTCCCGCCGACGGTGAGCCGGAAATTCCACGCCCCCGACCACCAGATCAGGGTCATGCCGGTGGCGAGGCCGAGGATCCCGCCGGCCAGCGAGAAGCGCGGGACCAGGGACCGGCGCACGCCCATCGCCCGGTCCATGCCATGAATGGGGAACGGCGTGATGACGTCCCAGAACTTGTAGCCGGCATCGCGCACGCCCTCCGCCGCGCGCATGATCCCGGCGGGGGAATCGAACATGGCAATCAGGCCGTAGGGCTTGGCGGGCATGGACGGAGTCATCTCAATCGTGGCCGGGGTCCGCATGGGCGTCGGCCTGCGGCGTGATGGCCTTGATCTCGGCCATCGGCATCAGGGGCAGGAAGCGGATGAACAGGAGGAAGAGCGTGCCGAACACGCCGAAGGTGCCGAAGAACGTGAAGATATCGACGACCGTGGGCGAGTAGTAGCCCCAACTCGACGGCAGGAAATCGCGCGCGAGCGACGTGCAGATGATGACGAAGCGCTCCATCCACATGCCGACGTTGACCAGGAGGGCGAGACTCCAGACCAGGGCGGTGTTGCGACGCACGGCCTTGAACCAGAAGAACTGCGGCACGATGACGTTGCAGGTGACCATGGTCCAATAGGCCCAGGCGTAGGGGCCAAACGCGCGGTTGATGAAGGTGAAGCCCTCGTTCGGGTTCGCGCCGTACCACGCGATGAAGAACTCCATCATGTACGCGTAGCCCACCATCGAACCCGTCGCCAGGGTGATCTTGCACATGTTGTCGATGTGGTACTGGGTGACCAGATCCTCCAGCTTGTACATGGCGCGCAGCGGCAGGACGAGCGTGAGCACCATGCCAAAGCCCGAATAGATCGCGCCGGCGACGAAGTACGGCGGAAAGATCGTCGTGTGCCAGCCCGGGATCAGCGACACGGCGAAGTCGAACGACACGATCGTGTGCACCGAGAGCACCAGCGGCGTCGCAATGCCCGCGAGGATCAAATAGGCCATCTCGTAATTGCTCCAATGGCGGTTGGAGCCCCGCCAGCCCATGGCGAAGAGGCCGTAGAGCCAGGCGCGCACGCGCCGGCCGGCCGCGGTAAACCGGTCGCGCAGCACGCCGAGGTCGGGGATCATGCCGACGTACCAGAACAGGACCGACACCGTGCCGTAGGTCGACACCGCAAAGACGTCCCACTCGAGGGGCGACCGGAAATTCTGCCAGATACCGTTCGAGTTCGGGAGGGGAAACAGGTACCAGGCAAACCACACGCGGCCGACGTGAAACACGGGAAAGATGCCGGCGCAGACCACGGCGAAGATGGTCATGGCCTCGGCCGCCCGGTTGATCGAGGTCCGCCACTTCTGGCGGAGCAGGCACAGGATCGCCGAGATCAGCGTGCCCGCATGGCCGATGCCGATCCAGAACACGAAGTTGACGATGGCCCACCCCCAGTTGACCGGACTGCGGAGACCCCACACGCCCACGCCGGTGGCGACGAGATAGGTGAGCCCGGCGATCGTAAACGAGGCGATGAAGGCGGTGGTGGCGAAACACACCCACCACCACCTGGGCGTCGATTCCTCCACGATGCCGCAGATCTTGTCGGTGATCCACGCAAAGCTCCGGTGGTTTTCGACGAGCACCCGCCGCGGCAGGGCGGCCGGCCTCACCTCGGCCAGAATGGCCGGCGCCGTCGCTGCGCTGGATTCCACGTGATTCATGGGGCGCTCAGGTCTTCTCCGCCTCCGCCGTACGACTCTTCAGGTTGTACTCGCGCCGGCTGAGCGGCAGGTCGGCGTAATCCGGCATCCGCGGGTTGGGATTGCGCAGCTTGGCGAGGTAGGTCGTGCGGGGGCGGGCGTTGAGGTAGCCGAGGACGGCATAGGTGCGCGGCTGCGCCTTGGCTTGCGCCACCGCGCTGTCCGGGTCGAGCAAGTTGCCAAACACGATGGCCTCGACCGGGCAGGCCTGCTCGCAGGCGACCTTGAAGGCACGGTCGGGCACGACCACGTCGCCGGGCTTGCCCGCCTGCGCCGCCTTCACTTTCTGCTGAATCTTGGCGTTCTCGATCCGCTGGACGCAATAGGTGCATTTCTCCATCACGCCGCGCATGCGCACGGTGACCTCGGGATTGCGCACCATCTTGAGCAGCTCGGGCATCTCCTTCTGGTGGCCCAGCGGCCCCAGGTACACGGCGTCAGTGGCGCGCTTGTTCCAGTCAAAGTAGTTGAAGCGGCGGACCTTGTAGGGGCAGTTGTTGGCGCAATAGCGGGTGCCGACGCACCGGTTATAGGCCATGACGTTCAGGCCCTCGTTGTCATGCACGGTCGCGTTGACCGGGCAGACCGTTTCACACGGCGCCAGTTCGCATTGCTGGCAGGCCATGGGCTCAAGGGACACCTGTGGATCCTCGGGAATCTCGCGGTTTTCGACCCCGCCAAAGGCGCCCGGCGCAATGCGCCCGTCCGAATAGTAGCGGTCGATGCGGATCCAATGCATCTCGCGGCCGCGAGACACCTGGTCCTTCCCGACGATCGGAATGTTGTTCTCTGCCTGGCAGGCCACGACACATGCCTGGCAACCAATGCAGGTATTGAGATCGATCGACATGCCCCACTGGTGCAGACCGTCGAACTTCGGCGTCTCGTAGAGCGAATTGCCGCGGGGAATTTCCCGGACCTTCTCCTCCAGCGGCAGCTTGGCGCTCGGCGCATCGTAGGGCGGGCTGTGCGGCTCCAGGCCGAGCGCGGCAGCGAACTCCGGATTGCGTCTGAATTCATCCGCGTTTGCCTCGCGAATGATTTCGCGGCCCTCCATGGACCAATGCTCCTGGGTGTTGGCAAGGCGGTACCACTCGCCCGGCAGGACCTCGATCGTGGCGCCGGCCGCGGCATGCATCGCCGCGCTGGTGCGCAGGGCATAGGCGTTGAAGCCGGCGCCATTGCCGACGCGGCCTGAATGGGTGCGACCGTAGCCGAGCGCCACGACGACGGTGTAGTCGGCGAGCCCCGGCTGAATCTGCAAGGGGCCGCGGACGGCTCGGTCGCCCACCCGGAGCATGCCGACGTGGGCCATGGCGCCGCCCGCGACCCAATCCGAGGTTTCCGTCCGCGCCACCTGCACGATTCCGGCCGAGTGCGGCAGCAGTCCGAGTTCCTTGCCGAGTCGCGGCGAGACCAGGATCGCGTTGTCCCAGGTGAGCCGGGTGATCGGGTCGGGGCACTCCTGCAGCCAGCCGTTGTTCGCGAAACGCCCGTCGTCCACCCTGCCGTCCGCAACGAAGCGCACCTCCAGGCTCTGCGGTCCAAACGCCGGCGGCCCGGGCGCGTCTGCCAGGATCGCAGCCGCCGCGTCCGCCCGCGGCTCCAGTCCCGCGATCGCCGGCCACGCCGTGCCGTCGAGCAGGCCGTCGTACAGGAAGCGGCGGAACGCCTTCTCCGGCTCGCCCCCGGCCAGTTTGGTGATCGCATTGAACACCAGCGTGTACGGGTCGGTGGCTTCCTCCCCGGCGAGCCGGGCCAGCAGCGCCAGCTCGGACATGCCGGCGAAAAGCGGGAGGATCATGGGCTGGACGGGCACGATCGTGCCATCGCCCGTGCGCGCATCGCCCCACGACTCGAGGTAGTGCGTCGCGGCCACGTGGATGCGCGCCGCCGATTCCACCGCCGACGTTTCATCGACATAGTAGCCGTGCCGCACGACCTCGGGCACCGATTTCTGCAGCGCGGGCCAGTCGAGCTCCGCCGGCGCGTTGTAGGCGGGATTGCCGCCGAGAATCACAAGGGTCTTGACCGAACCGGCCTTGATGGCGCCAGCGAGCTGCTGGATCGTCGCCGCGGCCGCCGTCTCGACGGCGACGAAATCAACCGTTCGGCCGATGTTGCCGAGCGCCGCATTCATCAAATAGGCCAGCGCGTGGACCGCCGCGGGCTGATGCGCCCCGGCGAGAACGAGGCTTTCGCCCTTGTGCGCGAGCAGGTCGGCGGCGCACTCGACGATCCAAGCCGGATTCACCGCGCAGTGCGAGGCGAGGGAGGCGTAAGTGTCGGTCTCAAGCACGCGGCCGGCCAGCGCGGCGGCGAGGGCCGGCACGTGGCCGGAGGCCAGGCGGAGCCGGTGATCGGCCATGGCCCCCGTGACGGAGAGGCCACTCTCCACGACGTAGAGGCGATTCATGCGATCGGCCGCGTCCGGCGCGGCAACGCGGCGGCCCTCGGCAAAACCGCGCGCTTGGGCCAGGGCGTCGGGCCCGGTTTGGAGGAAATCGCCATCCAAGCTGACGATGCGCCGGGCCGCGGCGAAGCGGTAGACCGGCCTCACCTCGCGCCCGAACGCCGCGCGGGCGGCTTCGACCGGCGGATCGTCGACGACCGGTTCGTACTCCGCCCAGATCGCCTCCGGAAATCTCGCCCGAAGCCGGGTCACGAGCGCGGTCCGCGTGACCGAACCGGAGGACTCCGCCAGGAACGCCAGACCCGCCCCTCGAGACGCGTCGAACCGGACGCGAAGCGCGCCGAGCAGATCGTGGAGCGCCGCGGCCGACAGCTCCGCGCCATCCTTCAGATGCACCGTGGCGCGGTCGGGATCGTAGAGGTCGAGCACCGACGCCTGGGCGAGGAGGCTGCTGGCACCGCCATGGCGCTGGTAGGAGGGATTGCCCTCCAACTTGGTCGGACGGCCTTGATAGGTCTCCGCAACGAGCGGGACGGCGGCACGGCGCAGCGGGAGCGCCGTGGCAAAATAGAGCGGGAGACCGTCCTTCACCTCCTCGACGGACTTGCCGTACGGCAGCACATACGCCTCCGGCCGGCGGCAGCCCGCCAAGCCGACGCCGCCGAGCGCGAACGAAGCGGCCATGAGCTTGAGGAATTGGCGTCGATCCACGCCCGCCAGTTCCGCCGCGCCCTCGGGGAACTCGCGCTCCAGGTACTCGCGAAAGCCGGGGGTGGCGGCCAGTTCGTCGAGGCTGCGCCAGTAACGCGGACCGCTCAGCTCGCGTTCGGTGGGCGCCGGATGCTCAACGGGGCGTTTCATCGGTGGCAGCCGGAGCAGCTCTCCGGCGGCTTGACGTTCCAATCGCGGACCAGCTTCGCCGCCTCGGCGGTCCGGCCCTGGGCGGCGAGCGTCGGCGCATCGAGGTTGTAGACATCCGCCGGGGCGCGGAGAAAATCCGCCGGATGGCGATGGCAATTGAGGCAGAATTTCATGCTGAGCGACTCGGCGTGGACCACGACCGGCATCTGGTTGACCGGCCCGTGGCACTCGACGCAGTTGATGCCGCGATTCACATGCGCCGCGTGGTTGAAGTAGACGTAGTCGGGGGCCTTGTGCACCTGCACCCACGGCACGGGCTCACCGCTTTCATAGCTCGCGCGCACGATCGCCAGCAGCTGGCTCTGGGGCTTGACCAGCTTGTGGCAATTCATGCACGTCTGCGAGGTGGGAAGGTTGGCGAAACCCGACTGGTCGACGTTGCTGTGGCAATAGCGGCAGTCGAGCCCGAGCTGGCCCACGTGCAGACTGTGGTCATAGGGCACGGGCTGGACCGGCGCGTAGCCCACCCGCAGGTATTTGGGCGTGCAGTAGTAGGTGACCCCCGCCGCGACCGTCGCGCTCAGCACCAACAGAAAGACGATGAGCTGTCCCGGGAGCGCGTTGGACCACTTCGGAAAGACGTGCGACATAGGCCGGGTCGGCTATGAGGGGCTGCCGGGTGCCAGGCTAGACCGAATCCGCGCGGCGGGGCACGGCCCGGACTTCGGGACGGACTGCAACGGTCGGGGCGGGCAGCGCCGGCTTCCGCACCCGCCGGCCGAACAGCCCGACGGCGGCAAACCACCCCGCCATTTGAGTGAAGAACCTCTTGCGCGAACAGTGCTGGTTCACGATGCGTTGAAGCGTGATTAAGGTCGAAAGAAGAAGAAGGGCAATGGGTTCCGCCATGTAAACCAAATTTTGCCCCGCCGCACCACGCCGCTGGAATCATTAGACATAGCTGCGCATTCATCGTCAGGACTAATCAAAAAATAATGGCAAGATATGCGCGCTCGCCGCGCCGGCG
>DATIWI010000185.1:0-18119 GCA_035519475.1 Opitutaceae bacterium
GGTCGCATCGCCCTGCTCGGCATCATGCCGGAAAAGGCCGCCATCGATTGGAACAAGGTGGTCTTCAACATGCTCACGATCCGCGGCATCTACGGCCGCGAAATGTACGAGACGTGGTACAAGATGACCGCGCTCATCCAAAGCGGCCTCGACATCACGCCCGTCATCACCCACCGCTTCCCCTGCGCCGAGTTTGAGGAGGGCTTCCGCCTGATGCGTTCCGGCCAGTCGGGCAAGATCATCCTCAACTGGGAGAGCGCCTGAGCGGGCGACGGCGGCGACGGCGGCGCGCGCCTCAGGCCGCGCTGAGGTGATTCACGAGTTCGCCCACCGCGATCGCCAGCCCGAAGGAGAGCAGAGTGCCGATGAGCACGTACTCCAGCGATTCCCGGTCTTCGCTGTGCCGGATGTGCGCAAACGCCTTGGCGACGAGCACCAGGCCCACGGCATCGTAGTGCCCGCCCAGCACGAAGAAATAAACGAGGGCCCGCTCGAGGAAGCCGATCACCCTTCCCCGATCGTAGGCAACGACGTCCACCTCCTCCGAATCGGCCGCCGCCCGCGGTTTGAGGTTCAGATAGTCGAACACGGCGCGCACCGCGAGGTTCATCTCGCTCATCGCGATGAGCAGCCCGAAGAGCACCAGCATCGCCGTGGTCGAGAACGAGCTCTCGAAGATCGCCTCAAAGGCCGTCCACTGCCCGAACCCCGTGATCACCGCCTCCACGGCCGGCCAGAACTTCAATCCGAACGCCGGCGAAAACCACACGCTCAGCGCCAGCAGGTAGATCAGGCCGAGCACGAAATGCCCGGCGTTGCGCCGCCAGCCCAGCGCCTCCCACAGCACACCCGCGACATTCATCACCACCACGGTGGCCGCGGCGGCCAGCAGCCAGGAATGCCACTCGAACAGCGCCAGCCCGGCCAGCTCGATCCCCATCTTCGTGCCCCACAGCCGCCAGTTCACCCCTCCTTCCCTCACTTGGTGGCACAGCCGGGTGACCAGAACGAGGTTGGTGAAGACCAGAAAGACGAGGCTCATACGACGAGGGGGTTGGGAGTTGCAGCCAGGCTGCCGGTATTCATCACACAAACAGGCGCCGCCGTCCAGTCTCGGGGCGCAGCCGTTTTTTGCTTAGGCTTTGCCCGGCGGCCTGCCATACTCCCGGCATGTTCCACCCAGGCTTTGCCGCGCACCTGCGCGCGACGCTGACCGACATCGACCGCGCCGGCCTCTTCAAGCGGGAACGCATCATCGCCACGCCCCAGCGCGGCCGGATCGGGGTCACCTCCGGGCAGCAGGTTCTCAACCTCTGCGCCAACAACTACCTTGGCCTCGCCGACCATCCCGCCGTCATCGCCGCGGCGCACGCCGCGCTCGACCGCTGGGGCTATGGGCTGGCCTCCGTGCGGTTCATCTGCGGCACGCAGGAGATTCACAAGACGCTCGAGGCCCGCCTGAGCGCCTTTCTCGGGACCGACGACACCCTCCTGTACTCGTCGTGCTTCGACGCCAACGGCGGCCTGTTCGAAACCCTGCTCTCCGCCGACGATGCCGTGATCAGCGACGAGCTGAACCACGCGTCGATCATCGACGGCATCCGCCTCTGCAAGGCCCAGCGCTACCGCTACAAGAACAACGACCTCGCCGACCTCGAGGCCCGCCTGCGGGAGGCGGAGGCCGCCGGCGCGCGCTTCAAGCTCATCGCGACCGACGGCGTGTTCTCCATGGACGGCTACATCGCCGACCTCCGCGGCATTTGTGATCTGGCTGAAGCCCACGGTGCCCTCGTGATGGTCGACGACAGCCACGCGGTCGGCTTCATGGGTCGCCGCGGCCGGGGCACCCCCGAGCATTGCGACGTCCTGGGCCGGGTCGATCTGGTCACCGGTACCCTCGGCAAGGCGCTCGGCGGCGCCAGCGGCGGCTACACCAGCGGCCGCAAGGAGATGATCGAGCTGCTCCGCCAGCGATCGCGCCCGTACCTGTTTTCGAACACCCTGGCGCCGGCCATCACGGCCGCGTCGGTCGCGGCCCTCGACCTCCTCAGCGCGTCGACCGAGCTGCGCGACCGGCTCGAGGCCCACACGCGCTTCTTCCGCGAGGGGCTCACTCGCGCGGGCCTCACGATCAAGCCCGGCACCCATCCGATCGTGCCGGTGATGATCGGCGACGCCGCCCTCGCCCAACGGGTGTCCGCGCGGTTGCTGGAAAAGGGGGTATATGCCGTCGGCTTCTTCTATCCGGTCGTGCCGCCGGGCACGGCCCGCATCCGCACGCAGGTCTCGGCCGTGCACACCCGCGATGACCTCGCGTTCGCGGTGGAGAAGTTCGCCGAGGTCAAGGCGGAGTTTGGGTTGTGAGCCGGCCCGCCATCCGTCATCGTATCGCCCTCATGAACCTTTCGCCCCTCCAACGCCGCCGGCTGATCGCGGCCGCCCGCGCGGCCGCCCGCCGCGCCTATGCGCCCTACTCCCGGTTCCGCGTCGGCGCCGCGGTGCTCGGCGGCAGCGGCCGGATCTTCGCCGGGGTTAATGTCGAGAACGCCTCCTCCAATCTCGGCATCTGCGCCGAGCGCGCGGCGCTCTTCCAGGCGGTGGCCGCGGGCGAGCGGAGAATCGTCGCCGTGGCGGTGCACACGCCCACCCGCCACCCCACGCCGCCGTGCGGCGCCTGCCGGCAGGTCATCAGCGAATTCGGTCCGCGCGCCGCGATTGTCTGCACCTGCCGGTCGCGGGAGCGCATCGTCGCCACCCTCGACCGACTGCTGCCCGCCGCCTTCGGGCCGAAGCACCTGCGATGACGCGCGCCGGCGGCGCGTCGGCCTAAAGCCGGCCGACAAAATCGCGCAGCGCCTGCCAGTAGGCGTCCCCGGCGGTCTCGATCAGGTCGTTGTGCCCCGCGCCTTCGACCCACAGCTTGAACTTCGGGCCCGGCGCTGCGGCGAAGAGCCGCTGGGCGTGCCGGAAGGGAATCACCTCGTCTGCCGTGCCGTGCAGGACCAGCACCGGGCAAGTCACGCGCGGCAGGTTCTCCAGGACGATGAACTTGTCGAACGGCAGGAGGCGCACCTGCGTCATCACCCGGAAAGCGCTCGTGAACGCGCCGTGGAAGATGAGGCCGGCACAGCGATGCGTCGCCGCCAGGTCCGCCGCGGGCGCGCCGCCGAGGGAGCGCCCATAAAGGATCACGCGCTCCGCGGGCACGCCGAGCGTGTCCGTCACATAGGCCAGCACCGTGTGCGCGTCGCGCAGCGTGGCCGGCTCGCCGACGACCCCGCCGCTCCGGCCGTAACCCCGGTAGTCCCAGCCCACGACCGCCACGCCCAGTCGGTCGCGCAGTTCCGCAAGGGTCGGTTCCACTTCGCCCAGATCCTCCGCGTTGCCGTGAAAATAGAGCAGCGTGTACCGGGCCGCCGGCCACGGCAGATGGCGTGCGGCCAGCCGCACGCCGTCCGCGGCCGGAATCTTCAGAATTTGCGGTCCGTCCGGATAACTCGGGGGCGGAGGATGAAAGATCATCCGGTCGGAGGCCACCCACGCATAGGCCATGAGCACCAGGTAGGCGAAGCCCACGGCGCCGAACGCCACCAAGACGAATTGGAGCCAGACCATGGCCGGTCGCCGCGGCACGTCATTCTCCCGCGAGAAAATCCGTCACCGCCGCCGTCACCTGTTCGCGCGGCACCTCGCGCTCCGTGCGGTCCGTCAGATTGCGCACCCGGACCACGCCGCGCGCCAGTTCGTCGCCGCCATAGAGCAGCGCCACCTTCGCCCCCGACTCGAGCGCGGCCTTGAGTTGTTTGCCGAAGGCCACCTCGCGGAGGCAGTAGTCCACCCGCAAGTCCGCCGCCCGCATCTGCCAGATGGCGGGAAACGCCGCGGCCCGCCCGGCCTCGCCGTCGTAGGCCACGAAGACGTCGGGCGCGCTGACATAGGCCGGCAGCAGGCCGCGCTCCTCCAGCAGGAGCCCCGTGGTCACGTCCCCAATGGCAAAACCCACCGCCGGCAGGTCGGGCCCGCCGAGCTTCTTGACGAGATCGTTGTAGCGGCCGCCTCCGGCCAGCGCGCGCAAGTCGCCCCGCCGGTCAAAGGCCTCGAACACGAAGCCCGTGTAATACGCCAGTCCGCGCACCACGCCCAGATCCACCGCGACGAAATCGGCGAGCCCCATGGCCGCGAGCCCGTCGAGCAGCCGGCGCCATTCCGCGAGGCGCCGCTGCAGCGTTTCATTTCCCACCGCCCCCAAGACGCCGGCCAGCTGCTCGAGGCTCTTGATCTGCAGGAAAGCCAGCACCTTCCCCTTCACCGCCTCATCCAGCGGCCCATTCTGCTCCGCGTACCCCTTGAACGCCGCCTCGCCGATCTTGTCGAATTTGTCGATGGCGACGAGCAGGGCGCGCACGCAAGCTTCTTCCAGCCCCAACGCCTGCAAATAATAGAACCACAGGTCGCGATCGCTGAGCCGCACGGTGAAGTCCCGCGCGGTGAGCCCGAAGGCCGCGAAGCACCGGATGAGCAGGGCAATGAGCTCAATCTCCGCCTCCGGTCCGGCTTCGCCGAAGATGTCCGCGTTGAGCTGGAAAAAACTGCGCTGCCTCCCCTTCTGCGCGCGCTCGTAGCGGTAAAACTCGCCGAGGTTGAACCATTTGATCGGCCGCTTGAGCGCGTTCGCCCGCGCCCCGACCATCCGGCACACCGTCGGCGTGAGCTCCGGCCGCAGCGCCACCTCCCGCCCGCCCTTGTCCGTGAAGCTGAACAGCTGCTGCTCGATCTCCTCGCCTGACTTGGCTTTGTAGAGCTCGAGCGGCTCCAACACCGGCGCGTCGTATTCGACGAAGCCCGACGCGAGCGCGCACTGGCGCCAGACGCGGAAAATGTGATTCCGGCGCGCCAGCGCCTCAGGGTAAAACTCCCGGAAACCGGGCAGGGACTGAAACAAAGGCATGCAACCACTCAGGTTGCAGGCGGGGGCGGCGCTTCGCCACCCTTATTTTGCAGTGCGCCGAGGTCCAGCTTCTTCAGCTTCGCCTTGAGGATCTTGCCGGACTTGAACTTGACCACCGCCCGCTGCGGGATGATGACCTCGGTCTCCGGCTTGTTGGGATTGCGGCCCACACGTGCCTTGCGCACCTGCACTTCCAGCACGCCGAAATTGCGGAGCTCCACGTTCCGGCCATCCGCCAGGGCGTTCATCACAATATCCAAAGTCATCTGAACGGTGGTCTGTACCTCTTTCTGCGGAAATCCGGTCTTCTCGTAGATTTGCAGCACAATCTCGCGTTTCGTCAGGTTGGTCGACATGGTGTTTCCTTTCTCAATATTCCAAAGTGGGATGGCCTCACGGTATTCCAAGAGTAAACTCCGTCAACATCAAAGGCTTACAATTTCCTTAAAATGAGCGACCCGATTCCGCCCGATCCCTACGAGAATCTGCCAAAGCAAATTCAGGAACTCCTTAAAGGCTCGAATGTTAAGTCGTTTTTTTCGCAGCCCGCGACGCCGCACGGAGTCCCCGCCGGAGACGGAGAGAACGAGATTGAAAAGAAACACGAAGCCACGTTGCGGCGCATCCGCGAGTTTAATCTCAAACCACGGGAGATCCGCGACTACCTCGACCGCTTTGTCATCCAGCAAGCCGAGGCCAAGAAAGTGCTCTCGGTCGCCATCTGTGATCATTACAACCACGTGCGCCAGTGCCTGGAAGACCAGACCCTGGGAGAGCGTGACTACGCCAAGCAGAACATCCTGCTGCTCGGCCCCACGGGCGTCGGCAAGACGTACCTCATGCGCTGCATCGCCAAGCTCATCGGCGTGCCCTTCGTCAAGGCGGACGCCACGAAATTCTCCGAGACCGGCTATGTCGGCGGCGACGTCGAGGACCTCGTGCGCGACGTCGTGAAGGCCGCGGATGGCGACGTCGATCTCGCCCAGTACGGCATCATCTATATCGACGAGATCGACAAGATCGCCTCCTCCGCCGGCCCCGCGATCGGCCGCGACGTCTCCGGCCGCGGGGTGCAGATCAACCTGCTCAAGCTGATGGAGGAGACCGACGTCAATCTGCACAGCCAGACCGACATCGCCGGCCAGATCCAGGCGCTGATGGACTTTCAACGCCAGGCGCGCCCCCGCCGGCGCACGATCAACACGCGGCACATCCTTTTCATCGTGAGCGGCGCGTTCGACAAGCTCGCCGACCAGGTCAAGCGCCGCCTCCAGAGCGGCCAGGTGGGCTTCGCCTCCGCGGGCCGCGACCGCGCCACCAGCGACGCCGACCTCCAGCAGCTCGCCCAGAGCCGCGATTTCATCGATTACGGTCTCGAACCCGAATTCGTCGGCCGCCTGCCCGTGCGCGTGGCCTGCCAGGCGCTCACCGCCGACGATCTCGAAAAGATCCTGCTCACCTCGGAGGGCAGCATCCTCCAGCAATACCGCGCCGACTTCTCCGGCTACGGCATCGACTTCGAAATCACGCCCGACGCCGTGCGCGAGATCGCCGGCCAGGCCCAGGCCGAGAACATCGGCGCCCGCGGCCTGATGACGGTGCTCGAGCGCGTGCTGCGCAATTTCAAGTTTGAGCTGCCCTCGACCGCAATCAAATCGTTCCGCATCGATCGCGCCACCGTCGCGCAGCCGGTCGAAGCCCTGCAGGCGTTGCTGCGGCTGAACGCCGCCCAACAGCGCGACGTTCTCAAGACCGACGTGGCCGCGTACGCCGCGCGCTTTCAGAAGGAATACGGCTTCGAGCTGGCGTTCGACGACGGCGCCATCGAACGGCTCATCGAACTGAGCCTGGCCACCGACAAGACCATCCGCGCGTTGTGCGAGGAGAAATTCCGCGACTTCCATCACGGGCTGAAGCTCATCACGCGCGACGGCGACTCGCGGCGATTTGCGATCACGCGCGAGGTCGTCGACGCCCCCGACAAGGTCCTGTCGCGCTGGGTGGTCGACCGCTTCAAGCGGGGCGCCGGCGAAGGTTAGCCCACTTCCACAGCCCCCGCGCCCCGCCCCCGCCATGCCTGATCCCGCCGAGATCGCGACAATGTTCGGGCGCATTGCGCCGCGCTACGATCTGGCCAACCGCCTGCTGAGTGCGGGTGCGGACCGCGGCTGGCGCCGCCGGCTGGTCGCGGCGGTGAGTCGCGCCCAGCCGCAGGTCGTGCTCGATCTGGCCACGGGCAGCGGCGACGTCGCGTTCGCCCTCGCCCGCCGCCTCCCGGCCGCCGCGGAGATCATCGGCATGGATTTCTGCCAGCCCATGCTCGACAAGGCCGAAGCCAAGCGGCGCCGCTCCGCCGGCAGCGCCAACCTCAGCTTCCGCCCGGGCGACGCCCTGGCCCTGCCGCTGGCTGATGCCAGCGTCGATGCCGTCACGATCGCGTTTGGTCTGCGCAACCTGGCGGACCGAGCCGGCGGCCTGCGCGAAATGCGCCGCGTGCTGCGGGCGCCGCGCGGCCGGCTGTTTGTGCTGGAGTTCTCCCAACCGCATCGGGCCCTTCGGCCCCTCTATTATTTCTATCTCCGCCGCGTCCTGCCCCGCCTCGCCGGCCTGATCACCGGCGACCGGACGGCTTACGAATACCTCGGCGCTTCCATCGATCAATTCCCGTCGCGCCAGCAGCTCAGCGCGGAGTTCCGCGCCGGCGGTTTCTCCTCCGTGACCGCCTCCGCCTTCACCTTCGGCATCGTTGCCCTGCACGAGGCCGCGGTGTGAGGCGGCGCGGCGTCGGGCCTGCCCACTGCGCGGTGCGCGTCTCCCTCCCGTCGCGCGGGGCGGCAATCCGTGCGCCCGCCGCCCGCCGGCGCGGCCCTCCTACTGCGGGTCAAGCAGAAAGTGAAGCAATTTTCATGCTAGTTTTGAAATCTGCAATCTTGCCACCCAACAGGGACTGCGTTTCCCTCGGGCCGTGGCAGCGCTCAAACTCATTCTCAACGAGCTCCATTACGAGCTCGTCCGCAAAATCGCGGAGGGCGGCATGGGGGTCGTCTATGAGGCGCTCCAGCACGGCACGGGCAACTTCCGCAAGGTCGTTGCCATCAAGCTGATTCGCGAGGAGTACTCCAGCATCCCGGAGTTCCAGAAGAATTTCATCGGCGAGGCGCGCCTGGTGGCTGACCTGATCCACACCAACATCGTCCAGACCTACCACCTCGGTCTGATCGGCGGGCAGCACTTCATGGTGATGGAATTCGTCAGCGGCGTGAACCTCGAGCAGTTCATCGAGCGGCATCGGGCGCTGAATCGCCCCGTCCCCATCGATTTCGCGGTCTTCATCGCCTCCCGGGTCGCCCGCGGCCTGACCTACGCCCACCAGAAGACCGGACGCGACGGCCAGCACCTCAATATCGTCCATCGCGACGTCAACCCGAAGAACGTGATGCTCGCCTACGAGGGTGACGTGAAGCTGACGGACTTCGGCATCGCGAAGGCCCTCAACCTCATGTACAATGAGGAAGGCAAGGTGGTCCCGGGCAAGGACGAGTATTGCTCGCCCGAGCAGGCCAGCTACGCGGTCACGGATGCCCGCGCCGATCTCTTCTCGCTGGGCATCGTGCTCACCGAGTTGCTGCTGCGCCGGAACATCTTCCGCGCCGACGACCGCCTGCAATCGCGGAAGAACGTGCTCACGATGCCGATCCCGCGCTTCTCGTCGCTCCGTGCGGACATCGACGGGAAGCTCGAGGTGATCCTCCACAAGGTCCTCGAGCGCGATCGCAACAAGCGCTACCAGTCAGCTTCCGAACTGCTGACCGATTTGGAGCTGTACCTCTACAGCGACCGCTACGGTCCCACCAACGAAAAGCTCGGCGTCTATCTGCGCGAGCTGTTCGGACAACCCGAGCCGAGCGGTGCGCTGCTCACGTCGGAGCCGTCGCCGGTGGGCTGACCCCCGCCCGGCAAGCGCGCCACCTGACTCATGAGTGGGCCGGGCTTCCAGCAGCACCTCAGCCAGCGCCAGACCCAGCAGATGGTGCTGGCGCCGCAGCTGCGCCAGTCGCTGAAGATCCTCCAGGTTGCGGCGCTCGACCTCCGCTCGGTCATCCAGGAGGAACTCCAGAGCAATCCGACGCTGGAGGAGGAGCCGATGGAGGGCGAAAGCCTCGACCAGCCGGCCGCGGACACGCCGCCCGATGGGGAAAACCGGGAGGAGCCGGAACGGCGCGAGGAGCTCGATTTCTCGAAGGAATTCGAGGTCCTGACCAAGCTCGACGACGATTACCGCGACTACCTGGCCCAGGCGGGCGGCGCGCAACCCTATACCTCCGAGGCAGCCGAGAAACGCCAGCATTTCTTCGATTCGCTCGTCACCGAAACTTCCTTGCAGGAGCATCTCATGCGGCAGGCCGAGCTCACGGACTGCCCCCCGAAGGTGCTCGCGGCCATCCGCTACCTGGTCGGCAGCCTCGACGACCGCGGCTTTCTCATGGCCACGCCGCCCGACATCGCGCTGATGTCCGGCCTCGCCCTCGAGGACGTGCAGGCGGCCCAGAAGCTGCTCAAGACGTTCGATCCACCCGGCATCGGCGCGCAGAGCCTGGCGGAGTGCCTGCTTTTCCAGCTCGAGGCGAAGGGCCGGGGGACCTCCCTCGCCGCGCGGATCGTCCGCGAGCAATTCGAGCTGCTTACGCGTCGCCGCATTCCCGATCTGGCCCGGCGCCTGGGCGCGTCGGTCGACGAAATCCAGGCGGCCATCGGGGAGATCGGTACGCTCGATCCCGCGCCCGGGCGGCGGTTCGCCGAGGACAGCAACCGGGTCGTCGTTCCCGATGTCACCGTCGAAAAGGACGGCGACAAGTGGCGGATCGATCTGAACAGCGATTACATTCCGCGGCTGCGAATCAGCCAGACCTACCGGGAGATGATTGCCAAGGGCCAGCTTTCCAAGGAGGAGCGCGACTACCTGCGCGAGCGCATGCGCTCCGGGCGCTTCCTGATCAATTCCATCGAGCAGCGACAGCAGACCATCGAGCGCATCACCCGCGAGATCCTCAAGGTCCAGGGGGACTTCTTCGAGCAGGGCGTCTCGAAGCTGAAGCCGCTCACGATGACCCAGATCGCCGACGCGGTGGGCGTGCACGAGACGACGGTGAGCCGCGCCATCGCCAACAAATACATCAAGACGCCCTACGGCGTCTTTGAATTCAAGTATTTCTTCACTCCCGGCTACCAGGCGCAGAGCGGCGCCGCGGTCTCCAATACGAGCGTCAAGGAGATGATCGGCGACCTCATCGCGGGCGAGGACCGGGCGCATCCGCTGTCCGACCAGGAGATCGTGGCCAAGCTGCAGGCGAAGGGAATCAACATTGCCCGGCGCACGGTCGCGAAGTACCGCGAGGAACTCGGCCTGCTGCCGAGCAACCTCCGCCGCGAGTACGCATAGGCTCGGTCTGGCCGCCTGGATTTTCCTGGCCTTCCGGGTCGCGAACAGAGATTCACTCAGGCCGGAAGCCGACCTGCGCCGGGAAATCCCCGCCGATTCCTGCCTCGGATGTCCGGCGATCGCAGCCGAAACCGTGGCAGTCCTTCTTCCGCCGATATCCCCGGCCTCACTGCAGCAGAGGCGCGGTCGGAAACGCTGACTCCCGCGCCGGTGTGGCCTCATTTCATCCGAAAAACCGATCCGAACCGCGGCAGCGCGAATCCAGCGATCGACGTCGGACGGGCGCCTTGACATCCGTCGTCTCATCGCGACCAATCCGCCGGTGAATATGACGGCATGACGGCCCCGGCTGCTCTCCCATGATCGCCCTCGGCTTGAGCTCAACGCAGCGGACGTGGCTGACCGCCCTGCTGCTCATGCTCGCCGAGTTCCTGGTGTTCGACCGGATGACTTCCCGGCACCACGCTCACTTCTTCCCCCGCTGGACCGATCAAACCCAGTACCTCGCCGAAGCCTACGCGGGCTACGAGGATCTGCGCGCACACGGTCTGTGGCATGCCCTCAGGGCAACGCTCACGAATCAGGCCGCTCAAGGGACCCTGCACGATGTTCTTGCCGTGTTGGCGTTCTGGCTCGTGGGGTCTCCCTCGCGCAGCGCGGCGCTCAGCCTGAACATGCTTGCGTTTCTCGCCTGGCAGGCGGCCTTGCTGGCAGCGGTCCCGCGGGTGAGCGGCTCGCGCCCGCTCGGTTGGATCGGTTTCGGCATCCTGCTTTGTCTGGCCGGACCTTGGACGGTCGACGCGGGCAGCGCCGTGGATTTCCGTCTCGACCATGGCGCCATGTGTCTGGTGGGAGTCACGGCGGCTTGCGCCCTGCTGACCGCCGGTTTCCGCTCTTTGGGCTGGTCGGTGGTTTTTGGCGTCGCCGCCGGCGTGACGGTGATCGGGCGGTTTCTGACCGGCGCGTATTTTGCCCCCATCTTTCTGGTCTGCACGATCTGGATTCTGCTCGGCGACTCGCGCCGGCTGCGGCTGCGCAATCTGCTCGCGGCCGGAATCGCGGCCGCGGTGCCGTTCGTCCTGACGGTCTGGCCGAATCGCTTCTCGATCTACAATTATTACTGGGTCGGCCACGTCACCAGCGTGGAGGCTGACGCCAGGGCGTCCGGATTAAACCCATGGGGGGCCCTTGAATTCATCGTCAGCCACGTTGGGCGCGAACAGCTCGGCCTTTGTTTCGGCGGCACGGCGGCAGCCCTGATCGCCCTACTCCTCGTTGCCGGGCACCTCAAGCCGCGCCGGCCCCCCCCCGCCGCCGATGGCAACTGGCTGTTTTTCGGCTTGGTCTTCCTGCTCGTGCCGGCGGCGGTGCTGTGCGCCGACCGGCAGAAATCGCCGTTCGTGCTGGGCGTCCTCGTTCCCGGGGTGGTCTTGCTCCTCTTATGGCTTTGGGCGTGGCTGTTGCGCCGGATCGATTTCGACGCGAGCAACCCCATCCTGCGGCTCATCCCGGCGGGCCTGGCCGTGGTCGCCGTGGCGGCGGGCGGGCAGTATTTCCTGCGGCGCCAGCTCGCGCAGCCCTACGACCAGCAATTCCTGGCGGATGCCCGTAAAGTCAATCAACTCGCCGACTATCTGGACGCGACTGCCTCGGCGGCCGGGCTGGCCTCGCCGCGCATCGGTGCCGATCAACTGCTGGACTTCCTCGACGGCCGGACCATGAGCGTACTCTGTTACGAACGGCACGGGACCTGGCGGTGGTTCACCGTCGCGCTTCCGGTCGGCGTTGCGGCGCAAACAGACGATTTCATCTTCGAGCGCCTGCAACAATGCGACTTCTTCCTGCTCACAGACGAGATGAGCGGACGCGGCTATTATCCGTATGATCAACAGATGCGCCGTCTCCATCCCATCGTGAAAACCTGGTGCGAGGAACACCTGCGCCGCGTGGAGACGTTTCCCCTGTTCGGGCGGACGCTGTCGCTTTATCAACGGCGCGGGTTGCCGTGATCCGGGATCCGCTCCTTCTCTCTCCGGTTCGGCCGCTCGCCCCCGTTCCTTGCCGCGTCTCTTCGACCAGGCACGTCAACCCGCTGCCAGGGCGAGGCTCGGCGCAATGCTGAGGGCTTGAACCTCGTTCGACGCGCAGCCCGCCGGATCGCACCACGCGGCAAAGGCGATCATGGCCGCGTTGTCGCCGGTATGCTGCGGCTGGGCGGCGTGGAAGGGAATGCCGGCCGCGCGGGCCGTGGCCGCCAGCTCAGACCGCAGCAGCCCGTTGTTGGCCACGCCGCCCGACAGGCCGAGGCTGGCGAAATGCCCAGGCCCCGCGCCCCCCGCATCCGCCGCCGGGCCGCGCTCGAGCGCCGCCGCGGTCTTTTTCACCAGCGCATCGACCACGGCCTGCTGGTAGCTTGCGCACAAATCCTCCAGCCGCGCCGCCACGTCGTCCGTGCTCATCTTTTCGACTCGGTAGCGCAGGCTCGTCTTCAGGCCGGAGAAGCTGAACGAGAGGTCGTCGTTGGGTTCGACGCCGCGGGGAAAAGCGTAGGCGTCCCGCCGGCCGCCGGCGGCGCGCTGCTCGATCAGCGGCCCGCCCGGATAGCCCAGCCCGAGCAGCTTCGCGCCCTTGTCGAGCGCCTCGCCCGCCGCATCGTCGCGCGTGCTTGCGAGCACCGCGAGGCGGCGGTCGCGATTGACCTGGAACAGCAGGGTGTTGCCGCCCGACACGATCAGCCCCAGGTGCGGCAACAGCGCGGCGAGATTCCGGTCGAACGCAGCGGGCGCTGCCGCGTGCCCGGCGATGAACGGCGACCACGCATGGCCCCGCAGGTGGTTGACGCCGAGCAGCGGCACGCGCAGCTCCAACGCCAGGGCCTTCGCCGCCGCCAGACCGATCGCCAGGCAGCCCGCCAGCCCGGGCCCGTGCGTCACCGCCACGGAGGTGATGCCAGCCAGCGCGCCCTCCTCCCGCAGTCGCCGCAGCAGCGGCGGCAGATGGCGGAGGTGCTCCCGCGTGGCGAGATCGGGGACCACGCCCCCGTAGCGCCCGTGCAGGGCAATCTGGCTGTGCACCAGTTCCAGCGTGAGCCCGCGCGCCGGGTCGAACAGTGCCACCGCGGTCTCGTCGCACGAGGTCTCGATGGAAAGGATCATGAGTTTCCGTCCATTGGTTGGCGTAGGGCGACTTTCTCGCAGGCGCCGCGGCAAATGCGGCCGGTGCAAGACACCGGCCCTACGTCGCATTTGGAGCCGGCCATTTCATTCGCGGTTCGCGTTTCCACTGCATCGTTCCGCTCTAGTTCGCGGGAGCCGACTGGCTCCGCGCCGTGAACAGCTCCACCCCTTTCAAAACGTCGAGCGCCGCCTGCAGGGGCCGGTCCTCGATGGGCTCGAAGCCGAAGCGCGCGGCAAATTCCTTCGGATCGGTGATGTCCCGCCGCAGGCGCTGCAGGCGCACCTTGGCCTCGTCGTCCGGCGACACCGCCACCGGCACCTGCGGCTCGATGCCCTTCTCGTGGATGCTCACGCCGCTCGGCGTGTAGTAGCGTGCGGTCGTCAGCCGGAGCGCCTCACCGTCCTTGAGGCGAAACACCGTCTGCACCGAACCCTTGCCGAACGTCGTCTCGCCCACCACCACCGCGCGCGCCGTGTCCTTGAGCGCCCCGGCCACCACCTCGGCCGCGCTCGCGGTGCCCGCATTCACCAGCACGGCCACGGGCATGGCCAGGCCACCGGCGTTCGCTCCCGCGCGCATCTCCTCCCGGCTGTCCGCGGTCCGCCCCTGCGTGTACACGATGAGCTCCGTGGGCCGGAAGAACGGCTCCGCCACCTCGACGGCCGCGTCGAGCAGCCCGCCGGGATTGTTGCGCAGATCGAGGATGAGCGCCCTCGCGCCGTCGGACTGCAGCTGCTTCAGGGCTTTCTTGAACTCCGTGCCCGTGCGCTCGCTGAACTGCGTCAGTTGCAGGTAGCCGATGCCGTCGCCCAGGATCCGCGCGTCGCGCACGCTCCCCACCTTGATCACCTCTCGCGTCAGGGTCAGCTCGAGGGTGGCCTTGGTGGAGGGGCGGTACAGCGTCACGCTCACCTTGGTCCCGGGCTTGCCGCGCAGCCGTTCGATCACCTTGTTGGCGCCGATCTTCTCGATGGTCTCGCCGTCGACCTTGGTGAACTCGTCGCCGCGCTGGATGCCGGCCCGCTCGCCCGGGGTGTCCGCGATGGGGGCGATGACGACCACCTTGTTGTCGCGCCGCTCGATCTGCACGCCGATGCCGCCGAATTTTCCGTCCATCTCCTCGCGCAATTCCCGGTACGCGTCGGCTTTGAGGAACTCCGAGTGGGGATCGAGCGAACGCAGCATGCCCTCGAGCGCGGCGTGCGTCAGCCGGTCATAGTCCGCGTCCTTCGCGTCGACGTAGTTCTCGCCGACGAGGCTGAGCACGCTGCGGAAGATGGCGGTGTCGCGCGCGACATCCCGGTTGGGCCACAGGCTCCACGCCGGGTGGAAGCGCGTCACCGCCGTGGCCAGCAGGATGCCGCAGGCGGCGCCACAGGCGATGATGAGAAGGCGCTTGAGCATGGGCCTACTGTGCGCATCCGGTGCGGGATGTAAATGCACGTGTAGGGCCCGACCTTGGTCGGTGCCCTTCTTTGCAGAACGGCGCGGACCCCAGCCTCCGTCCCGCCATCGCGGGACTACAGCGGGCAGGCAAGGCCCGGCCCCCCACCCCTCGACTCCTGGGGTCGGCGAGCCCATCTCCAGCCGGTGCCCGCTCGGATCATCATGGCCATCCTTGCAGCGCCGCGTCCTGTCATCCCGAGCGCTAACGCAAAATCCGCTTGGACCCGGCGCCCGAGTCGTGCCAAATGCCCGGGCGGCGCTGACCCGCCCTCGCCTGGAGGCTTCGGCGGTGCCGGCCGCGCCGCGCTCTCCCCCTTATCCAGACGTCACGCGCTCCGCATGACAGCGCAGGTTATCCAGAACATCTCACCTGACTTCCTCGCCGCCTTCCGTCAGGCCGCCGGCGCCGGCGGAGTCGTGTCCTTTGCGCGTTTTATGGAACTGGCGTTGTATCACCCGGAATGCGGCTACTACGCGCGGCCGCGGCGGCGCATCGGGCGCGCGCCGGACGCCGATTTCTTCACGGCCGCCTCGCTCGGTCCCGTCTTTGGTGAACTTGTGGTGGCGGCGTGCGTCGATCTGCTCGGCGCCGAGGCCGCCGCCGGGTTTTCCTTCGTCGAGATCGGCGCCGAAAGCCCGGGCGCCGCCCCGGAAGCGGCGGGCGGCGGGGCATCCCCGGCGCCGTCAGTGTTGGCAGACGTTCCCCACCGCTTCGCCGCGGTGACGGCGATCGCGCTCGGCGGGGCGCTCGAATTGCCGCCGCGCTGCGTTGTCTTTTCGAATGAATTGTTCGATGCCCAGCCCTGCCATCGCCTGGTCTGGGCCAACGGCGGCTGGCGAGAATGCGGCGTCGCTTTGCACGCCGGCGCGCTGGAGGAGATCCTCCTGCCCGAGCTCACGCCCGAGGTCCGGGCCGTGCGCGCCCGCCTGCCTGCCGCCGCGCCGGATGGCTACCGCCTTAACTTGCCGCTCGCAGCGGAGCGACTCGCCGCGGCGATCGCCGCCCAGCCGTGGACGGGCCTCTTTGTCGCTTTCGATTACGGCAAGTCGTGGCGCGAACTGACCGAGGCGACCCCAGCCGGCACGGTCCGCGCCTATCGCCGCCATCGCCAGAGCGACGATCTCCTCGCGCAGCCGGGCGAACAGGATCTCACCTGCCATGTCTGCTGGGACTGGCTGAGTGAGGCGCTGACCGCCCACGGCTTCGCGCCGCCGGTGCTCGAATCCCAGGAGGCATTCTTCGTCAATCACGCCGCGCCCGCGCTCAGCCGGCTGACCGTGGCGGAGGCGGGCCGGTTCAGTGCGCGCAAGCTGGGTATGCTGCAGCTTTTGCATCCCGGCAACATGGGGCAGAAGTTCCAAGTCCTCTGGGCCCGGCGGGAGTAGCGCGCATGGAGCGGCAATTGCACCTGAGCAAATCCGCCAAGGATTCTTTCATTCAGACAGATTGCCTGGAGGTTGCGCGAGAGCGGCAGGAACCTGGAGAGCGGCGCGGACCAAGGTCCGGCCCTACGATCAAACAACACGCCCTTCCCCCAGTTTTCCCTTGCTTCGCCGAAGCGCGGCTCTTTACTCCGACCCCTTCACCACGCGAATCCCATGGCACGAATTTGTTTTTTAACCGGCAGGAAGCCCGTGAAGGGCAACATCATCCACCGCAGGGGCCAGACCAAGAAGAGCGGCGGCATCGGCACGCACGTAACCGGCATCACGCGCCGCAAGTTCCGGCCCAACCTCCAGCACATCCGCATCAAACTGCCGAACGGCGCCACCAAGCGCGTGTGGGTCTCGGTGAAGGCCATGAAGGCCGGTCTGGTTCAGAAGGCCTGACGCCGCCTATCCGCGCGTTGTCTTTGCGGCCCGCCGCCGCCCGCGGCGGGTTTTTTTGTCGCCGCACCCTCAGGCCGCCAAGCGCGCAAAAGTGGAGAGAACCACGGAGACACCGCCGGAGTTCTGGGCCAAAGGACGACCTAGATCACCGCGCAGCGGAGTCGCTCCCACGGTGGAGGGCGAGCCTCCCGGCGAGCCGATTCCGAGTACCGGTTCGGCGGCCCTTCGACAGGCTCGGGGCCCCGAGCGCGACCGAGGGCGACGGCCGGGCCGCGTGCCGTTCACCCACACCCACTGGCGCGGACCAAAGTCCTGACCTACCTCCGAAAGGTTGCAGACTGCGCGATTGAATCCGTGGTCCAATTGCGCCGTTAGCCTCATCCGAACCATAGCGACTTGACGTCATAGCGTTATGCCGTCAGGGTGGCGCCCATGAAAAGAGCCACCATTTATCTCCAAGAGGACCTCCACCGGGCTCTCCGCATCAAGGCGTTTGAAGCCGACAAGAGCGTCTCCGACCTCGTGAACCATGCCGTCCGGGTTGCCCTCGCAGAAGACGTTGAAGATTTGACCGATCTTGAGGCCCGACGGTCTGAGAAACCAGTCTCGTATCACGATTTCCTGAAGGAACTCAAAGGCCGTGGACAAATATGACCTGCGGGTCCGTCTTTCCGTCTGGAAGGACGTGGAGAGCATTCCCAAGAAGGACCTGAAGAAGATCCTGGCCCGGGTGGAGAGCCTGCGCGACGATCCGCGGCCCTCATCGAGCGTCAAGCTGTCGGGCCTCGAGTACTACAGAATCCGGCAAGGTAATTACCGCATTGTATACGAAATCCACGATCCCCACTTGACCGTCGTGGTCGCGAAGATCGGTCACCGGAGCGATGTCTACAAACAGACGTGACGCTAACCAGGCGGCGGACCGAATGCCGGGCAGCATTGCGCCGGTAGAACGCGGTCGCCGCGGAGCCCGGCATCGGTCACCTTCGAGCGTCTGCGAAAGTCTTTATGCTAGCATCAACCACGTTTGACGTCCCCGGTTACGAAATCACCGAGCACAAGGGTCTCGTGCGCGGTATCATCGTGCGTTCTCCCACGATTTCCCAGGGAATCGTTGGCGGCTTGAAGAATATCATTGGAGGCAAGATTGGCGCTTACACGACCATGTGTGAGCAGACGCGCGGACAGGCATTCGACGCGTTGGAAAAGCACGCGGCGGAGCTTGGTGCGAATGCGATCGTTGGCGTCCGCTACGACGCTTCCTCAGTCGAGCCGAGA
>DATIWI010000186.1:0-10969 GCA_035519475.1 Opitutaceae bacterium
GTTCTTGCGGGCGAATTCGGTGCAGTCGTTCAGTTTCATTTTTCGGAGCGTTTTTTGGGAGGGATTTTCGGAGGAGCTGGACAATTCGATCTTAGGGGAAAGAATCGGGACGCGTCTATGTGATTCTTGGCGTGCCCCGGAAAGCACAAAGGATGCTGGCATTGCCGCTCCAATGCTGATCGGGCCACGAGCACCTGTCCGCCGTAGCGGCCTAGGCGAAGGCGGAAGCTCGGGCCCTACAGGCAACGGGATGCAATACGGGAGGAAATCTTTGCGTCTTTGTGCCTTGGCTGTTTCCAGCCAGAAGGCTGAACGGGCCACGAGCAAGCTCGGGCCCTACAGGCAACGGGATGGCTGCAGTGCGCGACCTTGCTTGCCTCGCCGAAGCCTTGAGCGAAGGCGGAAGCTCGGGCCCTACAGGCTCCAAAATCCGAACTCCAAACCATCCCCCCTCTCAGCGCCTGCCACCGCGCTTGTGGCCATCTGAATCAGTGCGGACAAGAATAGTCGCTCTGTGGCCTCCCGCCGGGGCTCGGTGGACTCTGTGGCGAATGATTGCCGCCGCTCAGGCATGCGCGCGGCCTTCCTTGAAATGGCGGCGGCAGACGGAGACGTACCGGTCATTGCCGCCGATTTCGATCTGCGCGCCCTCGCGCACGACGTTGCCCGCGGCGTCGACCCGCAGCACCATCGTGGCCTTCCGGCCGCAGTGGCAGATGGTCTTGATCTCGGTAAGCGTGTCGGCCCAGGCGAGCAGCGCCGCGCTGCCTTCGAAAAGGTTGCCCTGGAAATCGGTGCGCAGGCCGTAGCAGAGCACGGGGATGTCGAGCACATCGACCACGTCGCTGAGCTGCTGCGCCTGTTCACGCCTGAGGAACTGCGCCTCGTCCACCAGCACGCAGGCGAGGGGCCGGGCGGCGTGCTCGGCGCGGACGCGTTCGAACAGGTTGTCGGCGGCGCTGAACGCCGTGGCGTCGGCGGCGAGGCCGATGCGCGACACGATCCGGCCGACCCCGGCGCGGCTGTCGATGGCCGGGGTGAATTTCAGCGTATGCAGGCCGCGTTCGTTGTAGTTGTAGCTCGACTGGAGCAGGACCGTCGATTTGCCGGCGTTCATCGACGAGTAATAGAAATAGAGCTTCGCCATGGCGCACCGTGGTAGGCGGCCCGGCGACGGGTGGCAATGCTGCTGAAGAAGAGGTCGGAGGTCAGACGACAGAGCGCAGAGGACGGAGGTTGACGGTCGGAGGCCGGGGTCAACAGGGGCGGTCCCTGCGATGCACGGTGGCGATCACCATGATCCCCGTGATTCGCAGAGACGCCTGGGAGGGACCGTGGCCGGCGGTTGCGCGCAGAAACGGCATTGTCGTCCGGCGGCGAAAGCCTACAAGAGGCGGCGATGAATCGCACCGACCGGCTCGTGGCGATGGTGATGTTCCTGCAGGGGCGGCGGCTTGTTCGCGCCGAGGAACTGGCCGGCCATTTCGAGATCAGCGTGCGCACGGTCTATCGCGACATCGCGGCGTTGAGCGAGGCGGGCGTGCCCATCGCGGGCGAGGCGGGAGTGGGCTACAGCCTCATGAAAGGCTATCACCTGCCGCCGGTCATGTTCACGGCGGACGAAGCCTCGGGCCTCTTCGTCGGCGGCGAGATGGTGCGGCGATTCACCGACGCCTCGCTGCAGGCGCCCATGCGGTCGGCGCTGGAGAAGCTGCGCGCGGTGCTGCCCGCCGACCGCCAGGAGTACGTGGACCGGCTTGTGCGGCACACGGTCATCTCCGGCCTGGCCTCCGGCGCGGGACCCGATCCGGCGGCGCAGCCATGGCTGCTCACCGTGCAGCAGGGCGTCGTCCAGCGTCGCGTCCTGCGCATGACCTACCACGGGCTCGACCGCGATGAAGACACCGATCGCGATGCCGAGCCGCTGGGCGTCGTGTTCTACGGCGGGGCGTGGTCAATGGTCGCGTGGTGCCGCCTGCGCAGGGACATCCGGCATTTCCGGATCGACCGCATCCGCCGACTGGAACTGCGGGATGAACGCTTTCCGCCCCGGCCCGGATTCTCGCTCGCCAAGCATCTCGAGCAGAATGTGGCCAAGGGTGAAATCATCCCGGTGCGGATCTGGTTCGCGCGCTGGGTCCAGGAGCGCGCGCGCCGGGAAAGCTACGCCACGATGACGCTCGAGCGAACGCGGAGCGGCGGGGCCGAGTTCTCGCTGACGACCTCCTCACTCGACTGGGCGGCACGCTGGGTCCTGTCGTTTGGCGGCGAGGCCGAAGCGTTGGCGCCGGAACGGCTGCGCGAGCTGGTTTGCCAGCACGCCGAGGCGTTGGCCAAACGGCACACAGCGAGCGGGTTGTGACGGGGCAAAACCCTCCTGACATAGGGCTGTCAGGAGGTCGTGATAGAGTGCGGCCGTTCGTTCAACGCACTCTGTCAACCCTCGATCGCCATGATGCTCCACGATCATTTCATGGGATTCCGCTTCCGGGCGGAATCGAATGCGCCGACCGATGCCCGCGGGCCGTCCGCCTGCGCCCGCACGGTCATCCTCACGGTCCCCGCGGCACCGGAAACCGTCTTCAACTTCCTGGCCGATGTGGAAAATCTGCCGCGCTGGGCGGCCGGTTTTTGCGAGCGGCTCGAGATCTCCGCGGGCCGCTGGACCGCGCTCACGTCCTATGGCGATCTCTGGATCGAACTCGCGGCCGACGTCCGCGCCGGGTCGATCGACCTGCTCGCCGCGGAGGACGCCGGGCTATTGGAACCATTGTTCTCGGTACACATCGGCCATGCGCCGGACGGTGGCACGCGCATCCGATTCTTGCTGGAGCCGCGGGCGGGCTATGGCGCGGAATGCCATGAGCGCCACTACCGCGAGTTCCTTCTGGATCTGCGCGGACTGCTGGTGCGTTTTGGCGGGGGCGATCTGAAAGCCGAGATCGAGGCGTCGAGACCGCCGGCCGGGCGACGGCACGAAGCGCGACCCGAGATCGCGCCCGCCGGGGCGGGCGCGGTGGAATTGCAGCGCGCGTTCGATCGCTCGTGGACGGGTCTCGGGGGCAGCCTGTTCGAACGGCTGAGGCCAGGGGCCTGGGAGCCGCACGGAGCGGGACCTGGGCGCGAACTCCCGATGAACGGGTCGGGTTCCGTCCAGCCAGCTCTTGCGGTGCTCCGGCCCGTTACGCGCCGGGCGCTGGGGGTCGGGGGAGGCGCGACGAGCGGGCGCGCGCCGCAAGAGCCCAAGGAAGGTGCGGCCGGGCGCGAAGCTTGCGAAAGAGGTGCGGCGCGGCCGGTCGAGTTGCGACCATGGTATGACGATATCCCGGCGACACCGGGCTTCGGGTTCCGCGGTCTGCTCTGAGCGGCCGTCCGTCGCGGCGGCCGGGGTGACGAGGGCGGAGGGGGCGGACGGGTTCCCTTCCGCGTCCTGACCGGCCTTCGCCCAAGCGCTGCGGCCATTGCCGGGCTTCGGCGCGACGAGCCGGCACAGCGAGCGCCGGCCGCTTCTCCTTGCGAGGAGGTCGGGACTTCTGCCTTTTGCCTTCTTCCTTCTAACTTGGGCGTTCTCACGCCGGCTCGGCGAGCAGGCCGCCCAGGTCGAGCGGACGGGTATACATGGCCACGCCGCCGTCCGGCGAACGCGGCCATTCCTCGCGAGGGCGGTCGCGATAGAGTTCGACGCCATTGTCGTCAGGATCGCGCAGATAGAGCGCTTCGCTGACGCCATGGTCCGCCGCGCCTTCGAGCGGGATGTGGGCGCGCCGGAGGCGGCGAAGCGCGTCGGCCAGCGCGGCGCGGCTGGGATAGAGAACGGCCACGTGATAGAGGCCGGTCGTGCCCGGCGCCGGCGGCTTGCCGCCGAGGCTCTCCCACGTGTTGAGCCCGATATGGTGATGGTAGCCTCCTGCCGAGATGAACGCGGCCTGCGGACCGAACCGCTGCATGAGCTGGAAGCCGAGCACGCCGCAGTAGAAGTCCAGCGCGCGTTGCAGGTCGGCGACCTTGAGGTGGACATGTCCGATGCGGACGCCGGGATCGATCGGTGGGATGGAGTTTGAAGCCATGGCGGCAGGTTGTGGCGGTTCCACCGAAACGCAAAGGCAACCGGGTCGGTTCGTGAGATTTCGGCAATCGGCGAATTGTAGGGCGCGGTCGCCGAACCGCGCCGAATCGTAACATGGCGGCATTCGGCGATGCCGCCCTACAACGCCTCGATCCGCGACGTCGGAAGCCCGCTGATGCCCACTCCCGCGGGCGCCACGGGTGGCCCGCCAGAAACTTGGGAACTTGGACGCTGGATCGCGTACGAAGCCACGCTACCGCCCGCATGCCAGCCCGACGCTCTCGTCTCAGGAGGAACCAGCCCGCCCTCCAGCCGGAACCATGAGACTCTCCACGCGCATCCTGCTTTCAATGGTCATGTTGGCGGCGTTCACCGCCGGCGCGACGGGGCTGATCTCGTACTGGTATCTCGAGCGCACGGTGCCGGCGGTCGAATCGGCGCAGGCTGAGGCGCCCGCGGCCGCGACCGGCGCCGGGGAGCGCGCCCAGCAGGCCCAGCAGGACGCACTGGTGATCCGCCGGGCGAGCCTCCTGGCCGGCCTCGTCTCGGTGGCGGTCGCGGTGATGCTGGCGCTGTGGTTGTCGCGTTGGCTGACGCGGCCGCTGCGGCAGATGAGCGCAGCCGTGCAGGCGTTTGCCCGCGGGGGCTCCGCAAAGCTGCCCGTCGGCGCCGCCGGGTCCATCGGCCAGTTGGCCCGGGCCGTCGGGCAAATGACCGCGGAGATCCAGGCCAAAACCGCCGCCATGCAGGCGCAGATCGAGGAACGCCAGCGCGCCGAGCGGACCCTGGCGGGATTGATCGCGGCCAACCCTCTCGCCATCGTCGTGACCGACGCGCGCAGCGAAGTGCACCTGGTCAACGGCGCCGCGGTCACGCTTTTCGGCCGCCCGCGGGAGGAACTGCTGGCCCGCCCGTTTCCCTACGCCCTCGAACTCGGCCGCGTCATCGAGGTGGAGGTCGCCCGGCCGGACGAAAAACGATCGGCCGAGCTCTGCGTCGTGCCCGTCGACTGGCAAGGGAGCCCGGCATTCCTGGCCATCTTGGCTGATACGACCGAGCGCAAGCGGCTGGCCGCCCAGCTCCGCCAGGTCCAGAAGATGGAGGCGATCGGCCGGCTGGCGGGCGGTGTCGCCCACGATTTCAACAATCTGCTGACGATCATCCGGATGTCGATGGATCAACTGGCGGGCGATCCCATCGCCACCACCCCGCGCGCGCAGGAGCTGTTGAACGAGATCCGCTCTGCCGGTGAATGGGGGGCGTCGCTGGCCGCGCAGTTGCAGACCTTCAGCCGGAAATCGAGCGGCGCGGTGATGGCGGTGGACCTGAACGCTGTGATCCGCGAGTTGGAGCGGCTGCTCCGGCGCCTGCTCGGCGAGGATATCGAGTTTGCCACGGTCCTCGGCGAAAATGTGGGGGCGATAAAGGCGGATCCTTCCCACCTTGAGCAGGTGATCATGAACCTGGCGGTGAATGCCCGCGAGGCGATGCCCCGCGGCGGACGCCTGACCATCGAGACGAGCAGCGTCGAGCTCGACGAGGCGTACGCCCGCCAGCATTTCGGAGTGCCGGCGGGTCCGTATGTGCGCCTGGCGGTCTCGGACACCGGCCGGGGCATGAGCGAGGAGATCAAAGCGCACATCTTTGAGCCGTTCTTCACCACCAAGGAGGGCGAGCAGGGCAGCGGGCTCGGCCTGGCCACCGTGTACGGCATCGTGAAACAGCTGGGCGGCAATATCACCGTCTACAGCGAGCCGGGGCAGGGGACGGCGTTCACCATCCACCTACCGCGGCGCACCCCCGGGGTCGGCTCGACGCCGATGCAGCTGCCGCGGTTCGAGATCGCGGTCGGCCACGAAACCATTCTCCTGGTCGAGGACAACGCGACGATCCGGCAGTTGACACGCGTCGTGCTGGAATCGTGCGGCTACACGGTGATCGAGGCCGAGGACGGCGTGAAGGCGTTCGAAGCGGCCGCGGCGACGCCGGGACGCATCGACCTCGTGGTCACCGACGTCGTCATGCCGCGGATGGACGGCCGGCAGCTGGTGGACCGGCTGCGGCAGTCGCATCCCGGGATCCGGGCACTCTTCATGTCCGGCTACACGGACGACACGGTGGTGCGCTATGGGGTGATTGAGGCGAGCGCGGCGTTCATCCAGAAGCCGTTCAGCCCGGCGAGTCTGGCAAACAAGGTCCGGGCGGTGCTGGACGAGCTGCCGCTGTAGGCGGGACGCCCGCTTGAACCGCCAAGACGCCCAGGCACCAAGGATTGCTTGGCGTCCTTGCGCCTTGGTTGTTCACTCCGCCGAAGCCGTGACATTCACCTGCCCGCATTTCGACATCGGCCGCAATTACTGCCTGCGGCTGGGGGCCGATTGTCTGCCGGGCCGGCCCGGCTGCGTGCTGGCGAAGAACTCGACTTTCGCGGTCCCGGTGGCGGAACGCCTGTCCGGGTCGCCGACCCGGAGACGGAATGCCAGTTCCCGTCTGAAAAACAAAGGCGCCAGGAGACCCGGGAGCGCTTAGCGCCTCTGTGCCTTGGTTGTGAGCGCCGATGCCCGCTGGATCCGCGCCAGGATCGGCGCCTCGTTGCGCTTGGTCACCTCGCGCTCCCATGACAATGCATGCCATGATCGATTCCCCGCACTTTCGCTCGGATTGCTGATCGCGCGCGACCTGGCCGGTGATGGTACCGGATCGAGCCGCGCCCAATCGGAGGCCATCGGCGCGATTCGCGGTCAGATCGCTCCGTGACCTCGGGAATTGATCCTTTGTGATCTCCGTGGCGAAGAGCGGGCTCTTGGCTCCTACCGGCTTTCGCCGAGGTGCCGCGCGAGGGCGTCGCTGACCTGCAGATCAGTCAATCGGTAGTTGCGCGGGGCAATCAGGGCGAGGGTGGTGAAGGGGGAGATCGCGTCGACCGGGATGGCCACGCGATAGGTCCGGCCTGCCTCGAGCGCGCCCGTGGTCACCTGCGGCTCGAAATAGACCGGCTTCGACGTCGGGTCCTTGGGCGCGGCGATCCGGTGCGCCAGGTCGGTCAACTCGGCGCCGGTGGCCTCGAACACGCCGACGGGATCGTAGTGGAAGAGCAGGGGCGCGAGGTCGCAGACGCGGGTGGTTCCGGGCACGACCGCCGGCGCCTCGACGGGACCGTAGAGTCCGACGAGGGCGAAATCGGCGTCGGCCGCGCGGCGGATGGCCGCGCCCACCGCCGCGGAAAAGTCGCGGTGCGTCTTGATCGCCTCCGGCACGAGGGGCGAGGTTTCCCGTCCCGGCGTCCAACGCCACCGGCTGTCGAAGCTGCGGGTGGCGACGAGAGTCTGGCCCGTGGCGCGCGCGACGATCAAGTCGACGCCGACCGCGTTGGTCCTGGCGTCGGCCATGAGGAGCGGGATGGCGGAAGCCGCCGCGTAGGTGGCTGGGTTGTCAGAGGCCACCCAGAACACGAGGCGGTCGGGTGCGAGCGGGTTGTAATGCACGAGGCCGAACGCGTTGTTCGCGGAGGGGAAGCGGACGCCGTCGCTGCAGCCGATCGTGCCGTCGGCGAACCGCACCGGCAGGCGGTCGGCGAGGCGCGCGACCACGGCGTTCTGCGCCCCGGTGCCGATCAACACGAGGTGGCAGCGCGCGAGGTCGGCATCGGTGACCTCGGTGTCCGGCTTGGTATTGAGCCAGCCGTAGAGGTTGTTCGAGTGCGGAACCCCGTCCGGGGCGACCGCGCCGGGCACGGGGTCGGTCGCGTCCAACCACTCGCAATCCGAACTTCTGCCTGCAGCCGCGGCAGCGGCGCGCATCGCCTGGCGCTCCGCGTCAGTGCCGTGCGTGCCGTAGACAATCAGCAGCGGTTCGCCGTCATAGAGCAGGTTGGCGCCGCCGGGGGTATGGAGACGGAAAGGCGCCGGCTCGCTCCGGGCTTCGAAGTTCCAGCTCTTGTCTCCCGCCGCCAGCACGACCGTGGCAGGCAGCGGCGGGGGCAGAACGATGGGAGCCGCCCTGTTCACGGCCACCCGCAGCGGTTGCGACGGATCAAAGGGGGACTCCGCCAGACGCAGGCGCAGGCGGGTGATGTTGGTCAGTTGTGCGAAGAGCGTGTTGGCGCCCCCGGCCGTGAGCACGAACCGGGCGGGCCGGGGCGCCGGACCCCACTCCGCGATTTCCGCCCACCAATCGCGCATCGCGCCGCCGTCGAGCGCGGTGTAGTCGAGGTGGCGCACGGTCCGGGAATCCGGCCGCACCTGTTCCTGCGCCCACGCGTCGCCCCGCTGGTTCCCTTCCCGGTATTCCCAGGCGGCGTGCCCGAGGCCGGTCGTCTCGTCCTGGATGACTTGGCCCCCGAGTTCGCGCAGCCGGGCCAGGGGACCGCGCTCGTGGATCACGGGCACGACCCAGTCGTCGTCGCTGTGCGTGGCATAGATTGGGAGAGTGAGGAGGTTGCCAAAGGGCACGGAACTCGCGTAACCACAGGTCGGCCGGCCCGAGGCCCAGCGCTGCGGATAGCGCGAGCCGAGCCGATAGGTGCCGCCTCCGCCCATGCTGCCGCCGGAGAGATGAATCCGGGCGGGATCGATCGACCAGTGCGCCTGGATGTAATCGACGACTGCCAGCACGTCGGCCTCCGACTCCGCGCGGTAGCCGCTGCCGCGGGCGCGGCCGAGCACGGCCACCTCGAAGTTTCCCGGGCGAGCCGCCATGCCGGTCGAGTGTTCGAGATGATTGCCGCTGTAGCCGTGCATGTAGATCCAGAGCATCGCGGGGCGGGCGGGATCGTAATCCGTCGGAATCATGAGCTTGAACGGCTGGCCGGAGCCGTCGACCGGCGACTCGTAAGCCCATTCCTGCACGCCGCGCAGGGTGGCGAGCAGGTTGGGCTCGGCGGCGATGCGGTTCACCCATTCGTCGAGGCGGCGCACCTTGGCGGCGATGGCGTCGGCGTTGTTGCCGGCGCGCGCGGCGGCGTTCTCGGCCTCGAAGCGGAGGAACTTGATCCAGCCGCGATAGGCGGCGAGGTCGGCGCGAGCGAGGGCGGCGTCAGCGCGGGCACAGGCTGCGGCGAGCGCGGGCGCCGGAGCGTCAACGGAGCTGGCGCGGGATGGCAGCAGGCCAAGGCAGGCGGCCAACGCCAGAGAGGGGAGGGCGCGAATCAGGGAACGCATCAGGGTCATCTCGGATCGCAGGCGGTTGAGAAAAATCAGCCGGAGCGCGACGCGCCTCCGGTTGGGTCGACCCATCACACCGTGCCGTCCCCGATCCCTGCAACCCTTAATGAAGGGATCGCGCCGGTGCCGGGGTTTTCTGAGCAAAGGCCTTTCATCCCCGAAAACCCATGAATCGAAAGCAATTCCTTCAATTGGGCGGCTGCTGCGCCGCCCTGTCCGTTTTGCAGCGCGTGTCCGGAGCGACTCCCGCCGCGGCGAGCGCGCCGGCGCCAGCCCCCGCGCCCGCGGGCCCGCCGCTGACGGCCGCCGAAGCGCGCGTGGACTTCGCCGAACGGTGGGCCAAGCGCTTTTTCGACATCTTCGACGCCAACCTCGATGAGGCGACGCGCGAGAAGATCATGAAGGCGAACGGGCGCGCCTGCCACGAGGGCAGCCTGCATGGTCAGAAGCAACCGCCGGTCACCATGGATGAGTTCGTCGTCCGGGTGCAGTCGTACATCGGCGCCGACGCCATCCGCCGCGAAGGGAACACAGTCTATTTCCATTACGTGCAGAATCCGCGCGGCCTGAAGGTGGCCGACGGCTACTGCCTCTGCCCGCTCGTGGAGACCGGTCCCGCGGGATTGTCGGGAACCTACTGCCTCTGCTCCGTCGGCTACGTGCAGCACATGTTCGAGACAGCCACCGGCCAGCGGGTGAAAGTCGAACTGCTCGAGTCGCTCAAGCGCGGCGGCAAGACCTGCAAGTTCAAGATCACCTTGGTGTGACCGACCGGTCGGACGGTCCGGTGGTCCCGTGAAGGGGCGTCACCGCGCCACCGGATCAAACGTGTGAGGGCCGAGCGCGGTCCGGTCGGAGTCGGCCCTCGCGGGCTGCAGAATTGCCGCAACGCGCCGACGCCCCCGCTCGCCGAGCCTTCGCGCCGCGGGCCGCTCCGCCCGGATGCGGGGAGAGCGGTCATCGGCGGTGATCTTTCCCGCGCCAAATTCGCGCTTTCCCTCGGCGGTGATGTCAACTAATGGTTGACATCACCTATGAATGCTCCGCTGAGACTGCCTCCGCAGATGGAATTGCCGGCCGCATTGGCCGAGATCCTGGCTGAAACCGCCGTCGCCTATCTCAAGGACCGCCAGAAGGCGTTTCGCGTCGCCCGCCGCCCGCGCGTCGGAGCCACGCTGCGTCCCGGGAAGGAGACGCCGCTGTGGAACGCCCTTGCCGCGGAAATCCGCCCGCATCTGCGCGCGTACGGCGCGCAGGTGAACCTCGGACGCCTGCTGGGGCTGGACCGGCAGACGATCCACGCCTATTTCGTGACCCGCACCCGGATGCCGGATGCCGAACGGACGCTGCAGCTGCTGACGTGGTTGATCGCGGTGCGCAAGGGCACGCCACCTTCTTGAGGGCCGTCCGCCGTGAACATGTCAACTATTAGTTGACATGTTCGCGGAGCGAGGGGCTGGCTCGCCTCGTGGGTGGTCCCCATGGCGGGCATTGCCGGATTCTCGCTGGCGGGGAGATTGCCCCAACAACAGCCGGGGCATGATTTGTTGCCCTCGCCGGGGAGCGCGCCCTCACCGGAAACGGCGAGAACAACATGTCAACTATTAGTTGACATGTTTCCCAAAGCGACGGGCCGATACCGGCGGAGGATTTCGCGGCGACCGCGTGGGGTGTTCCCGTCCGGCTTGACACGCGCGAGGTGGAGGCAACACGTCAACTATTGGTTGACATGTTGCCTTTG
>DATIWI010000187.1:0-4395 GCA_035519475.1 Opitutaceae bacterium
CGGTGTTGAGATCGGTCGCGCCGGCGCCGTAGGAGAACGTGAGCCTATTCGGCGTGGTGGCGCCGCCGTGACGCCACTGCTCGCCGGTGTAGCTCAGCGTGAACTGCGTGATGGTGCCGCCGGTGTTGTTGACGAGGGCGAGGCCGAAGCGCGAGATGACCGTGCCACTCGCGACCGAGCCGAGCGCCCGGTCGCTGGCGGCGCTGGCCCCGTAGGAGTAGACCGCCCCGTTGTTGGCGGAACCGGTGCCGACGAGGAAGATGGCGTTGGCCCCGGTGCCGGCGTACTTTGCGAACGACCAGCCGGTGAGGCCCGAGGCGTTGATCGGCGCGCCATCCAGCGCAAAGGGCCCGCCGCCCGACAGCGTGAACGTACCGCTGGCCGGCAGGGTGTCAAAGGTCTGGGTGTAGCTGCCGCCGGTGTACGACACCTGCGCATGGCAGGCCACCACCAGGAGGAGCACACTGGCGAGAACTAGGGAGGGGCTTCGAGAGATCATGCGGCATTTCATGCTGCCGCGCCCACGGAAGTCGAGACCGCCGATGTGACAGTTGGGCGACGGCGCGCTCCGCCGCGGCGAAGCCAACAATACGCTTTTTTGTGCGCGAAAACGACGTGTGCCCGACGTGCCGCTCCCGCCGGCCGATTTCATCCGCGCATCAAACCCATCCCTCGCGTCCCGGTTGCCCCCGCCCTGCCGCACCCAACATGTCAACTATTGGTCGATATGTTCCAAGGGGATGGTGGCGAGCGGCCGCCGCGCCCGGAGGGGGCCGGTCATCGGGAGGCGCCGGAAGACGATGGGTCGTCCGCGGAGAGCGTCGCGGGGCTTCGGCGCCGAGGCGGGCGCCGCCGGCCTGCGGCACCCTCGCTGGCGTTCGCAGCGACCGGGGAATTCGCCGTTCGAATGGTCGTCGCGTCGAGCGCCGGCGGGCGGCCCATGGCGGGCTCACGCCTTCCGCGCGTTCCCCGCCGAAGCATCCAGCCCCGCGCACGAGCACACGAGATTCCGGTCGCCGTAGACGTTGTCCACGCGGCCGACCGCGGGCCAGAACTTGAATTGGCGGGTCCACGCGCTCGGAAACGCGGCCAGCTCCCGCGGGTAGGGATGGTTCCAGGCGTCGGCGCAGACCGCCGCGGCGGTGTGCGGCGCGTGCTTGAGCGGATTGTCGGCCTTGTCGAATTCGCCCGCCGCGACCTTCTCCATCTCGCCATGGATGGCGATGAGCGCGTCACAGAAACGATCCAGCTCGGCCTTCGACTCGCTCTCCGTGGGCTCGATCATGAACGTGCCGGGCACGGGGAACGACAGGGTGGGCGCATGGTAGCCATAGTCCATCAGGCGCTTGGCGGCGTCCTCCGCCTCGAGGTCGTGCGGCTTCCCGGCGCGGAGGTCGATGATGCATTCGTGGGCGACGAGCCCGTTGGCGCCGGTGAAAAGCACGGGAAAATGGGGATGCAGGCGCCGGGCGACATAGTTGGCGTTGAGGATGGCCAGCTTGGTGGCGAGGGTGAGTCCGTCGGGCCCCATCAGGCGGAGGTACATCCAGGGGATGGTGAGGATGGAAGCCGAGCCCCAGGGCGCGGCGGCCACCGCTCCAGCCGAGGATTTCAGCGGCACCACCGCGTGACCGGGCAGGTGGGGCACGAGATGCTTCGCCACGCCGATGGGCCCCGCGCCGGGGCCGCCGCCGCCATGCGGGATGCAGAAGGTCTTGTGCAGATTGAGGTGGCCCACGTCGGCGCCGAGCGCGGCGGGCGTGGCCAGACCCACGAGGGCATTGAGATTGGCGCCATCCAGGTACACCTGGCCGCCGTGTTCGTGCACGATGGCGGCAATCTCCTTGATGCCCTCCTCGAACACCCCGTGGGTGGACGGGTAGGTGATCATGAGCGCGGCGAGTTCCGCGGCATGCTCCGCGGCCTTGGCGCGGAGGTCGGCCAGGTCGACGTTCCCCTGGGCGTCGCAGGCCACGGCCACCACCTGCAGGCCGGCCATCGCGGCGCTGGCGGGATTGGTGCCGTGGGCGGACGTGGGGATGAGGCAGATCCGGCGCCCTCCTTCGCCGCGGGCTTCGTGCCAGGCGCGGATCGCCAGCAGGCCGGCGTATTCGCCGCTGGCGCCGGCATTGGGCTGGAGCGAGATCGCCGCAAACCCGGTGATCTCTGCAAGCCAGGCTTCGAGATCCGCGAAGAGCTTCTGGTAGCCGAGGGTCTGTCCGGCGGGCGCGAACGGATGCACGCGGGCGAACTCGGGCCAGGACACCGGCGCCATCTCGCTGGCAGCGTTCAGCTTCATCGTGCAGGAGCCCAGCGAGATCATCGACTGGCAGAGCGACAGGTCGCGCGCCTCGAGCCGTTTGACGTAGCGCAGCATCTCGTGCTCGGTGTGATGGGAGTTGAACACCGGGTGCGTGAGGAAGGGAGACTGTCGCGCGTGGGGCGCAGGGTAATCGGCGTCGGTGTCCTCCAGCATGGGCGCGCGGGCCGGGCTGAAAATGTCCAGCAGGGTGTGCACGTCCTCGAGCGTGGTCGTCTCGTCGAGCGAGATTCCCACTGTGCGCGCGTTAATCGGACGCAGATTGCACCGATGCCCCTGGGCGGCGGCATGCACGCGGCCGGCGGAGACCGTGCCCACCGTCAGCGTGTCGAACACGGGCTCGGTGTTGACCCGGACGCCGGTCGCGGTGAGGCCATGGGCGAGGAGCTGGGTGAGCCGGCGCACGCGGCGCGCGATCGCCCGCAGGCCCTCCGGTCCGTGGTAGACGGCGTACATCGCGGCCATGACCGCCAGGAGCACCTGGGCGGTGCAGATGTTCGATGTCGCCTTGTCGCGGCGGATATGCTGCTCGCGCGTACCGAGCGCCAGGCGCAGCGCGGGACGGCCGTGCGCATCCCGGGACACGCCGACGAGGCGGCCGGGCATCTGCCGCTTGTGCGCGTCGCGGGTGGCGAAGAAGGCCGCGTGCGGCCCGCCAAAGCCCAGGGGCACGCCGAATCGCTGCGCCGAACCCACCGCGACGTCGGCCCCGAATTCGCCGGGCGGGCGCAGCAGGGTGAGGGCGAGCAGATCGGTGGCGACCACGCAGAGCGCGCCGGCGGCATGGGCCCGGGCGAAGAAGTCGGCGTAATCGTGGATGGACCCCCAGGTGTCGGGGTATTGCACGAGTGCGCCGCAGATGGGTCCGTCGAACGCGAACGTGCGGTGGTCGCCCACTTTGATCTCCAGACCCAGCGGGCGGGCGCGCGTCTTGACGATGTCGATCGTCTGCGGGTGACACGCGCTGGAAACGAAGAACGCGCCGCCGGCCGTCCCCTTCACCCGGCGGCACAGGAGCATGGCCTCGGCGGCCGCGGTGCCCTCGTCGAGCAGGGAGGCATTGGCGATCTCGAGCCCCGTGAGATCGACGACCATCGTCTGGAAGTTGAGGAGTGCCTCGAGGCGCCCCTGGGAAATCTCGGCCTGATAGGGCGTGTAGGCGGTGTACCAGCCGGGGTTTTCAAAGATGGCACGCTGGAGGACCGCCGGGGTGAGCGTGTCGTAATAGCCCGTGCCGATGAAGCTGCGAAACACCTGGTTGTGCGCGGCGATGGCGCGCAGCTCCGCGAGCGCCGCGCTCTCCCCGGCCGCCTCCGGCAGGTGGAGCGGGCGCCGCGCGCGGATGTGGGCAGGCACGGCGGCGTCGATCAGGGCGTCGAGCGTGGGATAGCCGAGCGTGCCGAGCATCGCCGCGATGTCCGTGTCAGAGGAGCCGAGGTGGCGGCGGGCGAAGGTATCGGAGGAGGCGAGGGGAGCGCTGTTCTCAGCCATACCTTCCGGACGGTAGGGCTGGACGGTGGGCGCGCAATAGCGATCTGACCCCGGGGCAAGCACCAGCCCGCCGGGCCATTGGCGGCGGGCCGGTCCGAGGTTGTTTTTCGGCTGAAACCGGTTCTCGTGGAGAACGATGAATCTGCCTCGCCGCCCGGTGGTAATGAGGGAAGGCCCGCGCGAGGGCGATCGGCCCACCCCCAAAGAGGCGGCCGGTGCGCAGGCGGGCGCGTTCCGCACCCGGCAGGCCCGCGCGGCCTATGTCGACCGGCGGCTCGCAGAGCTCTATCCCGAACCCGCCGTGCCGCTGCGGCATGTGGACGCCTACACCCTGCTGGTGGCTGTGGTGCTATCGGCCCAATGCACCGACCGGCGCGTGAATGAGGTCACGCCGCGGCTCTGGGCCGTGGCGGCCACGCCGGAGGCGATGAGCCGCCGGCCGGCGGCGGAGGTCGAGGCGATCATCCGCCCGTGCGGGCTGGCGCGGCAGAAGGCGCAGGCGATCGTCGAATCATCGCGTCTGCTGGTCGAGCGGCACGGCGGGCAGGTGCCGCGCACGTATGCGGAGCTCGAGGCGCTGCCCG
>DATIWI010000188.1:0-11855 GCA_035519475.1 Opitutaceae bacterium
CGGGTGAAGCGGGTGGATCCGGTGCGCACCGGCGCCGCCGTGCTCGGCGGGGCCGCTGCCCTCGCGGTGGTCACATTCCTCGTGGTGTTGGTCTCCGGCGGCATCGCATTCATGCCGGCCGGGCCGTAGCAAAGAGAGAACCTTCGCCAAGGATTTCGCTGCCGCGCCCGACTTCAACGAATGCGGCCCGCCGCGCACTCGCCCAACCAGGAAATTCCTGCCGGCGACAATAGTGGAAACCGCGCGCTCGATTGTCCTGACCAGCAGGAGTGAGCATGGACTCAGCTCACCTGGTTGCCTCTGCCTTTCGCGCTACCGCCCCCCGCGCCGCGGTGCTCGCACCCCTGGTTGGTCTGACCGCAGCAACCCAGCGCGCGCCCCCCCGGCAGCGGCAGGCGCTACGCGGGGAATTCGTGGCCAGGGTGATCCATTTGGGAGGCAGGATTGCGCATGAAGGAATGAAGCTCATCCACCCATGATCGAATGCGTCATCGTCCTTGCGCTGCTCTCCCTGCTCATCGCCACTGACCCCAAGCCGGGCGAGCCGGGCTTTCCGCGCTGATCGGTTCAGGCAAGCCCTCCCCTGGAGGCGTGCGCTCGCCGCTGCGTTTTGCCTTTCCACGCTCTGTTGACGGAGCCACGTTCTGAAAGCGCGCCCTCCGAGCCCCCCATGATGTCCGCCGCATTGCGCCCGAGCGACCCTGCGCCTGACCGCGACCGGCCGTACCCCGGCGCCCGCGGCGCGCTCGCGCTGCTGCTGCTGATCAACCTGTTCAACTACATCGACCGCAACGTGCTCGCGGCGGTCGTGCCGTGGCTGCGGGATTCCTTCTTCGGATCCGGCGGGGATGCGGCCCGGAGCGGCACCGCGCTCGCGGCCATCATCGAGTCGGCCCAGCGGCACCTCGGCTTCAAACCGGAGAATGCGCTGATCGGCATCCTCGGCATGGCGTTCATGGTGGTCTACATGATCGGCGCGCCTGTGTTCGGGCGGCTGGCGGAACGCCGGTCACGCTGGGCGTTGATCGGCATCGGCGTGGTGCTCTGGAGCCTGGCGAGCGGCGCCTCCGGCCTCGCCGCCACGTTCCTGATACTGCTCCTGACGCGCTGCTGCGTTGGCATTGGCGAGGCCGCCTACGGACCGGTGGCGCCAGCCCTCCTTTCTGATTTCTACCCCGTGAGAGTCCGCGGGCAGGTTCTCGCCTGGTTCTATATGGCGATTCCCGTGGGCACTGCGCTGGGCTACGTCCTCGGCGAACTCGTGGCCAAGTCGGATCTTGGACCCTGGGGGGCGCGCGCCCTGGGCTTCCGCCCCGAAAGTTGGCGCTGGGCGTTCTACCTCGTGGTGCTGCCCGGCCTGGTGCTGGGCGCGTGGAGCTTCTTCATGCGCGAGCCGCGGCGCGGGCAGACGGACCTCGCGCAGCCCGCGCCTGCGGCTCCCGTCCGCTGGCGCGACTACCGGCTGCTCCTGCGCACGCCGTCCTACGTGCTTTGCACGCTCGGCATGGCGGCCATGACCTTCGCCATCGGCGGCATGGCGTTCTGGATGCCCTATTATCTGCAGGGCCGTCCGGGCACCGGCGGAAGGCCGATCAGCACCTTCGGTGCGATCGTCGTCGTGGCGGGACTGGCCGGCACCTTCCTCGGCGGCTGGACGGGCGACAAACTTCGCGCGCGCTTTCCCGGCTCCTATTTCCTCGTATCGGGGGCGGCGATGCTGGTCGGGTTTCCGCTTTTCCTCGCGGTGCTGGTCACACCGTTTCCGCTCGGCTGGGGCCTGATCTTCCTCGCCTGTTTCTGCCTGTTCTTCAACACCGGTCCCTCCAACACGATCCTGGCCAACGTCTCGCATCCCTCCATGCGCGCCGCCGCCTTCGCGCTCAACATCTTCGTCATCCACGCGCTGGGAGATGTCATTTCGCCGGTGGTCATCGGTGTCCTGAGCGACAAGTACAATCTCACCGTCGGGTTCCTCGTGGTGGGCGTGATGTATCTGGTTGCCGGCGTGCTGTGGCTGTGCGGCGCGCCCTTTCTGCAACGCGACACGGAACGGGCACCGCGGACGCTCGGCGGATTGTGATCCGCTCCCCGGATTCCCGCGCGGCCGCCGGCAGCCCGCCCGGGTCTCCGCCCCACCCCGTTGTCAACTCACCGCCGCGGCTCCGGCATGATCTCCAGGCAGAGCGAATACTCGCGGTAGCCCATCGCCTTCCAGAAGGCGACGCCGGCGGCGTTGCCCCACAGGACCTCCACGGTCAGCCGTTTGCCCCGCGGCCAGACCTCGTCCAGCAAAACGCGCATGACACGCCGCCCGAGTCCCTGCCGCCGGCGGTTCCGCACCACGAACAGATGCCGCAGGTAGATCTCGTCCGGCGTCTCGCGGTAGAGCGCGTACGCCACCACCACGCCGTTCTCCTCGAACACCCGCGCCGTGTACCCGCCGCGGCTGAGCCAGACGCGCATGCGCTTCGCCAGCTGCAATTCGGTCATCGGGTTGCGATGGCCCTCGTCGCGGATCAGCTGGTGATTCAGGGCGCCCAGCAGACGGCAGTCGGCGCGGCCCGCCCGGCGGTGCGAGAGGGGCGTCATGGCGTTGCCCTCGCTCCCCCGCCGGGGCGCCCCGCGCCACGCCGCGGACCCCACGAATAAGCGCCGGCAATGTGCATGGTCGCGGCGGACTCTAGGCCCGCCCCGCCACGCGGCAACGGGAAAGCCTTGGGCTTCCAAGTCCTTTGACTCGCGGCGTCTTCCGCCCCATGGTCTTCGTTCCTTCGCATGCAACATCGCACCTTTGGCCGGCACGGCTTCAGCTGTTCGGAGATCGGGTTCGGCGGGTGGGCCATCGGCGGGGCGTGGGGCCCGCAGGCCGACGACGACTCGCTGGCCGCGCTCGATCGCGCCCTCGACCTTGGCGTCAACTTCATCGACACCGCCGCTGGCTACGGCGACGGCCGCAGCGAGCGGCTGATCGCCCGCGCGCTTCGCCGGCGCGCCGCGGCCGGGAAGAACGACCGCGTGTTCGTCGCCACCAAGACCCCGCCGGCGCCCGGCCCGTGGCCGCCGTCGCCGTACTGCCGCGCTGAGGAGCGCTATGCCGAGAGTTACCTGCGCGCCAACGTGGAGGAACGGCGCCAGAACCTCGGCGGCGAACGCCCGGATCTGCTCCAGCTCCACACCTGGACGCGGGCGTGGAACCGCGACCCGGCGCCGTTCCGGATCCTGCGCCAGCTCCAGCGCGAGGGGAAGATCGGCCTGGTGGGCATCTCCACCCCCGAGCATGACCAGAACTGCGTCGTGGACCTTATGCGCGGCGGGTGGGTCGACGCCGTGCAGGTGATCTACAATCTCTTCGAACAGGAGCCCGCCGCGGAGCTGCTCGCCGTGGCGCGCGAATGCGGCGTGGCCGTCATCGTGCGCGTGGCGTTCGACGAAGGCGCGCTCACCGGGAAGTTCACCCGGGACACCCGATTTCCCGACGACGACTTCCGTTCCCGCTACTTCGCCGGCGACCGCCTCGCCCGCACGCTCACCCATGTGGAGGCGGTCAGGCAGGATCTCGCCGGCAGCGGCTACACCCTGCCGCAGGCCGCGCTCAAGTTCGTACTCGCGCACCCGGCGGTGTCGACCGTCATTCCGGGCATTCGCAGTGTCGCGCAGGCCGAGGCCAACTGCGCCGTGTCGGATCTGCCGCCCTTGCCGGGCGACCTGCTCGTCAGGCTCCGGCGCCACAACTGGCGGCGTGGCGTCTGGTACGGCGGCAAGTAGGCGCGCCGCCTTTCGCGTTTGCCCCGGCGGCGGAGGCGCGCAAGCTCGCGGGCATGCCTGCTCCCACCGTGCGCCGCTCCACGCTGGTCCTTGGACTGATTCTCCTCGCGACGCCCGTCGGTCTCGCCGCTGGCGCCACCGCCGAACAGCAGCAATGGGTGGCGAAGGCCGAACGGCATGAGAAGGCCGGCTGGATCTATCTCCACCTCGAGGGCGGACCGCGCGAGCGCGGCTTCCAGCATGGCTTCCTGCTGGCCAAAGAGATTGCCGAGTGCCTGCGCGTGCGGCGCGCCGTGTGGCTGCACAACACGGCTATGGAGTGGGACTGGCTGGTGCGGGAAGTGGCGCGGTTCATGACGCCCGCGGTCGACCCGGAGAATCGCGAGGAACTGCTGGGGATCGCGGACGGCCTGCAGGCGGCCGGCATCCCGACCACGCTCGATGAGCTCACGGCCTACAACGCCGGCTTCGAACTGGGCGGCTATTGGTGGCCGCAGGTGAGGAAGAAAATGGACGGTGCGGCCAGCGTGGTCGCGGCGCCGCCGCAGGCCTGCTCCGCGTTCATCGCCACCGGCCGCATGACCAGGGACGGGGGCGTCGTCCTCGGGCACAACTCCATGTGCGACTACGCCGAGGCCAATTTCTTTGTGATCGCCGATATCCTACCAGCTCGCGGGCACCGGATGCTCATGCAGACGGCGCCGGGCTGGATCCATAGCGGCACGGACTTCTTCGTCACCGATGCCGGCTTGGTCGGGGCGGAAACCACGATCAGCGGCATCAGCGGCTTCTCCGAAAAGGGCGTCCCCGAGTTCGTGCGGATGCGCCGGGCGATGCAGGACGCCGGCAGCATCGACGCGTGGTGCGAAATCATGAAGCGGGGAAACAATGGCGGCTACGCCAACGCGTGGCTTCTCGGCGACGTGAACACCGGCGAGATCGCGCGGCTGGAGTTAGCCCTGATCCACACCAGTCTTGAGCGCACGCGCGACGGCTTCTTTTTCGGATCCAACGTGGCGGAAAACCTGCAGATCCTTCGGCTGGAGACCAACACCAAGGAAACCGATATCCGCGACTCCGACGTCGCCCGCCGGTTGCGCTGGAAACAACTGATGGCACAGCGCCGCGGCGCGATCGACGTGGAGCTGGCCAAGGCGTTCGAGGCCGATCACTACGACGCTTATCGCGGCGCGGAGGGGCCGAGCGCGCGCACCCTGTGCGGCCACTTTGACCTCGATGGGGAGGCGAACGAATCCTGGCCGGGCGTGCCTTTCGCCCCCACGGGCACGGTCGACGCCAAGGTGGTCGACACGGCGATGGCCCGGCGCATGAGCTTCGCCGCGCGCTGGGGAGCGGCCTGCGGCCGGGCCTTCGACGCCGGGCAGTTCCTGGCCGCTCATCCACAATTCGAGTGGCTGGACGGTCTGCTCAAGAGCCGTCCGAGCGAGCCGTGGGTTGAATTCCAAGCCGGCGAAAGGCGGTAGGCCGCGGGCGCGCGCCGTGTGCGCTCGAGTCTTGGCAGCGGGCGGCTGTTGCGCGAGATTGTCCGTCCGGTGACTCTGCTTTTCGCCCTGGCCCCGCTGTTTCTCGTCTTCGAGCTCTGGCAGCTCGTCATCGCCGAGCGCTACGTGGGCATCAAGCAGATTGAGCGCGGCACCGATCCGCGCGAGCTCGGCCCGGGCGAGTTCACCTCCGCGTTCTGGAGCCTCACCCTGCTCGCCTACTGGGTGTGGATGACGCTGATGCTGTTCCAGCCTTGGGGCCGGCTGCAGGTGCTGGCGCTCATCGGCGTCTCCGCGCTCGGATTTCTCGTACGGCGCGGGTGCGGATTGAAATGGGTGCTCGTCGTCCTGACCTTCGAGGGCGCCATCCGCATCGGCATGCTGCTGTCGCTGTGCGCCGTGGCTTGGCGCCGGTTGCTTTAGCAACGGCTGGGGCTGGTCGTGGGGTTTGGGGGTTCAGACCTGAGATCTGAGATCTGGCGGCGCGTTCCGGACGAGAGTGGCACTCCAAATCCGGGACCTGGGCGACACTCTGCCTGCCACCCGCCGTCCCCTCTCCTCAATCCTCCAGTTTCTGTCCCCTGATCTCCGTCCTGCCCTCAGATCCCCAGCCGCCGCGTGACGCCTTTTGGCTCCGCCGCGCCGAACGACGCGGAAAAGAACTTCTGCGCCACCCCCATCAGGCGAAAGTACTTCTGGTAGTCGCCCGCCCAGGAATTCGGCACGCAGATCCGCTTCAGCACCCCCCGGCCGATCTTGTCCGGGGCGGCGGCGTCGGGCGCGAGCTCCATGGCGAAATTCGGCTTCTGCGTATGCACCACGAAGTGCCGGGCCGAGCCCGGCCCGTCGCGCTCTATCCGCAGGAAATCGGGGAAATGCATGGCCGCGAGCGACCCCGCAAGGTAGCCATCCCCTCCTCCGCCACAAGCCCCAATTTGGCCCCGGCGCGCCGCGGTCCGTCCCGGTCCGATCAGATGATTTTGGCGGGATCTGCCAGCGTGATTTAGCCTTGAGCAATCCGTGCGCCGCCCGCAAAACGGGGGCATCCCGCTGCCAACCTCTTTCGCGGCTTCCCATGAAATTCGACGACGTCCCGCGGCTGCCCCGGCTGCCCTTCTTCCTTGGCGACATCGCGCTCCTGATCCTCGCCGGCTTCATCGCCGCCGGCCATCCCCACCCGTTTTCGCCTCTGCCGCTCCTGCTCATCACCGCTTGCGTCGTGATCGGTTGCGTGCTGTCGGCGATCCCCTTGGTCGTGAATTACGTCCGCGATCAGGAGGAGATCGCGGGCGCCTTGCGGCGCGAATTGAGCGAGCAGTTCAAGCGGCTGATGGCGGCCTCCGAGCACCTCCAGCACGCGACCGCCCAGCTCAAGACCATCGAGGAAATCGCCACCAAGAACGTACAGACGGCGGAGAAACTGCCCTACCGCCTGCAGGAGAAGATCGCCGAGTTCACCCAGCAGCTCGCGGAGACCGAGGGTGACGAGCGGGAGGCGCTCGAGCAGGAGCTCGCGCTGCTCCGTTCCTCCGAGAGCGAACGCCTCGCCACCGCGGCGACCAAGATCGCCCAAGCCACCGCGGAGTGGACGAAGCTGGAGGCGGGCGCGCGCCAGCAACTCGCCGCCGCCGCCCAACTGGAGCCCAAGCTCGCCGGCGTGCTGGCGGCCCTCGATGCGAAGTTGGCCGCGCTGAACAGCAAGATCGCCGCGCTCGAGGCCGCCGTGAAAGCTGCCCCCCCCTCCTCGGGCGCGCCGGCCGGTGCGCCCCCGCCGCTGGTGCCCCCGCCGGTCGCGCCGCCCGCCGAGCCTGCGGCCATGGTTTTCCCGGCGCCGGTTCCCGAGGTGGAGCCGGCCACCCCGGCGGCTGCGGTCGCGGCGAACGCGGAGGCCCCGGCGGCCGCCCCCAAACCTCCCCGCAAACCGCGCCCGCCGAAAAAACCCAAGGTGGAGGAGGCCATGCCCGCGGAACCTCCCGCGGCCGGCCCGGCGGCGGCGGAGCGCCCCGCGGCCGACCTCATCATCGAGCCCGTCGCCGACGAGGCGCCGGCCCCGGAGGATTTCTCCCAGGTGTCCCCCGAGGAGAACCCGCCCGCCGCCACGCCATCGGGCGACGGCCGCACCCGCCTCACCGTGGTTTCGTACATCGGCATCGGGAACAAGCTCTACCTGCGGGGTGAAGGCCCCGGCCTCAGCTGGGACAAGGGCGTGCCGCTCCAGTTCGTCTCCATCGGCCGCTGGCGTTGGGAGACCGGCGACGCCACCGCCCCCGTCACCTGCAAGGTCTACAAGAACGACAAGCTCGAGGCGCCCCTCGGCCTGCTCAAACTCGCCCCGGGCACCGAACAGGAAGTCACGGCCTCCTTCTAGGCTCGGCTCCTGATCAATAGTGCGGCGGCCGCGCGTCGCCCTCGGGCGGCTCGCCGGGATCGGCGACCAGTTTCGCGCGAAGCTCCGCCGCCTGCTTTTTCAGCCGGTCGATTTCGCCAGCCAGCTCCAGCATCGCCTTGTCCTGCTCCATCACGTGACGCTGGAGCCAGGCGAGCTTCTCTTCGAGGCGGGCGATGCGTTCGTCATTCACGGCGGCAGCCATCAGTTCAACTCGGCGCGCGACCGTTGCCAAGCCCTCACGGGGCCATCACTCCGCTAGCAACCGCCGCAGCGCCGCCGGCTCCGTCACCGGCGCCCGGCACGTGAAGTTCTCGCAGACGTACGCCGTCGCGCGCCCCTGCAGCGGCGCCATTTCCGCGAGATAGGGCCGCCGCGCCGCCAGCCAGCGTTGGCCCGCGCCCCCATCCGCCGCCAAGAGCGCCCGCCGTGGGCCGAGGCGCTCGTGCACGACCGCCGCGAGCGCGGCGAAGTCGCCGGCCCGGGGATCGCCGGCCAGCACGACCGTGCGCGGCGGCGCCAGCGCCCATTCGCGGACGCCCAGCAGTTGCGGCAGGGCCTGCGGCGCCCGTAGCCACTGCCCGCGCGTCGCCTCAAGGCACCGGAGCGCCCGCTCCCGGTAACCCGGCCCGTTCTTCGTCCTCCGCCCTCCGTCCTCCGCGGCGTCGCCGACCATCCAGGCGAGACGCAGCAGATTGCCCACGGCCACCGAGACCGGCGCCGGCTCCGCCCCGTCGTAATCCTCTTTCAGCCGGGCGATGATGGACGGATCATCGGCGCGCGAGTTGAAATAACCGCCGGCCCGCGCATCCCAGAACAAGCCGTCCATCGTCGTCTGCAGTCGCTCCGCCCATTGCAGCCAGCTGATGTCAAAGGACGCCTCGTAGAGATCGAGGAGGCCCTGGATGAGATAGGCATAGTCCTCGGCGAATCCCGGGATGTCACTGCGCCCCTCGCGATGGCTGCGATAGAGTGCGCCCGTCTGCGCGTCGGCCAGTTCCTCCCGCAGAAACGCCGCCACTCGCAGGGCGGACTCAAGGTGATCGCGTTCCCCCAGCACCTGATGCCCCTTCGCCAGCGCCGAAATCATCAGGCCGTTCCACGCCACGAGAATCTTGTCGTCGAGGTGCGGTCGTGGCCGCCGGGCCCGCGTCTCGCGCAAGCGGACCAGACACGACTGGAGGCGGTCAGCCGCCACCTCAAGCGCGAGACCCGCCTGCCGCGCCGTTTCCGCGAGCGGCCGGCGCTGGCGCAGAAGGTTTTTCCCGCGAAACTCGCCGTGGGGATCGCGGGCTGCCGGCACGTTGCCGCGATCCTCCACCCCGAAGTGGTCGCAAAACATCTCCCCGTCGGCGCCCAGCCCGCGCATGATCTCCTCCTTGGTCCAAAGATAGAAAGCGCCCTCCGCCTCCGGCGCGCGATGGTCTCCGCCTTCCGATCCCGGCGCTCCGCTCCCCGGGATCACGCTGTCCGCGTCCTCCGCCGAGCAGAATCCGCCCGCCGGACCCGCGAGGTCGCGACGGACATAGTCGAAGATGCCGCGCGCCACCCAGGCGTAGCGTTCATCGCCGGTCGCCTGCCGCGCCTCGAGGTAGCAGGCGGCGAGCTGTGCCTGGTCATAAAGCATCTTCTCGAAGTGCGGCACGAACCATTCCTCATCCACGGAATAGCGGTGAAAGCCGCCGCCCACGTGATCATGGAGGCCGCCCGCGGCCATCCGGCGCAGCGTGTGCGCCGCCATCTCCGCCGCCTGCGCGCCCGTCGCGGCGTCCACCCCGCGGCGGGCCGCCACCCGGAAGAGAAAGTGGAACACGGCGGCCCGCGGAAACTTCGGCGCTCCGCCGAATCCGCCGTGCACCGGATCGTACGCCGCCGCCAGCTGCTCGAAGCAGCGATCGAAGGCGCCGCCCAGAGCCGGGGCGAGGTCGTCGGCCGGGTCGCCGCGGGTTTCGAGTTCCGGGCTCTGAGTCTTGGGCTGGCGGAGAACGCCTTCACTCCCGCCCGGTTCCTTCGAGGCGGGCGCTTGGGATATGGGCGCTGGCGCCATCGCGTACTCCCGTAGTGCCTGCACCACTCGTTCGCCCTCGGCGACGAGTCCCGTCCGGTCGGTCGCCCACGCCTGCGCCAGTGCGTCGAGGAGGGCGGCGAAGCCCGGCCGACCCCACCGGTCCTCGGGCGGAAAGTAGGTGCCGCCGTAGAACGGCTGGAGGTCCGGCGTCAACCATACGCTCATCGGCCAGCCGCCCTGGCCGGTGACCGCCTGGACATAGGTCATGTAGACGCGATCGACATCCGGCCGCTCCTCGCGATCAACCTTCACGGGGATGAAGTCGCGGTTGAGCTGCCGCGCCACCGCCTCGTTTTCGAACGATTCGTGCGCCATCACATGGCACCAGTGGCAGGCGGAATAGCCGATCGACAGCAATATCGGTTTGTCCTGCTCACGGGCAAGTTGCAGCGATTCAGGATTCCATGCATGCCAGTCCACCGGGTTGTCGGCGTGCTGCTGGAGGTAAGGGCTGGTTTCTTGCGATAACAGGTTTGCCATAACGTCAGTGTAACAAGTGTTTCAACTCCTGCATCACATTCAGCATGATGTGCTGCTGTGCTTCGGCGACCGGATGCAGGTTGTCGGCTTGGAACTGGTCCGGCCTGACGCCTTCCAGCAAGAACGGCAGCAGCAGGATGTGATGCCTGTTCGCGAGCCGCGGGTACACATCGGCGAATTGCGTGATGTATGGCTCGCCGTAATTCGGCGGCAACTTCATGCCCAGCAGCAGCACCTTCGCGCCGGCTTCAAGTGATTTCCTGATGATGTAATCCAGGTTGGCTTCCATGTTCTTGATCGGCGTGCCGCGCAAGCCGTCGTTCGCGCCGAGTTCCACGATCACGACCTTCGGCTTGAATTGCTTCAAGGCCTTTGCGATGCGCTGTTTGCCGCCTGCAGTGGTTTCGCCGCTGATGCTGGCGTTCACGACGTTGTAGCCGGACTGTGTCCGTTTCAGTTCCTTCTGCAACAAATGGACCCAACTTTTGTCTATGGCGAGGCCGTAACCGGCTGATAGACTGTCGCCGAATACCATTATGCTCTTGGCGGCGTGTGCGCCAAGCGGAAATAAAAGGGTGAGCACCAGAAGCAGGCTCAATGGAAAGATTAAAAACCGTCGCGAGCGGTTTGAGTGCAAGGCGCGCGGCGCGTAGCGACCAAGACATATCGAATAGATAGGCGCCCAAGCGAGCACCGCGCAACACAGCGATCGAATCGCGCAGCAGGTTTTGAGAGTGGAGTTATTCATGGCAGTGATTGTGAAGGCAGAAGGACTAACCAAGCAAGTAGAAAGCGGCGATCAGCCGCTGGTCATTTTGCACGACGTCAATTTCAGCGTGAATGCGGGCGACAGCCTCGCGATCCTCGGCGCGTCCGGTTCCGGCAAGTCCACACTGCTAGGCCTGCTGGCAGGCCTCGATGCGCCTACCAGCGGTACGGTCTATCTCGACGGCACGGACATCTTCTCGTTCGACGAAGACAGCCGCGCGCGCCTGCGGGGAAGACTCGCGGGCTTCGTGTTCCAGTCGTTCCAGTTGCTGCCCGCGCTGACCGCGCTGGAAAACGTCATGCTGCCGCTGGAACTGCACGGCGCGACTGATGCAAAGGATCGTGCTGCGGAAACCCTGCGGCGCGTCGGTCTCGAACAGCGCATGACGCATCTGCCCAAGCACCTTTCCGGCGGCGAACAGCAGCGTGTCGCGATCGCGCGCGCCTTCGTCGTCCAGCCCAAGATACTGTTCGCCGACGAACCCACCGGCAACCTCGATGCCGCCACCGGCAGCCAGATCATAGCCCTGATGCTGGAACTGAACCGCGCGCAGGGCACGACGCTGATTCTCGTCACCCACGACGAGGCGCTGGCACGGCGCTGCATCAGGCAGTTGCATCTGGCGGCAGGGCGGGTGATGTAGCAGTGAATACAACAAAGGGGGAGTTGATTGCATGGACAATTACAAAAAATATTTGATTGCAGTGGCATTGCTCGGTTGGTTGGGGATGGCATTGTCTGTGCAGGCGGCGAGCTTCGATTGTGCGAAGGCCGGCACGAAAGTTGAGCACATGATTTGCGACAACCCGGAAATATCGGAGCTGGATGAGGAGTTAACAGCGAGCTACAAGGCTGTGATACAAGACAAAACCAGCGCGAAAAAGG
>DATIWI010000189.1:0-12507 GCA_035519475.1 Opitutaceae bacterium
GCCAATTCCTGCTGCGCCTCGCGCAGCTTCGCCTGGCTCGCCTTGCGCGCCTCTTCGGCCTCGTGCTGGGCCGTTATGTTCGTGACGACCCCGACCAGGATCCATTCGCCCGGTTTGGCGCGGACAATCGACACTTGTTCGCGCAGCCGGTAGGCGCGCCCCTCCTTCACGACGTTGAATTCCTGTTCGTACCCCGGAGCGCCGCCGCGGATCGCGTTGTTGCTTCGCACCGTCATCTCCGGCAAATCCGGAGCGTTGAGCTCACTCCACATCAACGTCGGGTGCTCCGACGGGTCATTGCCGAACAGCTCGCGGTAGAGGTTTGAACGAGGGATGAAGAGATGCCAGTCTAGGGTTCCGGCGGCATTCTCCACCACCTGCGCCCTCCAGAGCATGCAATCCGCGCGGGCCAGAATCTGCTGCAGCTGCGCCTCGCTGGCGGCCCGGGCCTCCTCCGCCTGGTGCAGCGCCGTGATGTTCTTGCTGATGCCGAACGTGCCGATAATGCGCCCGTCCTCATCGCGCAGCGGCATCTTCGTGGTCAGCGACCACTCGACCCGTCCATCGGGAAAGACCTCCTTCTCCGGCAGACCGACAATCGGTTTGCCGGTGAGAATGATCTGCTGCTCATCGGCGAACGCCGGACGGGCGTGTTCCTCGGAGAAGAAGTCAAAGTCCGACTTGCCCACCAGCTCGGCGGGACTCTCTTTGCCGAAGTAGCGGGCCAGGGAATGGCTGGCCCGGAGAAACCGCGACTGCAGGTCCTTGAAATAGATCGCGTCCGGCACCGACTCCATGAAGGTGTCCATCAGCCGCCGTTCGCGGCGGAGGTCGGCCTCGGTCGCGCGCAGATCGCGCGTCATGCGTCCGGCGAGGGTGACGGCCCGCGTATGGGCGGTGAGGAGCAGCCAGGCAAGCGCGGCCGCCAGCAGGCTGATCACCACCCCGCCGCCCAGCACTGTTGCCAGCATCAGCCGGCTCATCGCGGCCCCGAATTCGGGACGCGCCGAGATCCACAGCGACCAGTGCCGGCCGTAGATCGCGAGCGGCACCTCGGCGGCGAAGCGGCGGCCGGCATAATCCGCCGCCGTCACCGCCTCCTCCCGGTGCGCGGCGAGGTGCTGATCGGCATCAAAGATCAGCGCGGACATCGCGGAGGTTTCGCCGTCGAAGACGTCGAAATCGACCTGGTTCTCTGCCCCCTGGGCGATGCCGCCCATCAACTCGTCCGTGCGGATGGCGGCAAACACCCATCCCTGCAACGCCCGCACGCGATCCTCGGGCGCCTCGAGCGCGCTGCCTTTGGCATAGATCGGGAGCAGGAAGAGGAAACCCGGCAGCCGCCGCTCGTCCGGCATCAGCATGATGTGCCGGGTGAGGGTGGGACGGTTCGTCCGCATCGCTTCTTCCGCCGCGGCGCGCCGCCGTTCCTCGGACGCGATGTCCAGGCCCAGGGCGCCGCGGCTCTGCTCCACCGGTTCGGTGTAGGTGACGACAAAGAATTCGTCGCCGCCGCCCACGGGGTGAATCTGGAAATCCGGCGCGCCGTCGGCGCGCACCCGCGCCAGAAAGGCGGGCAAATCCGGCCGCCGCACCCGCTCGATGTACCCGAAGGCCAGAACTCCGCGCCGGAAATAGGCCTCCATGTTTCGCGCATAGCTCGTCCACTCGCCGCGCTCCACGCTCGTGCTCGCGGCGAACAGGCCCCGACCGCCATACAGGGCCTCCTCGATGCTTTCCAGCCGTCCCGCGATGGTGCTGCTCACGCGCTCGCTCAATCGCCGGAAACGCAGCGCATCATTTCTGGTCGCCTGATCCTGGATCAGCCAGCCGATTAGCAAGGTGGCCAGAATGCCGATCGCCAGCGCCGCGAGCGGCCATTTCAAGGGCGGGCGGTTCACGGAAAGGGGTTTGCTAGCTTCCGTCGTGGGGTTCATCGGGGTGCCGATCAGCGTCAGGGCTTTGCGAGGCTGAGGCAAACTCGAAAGGGTTCGGCCCCGGGGGTTTTCCCCTAGGCCGCGCGGAGATTCCGCGCGGTCGCACCGCGGCGCGCGCCGATCCCCGCGGCCCGCTCCGATGGATTTGGCTTAACTTCCTTGAAATTGCCAGCAGCCTCAAATCCCTGTTGGCCGCCGCGAAATCCAGACGAGAATACCCCCTGACGGCCCCCCGGACGCGGAGCGTACCGGCAACTCCGGGCTGTCGGCCGCTGCGGTCACTGCGCCCCTTCCGTCTGCCCATCCCACTTCGAACCCGCCCCACCCCGACTGGATGAGCTTGGACCCACCCGCCGGCAAGGCCTCCCGACATTTCGCGGAAATCTGCGCCGCCGGGACGGCGACGTTGGGAGCGTTCGCTCTGCTGACCTGGCTGTTTGCGGATTGGCGGGTCGTCGCCTTTGGCCAGGGCTATGTTCCCACGGCTCCCAGCACCGCGGGTCTGATGATCCTGCTGGGCGCCGCCGCCTTTCTCCGCTCCCACTCGCCGGCCGGATCGATCACCGTTGGGGCGGGCCTCCTCGCCGTCATCTGCGCAGCCGGGATGAGCCTGGCGGTGCTGGGGCAGTCGATCTTCGGTTTCGACCTGCCGGTCGAGCGATGGCTGCTGCCGACCACGGAGAAGATCGGCGACGTCCCGCTCGGCCGGATGTCGCCGCTGACGGCCACGGCATTCCTGCTGGTGGCCGTGGCTCTCGGCCTGCGGCTGCCGCCGTTGGCACGGCTCCGTCGGAGCCAGCAGGTGGCGCCGCTCGCGGCCCTGGCGGCGTTGCTGGCAAGTGCGGCGGTGCTGCTGAGCTACGCCACCGGCGTTCCGCTGCTCTATGGGGGCAGGATCATCCCGATGGCTCTGCTCACGGCGTTCTCGTTCGCCCTGCTGAGCACCGGACTCCTGTTCGCCGGCGGTTCCGATGTCTGGCCGCTCTCCTTCCTCAAAGCCGAATTGTTCGAATCTTCGCCGGTCGGGTTTCGGCGGCTGCTGCGCGCTCCGGTGACCGCCTTCCTGATCCTCTGCGTCGTCATTGCCATCACCGGGATCACCTATCTGCGGCACCAGTTTTCCGACTCCCGCCGCGCCGCGCTGGACTCGTTGTCCGCCGTCGCCGACTTGAAGGTCGGCCAGCTCGCGAGCTGGTATGAGGAGCGGCAGGCGGACGCGGCGATCATCTTCCGGACCCCGATGACGACAGTCCAGGCCCGCGAGTTTCTGGCGGATGCCGCGCCGGCGAAGGCCCGGCAGGATCTGCTCTCGTGGATGGAAATGTGGCGAAAGCTGGGTCACTACCGGCGCATGGTGCTTTACGGCGCCGATGGGGCGCCGCGCCTGGTGTCACCCCCAGATGCCCCGGCCGCGAATCGATCGCGCACTCCTCCCTTCCAAGCCGCCCTCCGCGCCACCGGCGTCCTGACGGAAGATCTGCATCACGACGGGGAGGCCGGGGCGGGGCTGTCCGACATCTGTCTCGGCCTGTGGATACCCGTTGGGGTCCGGCCGGGCGCAGACCCGCCGGCAGCCGGATTGTGGCTTCTGGAGATTGATCCGGGCGCGTTCCTCTATCCGCTGATCCAGAATTGGCCGGCGACGAGCGCCACCGCCGAGACACTGCTGGTGCGGCGGGAAGGCACCGACGTGGTGTTCCTGAACGAGTTGCGCCATCGCCGGAACGCGGCGCTAGCCCTCCGCTTGCCTCTCCCCGGGAATCCGGATCTGCCCGCGGCGATGGCGGTGACAGGGCGCACCGGCATGGTCGAGGGGACCGACTATCGCGGCATTCGGGTCTTCGCCGCCCTGCGCGGCATTCCGGGCACGCCCTGGTTCATGGTGGCGAAGGTGGACCGGGCGGAGATCTACGCGCCGCTGCGCGCCCGGGCTCTGATCACCGGGGTGATCCTGCTCCTGCTGTTCGTGATCACTGCCCTGGGCGTCGGACACCTGTGGCACCGGCAGGACTATCGATTGCTGGAGAAGCAAGTGGCGGCGGAGCGCGAGCGGCAGATGCTGGCGGAACGCATCCTCCACCTGAACCGGCGGGCCAACGACATCATCCTGCTGATGGATGAGCATTGGCAGATCCTGGACGCCAATGATCGCGCCGTGGAAGCCTACGGATACACTCGGGGCGAGCTGCTGAGTCTGAATTTGCGCGCGCTGCGGGCGCCGGATTGGCAGCCTGACTTCGACCACGTGATGCGCCAAGCGGCGTCCCAGCAGGGGCTGATCCTCGAATGCATCCACCAGCGCAAGGATGGCTCCCGCTTCCAGGTCGAAAGCAGCCTGCGAGGCATCGGCATGGGCGGACGAACCTATCATCAGGCCATCATCCGCGACATCACCGAGCGCAAGAAGACGGAGGAGGCCCTGCGCGCCCTGTCGTCGCGTCAGGAGGCCATCCTGGCGTCCGTTCCCGACATCATCGCGGAAGTAGACCTCAACAAGGTCTACACTTGGATGAACCCGGCCGGCCTCGAATTCTTTGGCCAGGACGCGTTGGGCAAGCCGGCCGCGCACTATTTCGAAGGCGAACAGGACACCTACGGAGCGGTCGAACCGCTCTTCCGGGGCGATCCCAATATTGTCTATCTGGAAAGCTGGCAGCGACGGCGCGACGGCGCGAAACGGCTCCTGGCTTGGTGGTGTCGCGCCCTGAGGGATGCGGACGGCAACACGATCGGGGCCCTGTCCACCGCCCGTGACGTCACCGAACGCAAACGGGCGGAGGACGAGATCAAGCAGTCCATTTCGCTGTTGCAGGCCACCCTTGAGTCCACCGCCGACGGGATCCTGGTGGTGAATGCCGCCGGGAAGATCAGCAGCTTCAACGAGCGATTTGCCGCGCTGTGGCGGATTCCCAAGAACATCCTGGACACGCGCGATGACGAGCAGGCGCTGGCTTTTGTCCTGAGTCAGCTCAGGACGCCCGAGGCGTTCCTCGCCAAGGTGCGGGAACTGTATGCGCAGCCGCTGGCGGAAAGCTTCGATGTGCTGGATTTCAAGGATGGCCGCGTGTTTGAGCGCTACTCCAAGCCGCAACGCCTCGACGGCCGCCCGATGGGCCGGGTGTGGAGTTTCCGCGACGTCACCGAGCGCAAACGCGCGGAAGAGGCGGCGCGGCTCGCGCACGAACACCTTCGTCGCATCGCGGACGCCGACATCGTCGGCATTGTCATCGCCACCGCGGACGGGCGCATTCTGGAAGCCAACGATTACTACCTGCGGCTCGTCGGCTACACCCGCGCGGAACTCGAACACGGGAGGATCGACTGGCGCGCCCTGACGCCGCCCGAATGGCTGCCCGTCGACGAACGGGCCCTGCAGGAACTGCGCGCGCACGGGCGGTGCACGCCGTACGAGAAGGAATACGTCCGGCGCGACGGCAGCCGCGTCGCGGTCCTGCTGACCGACACGCTGTTGCCCGGCCCGGAGGGACAGATCGCCGCCTTTGTCCTCGACGTGACTGAGCGCGCCCACGCCGAGCGGGCGTTGCGGAGAACCGAGGAGAAGCTGGCCAAGGCCTTTCAGGCCGTGCCCGACGCCGCCCTGATCACGCGCCTGCACGACGGTGCGATCCTGGAATGCAATGATCGGACCAGCGCCATCTTCGGTTTCAGCCGCGAGGAAATGCTGGGCCGCACGACGCTTGAGCTGGGTGTCTGGGTGGACCCCGCCCGGCGCAAGGCCTTGATTGACCAGGTCACGGCCACCGGAGCATGCCACAACCTGGAGATCCCGCTCCGGGCCAAGGATGGCCGGATGGTTCCCTGCCTGATGTCGTCCAGCAGCCTCCTGGTTGACGCGATTCCCTGCATGATCTCGATCGTCCGGGACGTCTCCGAGAGCAAGCGGCTCGAGGATCAATTGCGGCAGGCGCAGAAGATGGAGGCAGTGGGCCAGCTCGCGGGCGGCGTGGCGCACGATTACAACAACATTCTGACGGCCATGCTGATTCAGCTCGGCCTGCTGTTGAATGATCCGCACCTGACGACCGATGCCAAGAACGCGCTCAAGGAACTCGAGCATACGGCCGAACGGGCGGCCAACCTGACCCGGCAGCTCCTGATGTTCAGCCGGCGGCAGGCCATCCAGGTGAAACCCGTGGACCTGAATGAAGTGCTGGCCAATCTGCTCAAGATGCTCCGACGGCTGTTGGGCGAGAATATCAGCCTCGAGTTCGCCGGCCGGGCCACCCCCCTGTGGGTTGAAGCCGATGCCGGCATGATGGAACAGGTGGTGACCAATCTCTGCCTGAACGCGCGGGATGCAATGACGCCGAAGGGCGGCCGCTTGACCATCGACGCCCAGTTGGTGGAAATGGGCGCTCAGGCCGCGTGGGAGAATCCGGAGGCCCGCAGCGGCGTCTTTGTCTGCCTGGCGGTGACCGACACCGGCGTCGGGATGGACGCGGGCGTGCTGTCGCACATCTTCGAGCCGTTCTTCACCACCAAGGCCGCCGGCAAGGGAACGGGCCTCGGGCTCGCCACGGTTTACGGGATCACCAAGCAGCACCGGGGATGGATCGACGTCAGCAGCCGCGTGGGCCACGGCAGCACCTTTCGGATTTATCTGCCTGCCATGCGGGAGCCGCCGCGGGCCGAGACGGAATCCGCCCGCCCCGTGATCCGGGGGGGAACCGAGATGATCCTCCTGGTCGAGGACGAGGATTTGGTCCGCCAGATGGCCGCCATGACGCTGCGGCTGCATGGCTACCGCGTGATCGAAGCGGCCGACGGGCGCGAAGCGATCCGTCAGTGGGAGGCGCACGCCGGTGAGATCGATCTGTTGTTCTCCGACATGGTGATGCCCGGTGGCATCACCGGGCTCGAGCTCTTCCGGCAATTCAAGCGGGCCAAACCCGCGTTGAAGGCCATCGTCTCGAGTGGCTACAGCCTGGAACTGGCGACGTCGAATGTGCCGACCGGCCCTGATCTCGCCTTTTTGTCCAAGCCGTACGAAATCACGACGCTGGCGCTCGCCGTGCGCACGTCCCTTGACCAGGCGCTGGTCGAGCGCACCGGCCGGTCAGCCGCACCCGTTCCCGATCCGCCCGCCGTCTGATGGCGCCAGCTGCCGCGCGAGCCAGTCCGCCGCGGTGCCGGTCGCGGGCTGACGCAGGACGGCCCGAAGCTGCCGGGCCTGCTCCGCGGCGCGCGCGCGCCGGGCGGGATCCTCGAGCGCCGTGGTCAGCTCGCGCGCCAGGTTCCCGGCCGTGGCCGCGCCCTGGATGAATTCGGGATACATCGGTTCATCGAGGAGGAGATTCGCGATGCCGATGTGGGGCACCCGCACGAGCCAGCGGGCAAAAAGGTACGTCAGGGGATTGGTCCGGTAGGCGATGGCTCCGGGGATGCCCGCAAGGGCGCAATGCATGGACATGGTCCCGGAACTCGTGAGGACCGCGGCCGCGGCGACGGGCGCTCCCGTGCGCCGCAGTTCCACCCGCGCGGCGATCTCGGGACGCGCCCGCGCCCGGAGATGTTCGAGCACGCCCTTGATCTCGTCGCTGGGATGCAGGACGACGGCGGCGCGCTCGGGATGCCCGGACGCATACTGCGCGTACCCCGCGAGCAGGGCCGGGAAGATGCGCGCCACCGCCTGCCGGCGGCTGCCCGGCAGGAGCAGCACCGGGCCGGCGGCATCAGGCTGCACCGGCGATTCATGGCCGCCGGCCACGAAGGGATGACCGACAAACTCCACCGGGAGCGCCGTGTCGGCGTAGCTCTTCACTTCGAACGGGAAAATCACCGCCATGGCGTCGAGATGCCGCGCCATCTCGAAGCGGCGCCCCGCCTTCCAGGCCCAGATCTGTGGGCTGATGTAGTAGAGCGCCCGGATGCGGCCGCCGCCCTTCACCGTGAGCCCCCGCGCGTGCAGCGCCCGGGTCAGACGCAGATTGAAACCCGGATAGTCGACGCAGCACACCGCGCGCGGTCGATGCTGCTCGATCCATCGCAACGTCGCGCCGAACAGGCTCCGGAAGTAGCGGACGTTCCGCAAGACTTCCACGAAGCCGACCACCGACGACGCCGTGAGGTCGTGGAGCAACTGCGCGCCCGCCGCCGCCAGCTCCGGACCGCCGAGCGCGCAGACCCGCAGGGCCGGCCGTCCCGCGAGCAATCCCCGCACCATGCGCGCCGCATGCTCATCGCCGGAGTGTTCGCCGGCCACGATCAGGAGGTCAACCCCGCGGCCCGCGGGCGGCGGCAGGCTGAACGCCAATTCCGTCCCTGACGAGGTCATGATGGGAACCTCCGAGATCCTGAGCGCGCGCGGCCGGATTCCGATTCGGCGACCTCGGTGTCTCCGTGGTTCATCGGTTTGAATGGGCTTTCCGGATCTGCTCCGTGATGGCGATGGCCACCTCGAGCGCGGACTTGCCCAGCGCCGCGCCCACCTTGGGCTGCCGCGCCTTGGCCACGCTGTCGACAAAGGCGCCCAGCTCGATCGCGAGCGGTTCGCCCTTCTCAATCGGAATCTCATGCACGGGGATGGAGCTGGCATCGCCGGCCTTCACCAGCCCGACCTTCAGCTTGAGTCCGTAGGCGATCAGGTCGCTTTTCTTCACGAGGTGGCCCTTCTGGTTCATGAAGTCGAGCGAGAGGTAGGCGTTGTCCTGGAACACGCGGATCTCGCGGTTCTTCTTCAGGCTCAGGCGGCTCGCGCTCAGGTTGGCCACGCAGCCGTCCTCGAACTCGATGCGGGCGTTGGCGATGTCCTCGGTCTTCGACAGCACGCTGATGCCCACGCTGTCGAGCCGCCGGATCGGCGCCTTCACCAGCGCCAGCACGATGCCGATGTCGTGGATCATCAGGTCCAGCACCACGCCCACCTCCGTGCCCCGCGTCTGGTAGGGCGCGAGCCGCTCGGCGGTGATGTACTGCGGGTGGTTCGCCTCCTTTTCGAGGAAGCTCATCACGGGATTGAAATGCTCCACATGGCCGACCTGGACGAGGCAGTGGTGCTGCTGCGCCGCGGCCAGCACCTCGCCGGCCTCGACCAGCGACGCGCAGAGCGGCTTCTCAATCAGCAGGTGGCAGCCCTGCGCCAGCAGCGGCAACGCCACCGCGGCATGCCGGTCCGTGGGCACGACCACGGAGACGGCGTCGCACGCCGCGGCCAGTTCCTCCAGCGAGGCGAAGCGCCGGCAGCGATAGTGCGCGCTGATCGCCGCCGCCCGCGCGTCGTCGGTTTCGTAGATGCCGGCCAGCTCGGCGCCGGGCAGCGCGGCGTAGATGCGCGCGTGGTGCTGGCCGAGCGAGCCGACGCCGGCCACGCCGCAGCGAATTCGGTTCACGGTTTCAGGTTCACGGTTCACGGTTCACGGTTCACGGTTGTTAGCCTTTACGAACTTGCGTCCGCGCGAGGTGGAATTCTGCAGGTACTTCATGAATCCGCTGATCAAACCTTCCGTTGCACCCGCGAGCCGGTAAAGATGCTCGAATTGTTGGCGCGCGAGCATCCCGGTATCAAGCGCCACATAAAAGTGCGATTTCAGCTCCGCGCACGATCCAGGGGAATGGCCGAGAAACTGGACGAACTCTTTGTTTCCTCCCCGGCCAAAACCCTCGGCGATGTTCGCCATGATCGAGACTGCGGCCCGGCGCATCTGATCACACAAGCTGAGATCCTTCACGAACGCGGTTGACGCCGTCGTTTGATACACTGCCAGCGCCGGTTCGCGGCTCTGCTTCCACCCTTCGATTTCTTCAAAGCGAATAATTGAAGCCATATTGGAAACAGTGAACCGTGAACCGTGAACAGTGAACCCTAAACCTCCCGCAGCACCCCGTCGTGCAGGAGCAGGCGCTGCCCGCAGCGGGCCGCGTGCCGCGGATTGTGCGTCACCAGCACGAGCGCGGCGCCCTGCTCGGCGCAGGCGCCGAGCAGCACGTCGATGACGGCGTCGCCCGTGCGCTCGTCCAGGTTGCCGGTGGGCTCATCGGCCAGGATGACGCGCGGCCGGTTCATCAGCGCGCGCGCGATGGCGACGCGCTGGCATTCGCCGCCGGAGAGCTGCGCCGGCAGGTGCGGCGCCCGCTCGGCGAGGCCCACGCGGACGAGCAGCTCCCGGGCGCGGCCCCGCTCCCCCGGGCCGACCCGGCCGAGGATGCGCCCCGCCATCAGCACGTTGGCCCGGGCGTCGATTTCGGGAATCAGGTAATAGGCCTGGAAAACCATGCCGAGAAACCGCGCGCGCCGCTCGGCGAGCGCGTTGTTGCCCAGACCGGTCACCGCGGCCCCCGCCCAGCGGATCTCGCCGCCTTCCGCCGCATCGAGCCCCGCGAGGAGATTCAGCAGCGTCGTCTTGCCGGAACCCGACTCGCCCCGGATGCTGACGCTTTGCCCCGGCGCCACCGCGATCGCCGCGCCGCGCAGGACCTCGATCACGCGGTCGCCGCTGCGATAGCTCTTGCGCAGGCCCGTGGCGGCCAAGATGGGCTCTGGGTTCATGCTGGCACGGACCAATGTCCGCTCCGTTCGCCGCCGATCCACCTACGCTCGACGTCCGAAGTCGAGCGCCCGACGTCTGACCTCCGGGGTGGTTGTGGGAAAGACACTGGCATTCGACTTTCGGAGTTCGGCATTGAACATTCGCGGCCGCGGGGATGTGACCGGCCTGAACCTCAACCTTGAACCTCGACCTTATTCCGCGCGCAGGGCCTCCACGGGTTTGAGCCGGGCGGCGCGCCAGGCGGGCAGGAGGCCGGCCAGCGTCGCGATGACGATGGCGCTCGTGATGATGACGGTGAAATCGTGCGCCGAATAGCTCAGCGGCAGGTTGGCGAACTGGTAGAAGCGCAGCAGTGCCGCCTCGCTCTGGGTGATGCGGGCGAACGCGTGCACGACCTCGTTGCGAAACGTCAGTGCCGTCACCGCCAAGCCGATGCCGAGGGCCGTGCCCACCAGGCCGATGAAGAATCCCTGGAAGCAGAAGCAGGCCGCCACCTGGCGGGGCTTGCCGCCAAGCGCCGCCAGCAGACCGATTTCCTTGGTCTTGCGCACCACCGAGGTGAGCAGCGAGCTCGCGATCGAGAACGACGCCACCAGGATGATGAAGAGGATGATGAACATCAGCATGTTCTTTTCGAGCTGGAGCACGAAGAGGAAGTCGCGGTTGCTCTCGAGCCACGACACGGCGTGGTCCGCCCCGTCGAACAGCGCGTTCAGCTTCGCGGCGAACGCATCGGCATCGATCCCCGGCCGCAGCCGCACCGTGACGCCGTGGACGCCGGTGCCCAGGCCGTACAGGTCCTGCATCAGCCGCAGTGAGCAGATGACGGTGTTGCTGTCGACCTGGTTCCAGCCGGTGGAGAAGATGCCCGCCACCCGCACCGCGCGCGGCAGCAGGATCTCGTCCTTCTTCAGGCGCTCCAGCAGCAGCGGCGAATAGATATCCACGCTCTGCCCGGCGCGCGCGCCGAGCGACGCGGCCAGCTCGGAGCTGAGAAAGACCGCGTCGTCGTCGAGATCCTCGACCCGGCCCACGACGAGAAATTTCGTCAGCGGCACCACGCCCTGTTCGCGCGCGACGTCGATGCCGCGGATGAAGGGAAACGACGGCCGGTTGCCGGCCTGCAGCATCACCATGCCCTGGGCGTAGGGCGCCACGGCTACGACCTCCGGCAGGCCGCGGATCCTTGCCATCACCGCTTCCTGGTCGTACATGATGCCGCCGTTCTCGACGCGCACATGGCCGTTGGTTTCGACGATCTTCTCCCGGATCTCGTCACCGAAGCCGTTCATCACGCTGAGCACGACGATCAGCACCGCCACGCCCAGCATCACCCCGGCAATGGAAGCGAGCGTGAAGAACGCCACTCGCCGCCCCGAGGGGAAAAGCTGCTTCAGGGCGAGATAAAGGTACCAGGGCATGAACGGATCGGGCGCCGCCCTGCGCTCCGAGGGCGCGGGTTGCGGGCTTGCGGGAAATTCGTCCTCTTAAGCCGAATCCCCGCGTAGTTCGCAAGTGTCGAATCGGAGGCGATCTGTTGCGGCGGGTGGCGGCGTCTCACCCCGCCTCCGTTGGCCCTCAGCCGCCCATGGCGGTCAGGGCGCATGCCGGGTTTGGACGAAACGCTGCATTCAACCTTGGCCAGATTCAGGGGGCGCCATCCCCGGGCCCGTGAGGTCGGACCACTTCTTGATGTAGCACCTCCTCCGCTTGTGCTGGCGGGCGTCGTAGTATTTCCAATGGCTCTGAACCTTGACGTTCTCCTCCAGCTCAATGTTGCTCTCGGCCGAAACGATGCCATTGGCGATCGCTGATCGGGTCATCTCGGTCATCAGCAGAGCGTCGGCACCCTTGTCCTGAAGGTCCGGCCGGATGGCTCCCAGGTATAGGTCGATGAACTTGGGCTTGCGCATGGCTGCCAGCAGGTGGACGAAGCCGAATGGGAACAGCCGCCCCCTCGCCTTCTGCAGGGCCCGCGACAGCGAGGGCATGCCGATGACAAAGCCGGCCACCTTACCGTTCGCGTCCAGGAGGATCTTGGTGAAGTCCGGCTTGATGAACGA
>DATIWI010000190.1:0-2636 GCA_035519475.1 Opitutaceae bacterium
ACGCGGCGGCCGCGAAGCGGTTCTTCCGCAAGGCGTTGGGGCAACCGCACACAGTGAACCCGCGCACCATCACGGTGGACAAGAACCCGGCCTATCCGTGCGCGGTCGCGGCGATGAAGAAGGACGGCGAGCTATGGCGGCGCTCGAAACTACGTCAGGTCAAATATCTCAATAATATCGTGGAACAGGATCATCGCCGCGTGAAACGACTGATCCGACCCGGGCTCGGTTTCGGCAGCTTCCGAACCGCACGACGAACACTGGCAGGCTGTGAGGCGATGGCGATGATGAGGAAGGGACAGGTTCGGAAGATCGGTGGATGCGACATGCGAGCCCCAGAGGTGGTCCGGTTTCTGCGGACACCGTTTCGGTTTCTATAAGTGGATCGCCCCGCTTTTGGTTGTCTCTCCGTGAATGCTCGCTGGGGCGGCCCGTTCATGCCGCCACCGCTGCCGGCGCCAGGGCTGCGAACCAGGCGTGGTCCGGTGTCCTGCCGCCGTGGTGCGAATGTGGCCGCCTGCTGTTGTAGAAGTCCAGATACCGGCCGATCGATGCCCGGGCCTCCGGCACGCTGTCATAGGCCTTCAGATAGACCTCCTCGTGCTTGACGGATCGCCACAGCCGCTCGACGAACACGTTGTCCCGCCAGGCGCCCTTGCCGTCCATGCTGATCTTGACCTTGTTTTTCAGCAGCACGCCGGTGAATTCCAAGCCCGTGAACTGGCTGCCCTGGTCGGTATTGAAGATTTCCGGCGTGCCGTGGCGCGTCAACGCCTCTTCCAGGGCCTCGACGCAGAACTCCGCCTCCATGCTGATCGAGACACGCCAGGAGAGCGCGCGGCGGCTGAACCAGTCCAGCACCACCACGAGGTAGACGAAGCCCCGGGCCATCGGAATGTAGGTGATGTCCGCCGCCCAGACCTGGTTGGGCCGGGTTACCACCACGTCACGCAGAAGATACGGGTAGATCTTGTGCCCCGGCCCCGGTTTGCTCGTCCGCGGGCGTCGATACAGGGCTTCGATGCCCATCCGGCGCATCAGCGTCCGTACGTGTGTCCGGCCGATGATGATGCCCTCGTTCGTCAGCATCGAGCGCAGCATCCGGCTGCCCGCGAACGGGTAGTCCAGGTGCAGTTCGTCAATCCGGCGCATCACCGCCAGTTCGGACGCCGAGACCGGCTGCGCGTCCCGGTAGACCGTCGAGCGCGCGATACCCAGCAACCGCGCCTGGGTGGCAAGCGCCAGCTCATGGCCCCGGTCGATCATCGCTTTGCGCTCAGCAATCCGGCCTTGCTGAGCGCACCGGACAAAAAATCGTTCTGCAACGTCAGCTCGCCGATTTTGGCGTGCAGGTCCTTGAGGTCCACTGACGGTTCAGCGGCACCCCGAGCGCCGCCGAAGACCGACACCGCGCCCTCCAGCAACTGGGTCTTCCAGGCGGTGATCTGGTTCGGATGGACGTCAAACTCCTTCGCCAGCTCTGCCAGTGTCCTCTCACCCTTGATCGCCGCGATCGCAACCTTGACCTTGAAGGCCGGTGAGTGCATCCGGCGCGCTCGTCTCGTCATCTGTCCCGTTCCTCTCCGCAGCCATCAGGCCGCAATGGCGCCGGGAAATCCACTTATCGAACTGTCCGATTTTTCCGGACCACCTCTAAGTTCAGATTGTCGCGTCCACCTGCGCTGCCAGCGTATGCCGCGGGCCACGCCCGGCCGGGCCATAAAGCCCCGGATCAGCAGCCGAACTCAGCGCGCGGCGAAGCTTCTCCGCCACGTCATCCAGCGTCGCCCGCACCGCTTCCAGAACCAGCGCGTTCTCGTCCGCGGCATCCAGCAAATCCCGCACCGCCGCACGCTCGGTCTGTTCTACCGGCGCCGTCTCGCTCCGCGCATCGCGCGCGGCCAGGAACAGGCGAAAGGCGGCCTCCTTGGCCTCTGCCGCCGCGGCGAGTTCCGGCAGGGCGCCGGAACGAGCCAGCCCGGTCTCCCGTCGCAACGCCTGGGTCAGCTTCCGCGCCGCGCCGGAAAGCGTCGGCGCCGGCGTTTGCGCTTCCTTGCTCATCGTCCCTCTGTCCTCCTCGCTGCACGTCGCGGCCGGGCCGGATAGATGCCCAGAACCGGCCGCCCCCATGTTTCGTCTACGCCGGCGCGCCTGGCGGGGCAGCGGCGCGCCCGCTCAACAGCGCACGGCACGACCGGACGCCGCTTCACCGCGTCCCCGACCGCCCCTGTCCGGCCTGCATCGCCCGCTCGATCTCGCGCAACAATCCGGTGCCGTGCTTGGCGACGGCAGCCTCCCCCAACGCCTGATCCATGAACGTGCTCCAGGTACGCTCGCCATCGCCTACGGCGAAAGCACCAGCCGCCTTGTTTTGCGGCCGCGCCTGCCGAAGCATCTCGGTCATGAACATGGCTTCGAACTGCCGCGCAGCCTGCTCCAGCTTCCGCGGCACAGGCACCTGGCCCGCGCGCCGCGTCGGCCCAACGGGATTGAATCCGGCAACGCCATCGATCCTGGTCTGCATCGTCTCACCCACCCGCGCGCAACGGTATTCTGTTCACGATTTGCAAGGTTTTTGACCTAAGAATTGACTGACCCGCCGCCCGCCACGCCGATCCGGCCGCGCGGAACGCGAT
>DATIWI010000191.1:0-29116 GCA_035519475.1 Opitutaceae bacterium
CGGCTGGCCGGATTTCCTCGTCTCGCGGAACGGCGAGACCACGCTGGCGTTCCGCAACCGCGGCGTCGCAGGGCGCCATTCGCTGCGCGTCGATCTGCAGGGTCCCCCGGGCAACCCGCAGGCGGTGGGCGCGCGCGTCGCCGCCGAGTACGCCGACGGCACGACCCTAGCCGGCGAGGTCTGCGCCGGCTCGGGCTACTACAGCCAGTCGAGCGCGACGCTGTTCTTCGGCTCCACGGATCAGAATCCGCTGCGCCGTGTGCGGGTGCGGTGGCCGTCCGGCGCGACGACGGCCAGCCCGGACTGGGCGGAGGAAATCCCCAAAGCCCTCCGGCTGGTTGCGCCCGATCGTTGAGCGGACCGCCTTTTTACGGACGGCGGATATCGACCAAGGCCGGGTTGCTGTTCGCCCTGCAAATCCGACGATTCGCCACAATTTCGTCGCGAGCCTGCTATTTAACAACCAGCAGGTCACAATATCCGGATGTCCTGCACCACAGACCCCATGACTCGGTCGACCAAGGCGGAGCCGGCAACGCCTTTCCCCGCAGCGACGGCAACGGTGATCCGCCGGTTGCGGAAACGCCGTTCTCGGGCATGCGCCGGTCCCATGCCGCGGCCCGGTGCGGCTGGTCGGAACTTGAGCCTATGAAACCGAAGAATTCTCCTGCCGGATTCGATTTGTCCGGTCGCTTCCTACTGGTCCTCGCCCTGACCTTGGCGGCGTGTCAGCGGAAGTCGTCCGAGCCCGCGGGCGACGCAGCCCAGCCGCCACCCTCCTTCACCGTCACTCCGCCGATCCCAGCCGGGGCCGATGACCTGTTTGAGGATGTCACGGCGAAGGCGGGGATCACTTTCGTCCAGCAGTTCTGCGACGACCGCATCGCCAACATCCTCGAATCGAATGGCTCGGGCGTGGCGGTGTTCGACTACGACAACGACGGGTACATGGATCTGTACTTCGTCAACCCGGGGCCGCTGGCGGGAGTGACGCACGAAGCGCCCGGAACCCGGCGCGAGCCGAACCGGCTTTTTCACAACAATGGCGACGGAACCTTCACCGACGTGACCGCCACGGCTGGCGTGGGCGGCCAGGGGTTTGCCATCGCCGCCGCCGCGGCCGACTACGACGGCGACGGATGGACGGATCTCTATGTCATCAACGTCGGCAAGAACATCCTCTATCACAACAACCACGACGGCACCTTCACCGACGTGACCGACAGGGCCGGCGTCGGCGACACGGGCACGGGCATCGGCGCCACCTGGCTGGATGTCAACGGCGACGGCCGGCTGGACCTGTACGTCGGCAACTACCTGAGCTTCGACCCGAACTACAAGCTCTACTACAACCCGACCAGCTATCCCGGCCCGCTGGCGTACAAGCCGGAGCGGGACGTGCTCTGCCTCAACAACGGCGACGGCACCTTCACCAACGCCACGGAATCGTCCGGCATCGCGGGCCTCGAGCCGCACCGGACCATGTCGGTGTGTCCGCTCGACTACAACCGGGACGGCCACCCGGACCTTTACCTCTGCAACGACGCGACGCCGAACCAACTCCTGATCAACGACGGCCACGGGCATTTCCACGACGAGGCCATGAAGCTGGGCATCGCGTTCAACGCCCTGGGCGAGGCGGCCGGCTCGATGACCGCCGCCATCGGCGACTGCAACGGCGACGGCCGCCCCGACATCCTGGTCTCGCGCCTGGGCTACGGCTCCCTGTACATGGCCGCGGCGCAGGGCGACTTCATCGACCGGATGATGGCGTCGGGACTCGGCGTCCTGACGGCGCAGTACGTCGGCTGGGGCTGCAACTTCATCGATTTCGACAACGCCGGGAAGCCGGACGTCTTCATCGCCAACGGCGACGCCTTCCGGATGGTGGGCTGGCAGAGCCTGCTGCTGGAGAACGACGGCCAGGGCAATTTCCGCAACGCGGTGGACAAGGGCGGCGCCTACTTCCGCACGCCGGTCCGGGCGCGCGCGAGCGTCGTGCTGGACTACGACAACGACGGCCGGATGGATTTGCTCGTGGGCCTGATGGGCGACCGGCCGGTCCTGCTGCACAACCGCGACCGCTCCGGCAACCACTGGATCAGCCTGGCGCTCCGCGGCACCAAGAGCAACCCGGCGGGTTGGGGCTCATTCATCGAGCTGACGGCGGACGGGAAGAAGTACGTCCAGGAATGCCGCTGCCCCTCGGCCTTCCTGAGCCAGTCGGATCCGCGTGTTCACTTCGGCCTCGGCCAGGCGAAGACCGTGGAGCGGATCGAGATCAAGTGGCCGAGCGGCACGGTCCAGACGCTGACCGATGTCCGCGTGGATCAGATCCTCAAGGTGACCGAGCCCTGACCCAATGAGTCCGCGCGCGATCATAGGACTTGGAGCGGCGGCACTCCTGCTGGCGGGCTGCCGGCAGCCGGCGCCGCCCGGCTCCCTGGTCCTGACGCAGACGCCCGCCGGTGCGCCCCCCCCCGCCGCCGCCACGGTGATGGACATGCGGTACCCGCCGGGAAGCCGCGTGGTCCTGCTGATTCCCCCGTTTCGCACCGATACGGTTCGCGAGCTTTCGCGCGGCCTCGTCGCCGCGGGCGATCCCTGCGTTTCGTGGGACGGCCGCTGGGTCTATTTCGCCGGGAAAAGTTCGGCGGAGTCCGACTGGCAGATCTACAAGGTCAACGCGGACGGCGGCCGAGCGCGACGCGTGACCGAGGTGCCGGGCGGGGCGATGGATCCCGCCATCGCGGCCCACGAGGAGCTGGTCTTCAGCTCGCCCGTGCCCAGGGCGGGCCGGCTCTGGAACACCGGGGAGCCGGTCGCACTCTACGGTCAATTGCCGGGCCAGGCGCCGCGCCGTTTTACCTTCGGACCGGACAGCGCCATCGGCGCCACCGTCCTGCGCGACGGCCGGATTCTCTTCGTAACCGCCAAGCCCCGCGACGATCGCCGCGCCCCGCGGCATCTCGGCCTCTTCACGATCAACAATGACGGCACCGAGGTCACCGCCTACGCCTGCCAGGACGACGGGGTGGATTTCATCGGGCGCCCGCGCGAGCTGCGCGACGGCCGCATCGCCTTCCTGGCCGCGCGCACGGAGGAAGCGGGATCCATGGCCTGGGCCGAAGGCGTGCGCTCGGCCGCCCCGTTCGCGACGCGCGGCAACCTGTTCGCCTTCCGGAGCGAGGGCTGCCGCTCGGTGGAACCGATGTCGCAGGCTGACGTGCTGGCCTGCATCGAAACGCGCGGCCTGGTCGGGCGCTCGATGGCGGGCAACACCGCGGTTTATCGCGTTGCGGCCGACGCGCCCGCGCCCGGCGCTCCGATCTTCGACGATCCACAGTGGAACAGCCTCGAGGCCACGCTCGTCGCACCGCGCGAGGAACCCGCTGGACACACGACCGCAGTGATGCCAAAGGCCAGGCGCGGCACCGTGCTGAGCCTGAACGTCAACGACAGCAGCGTGTCTGCCGTCGAAGGAAATCCGGCGCCCGCCGCGGAACTGCGGGTCTTCGCGCTGGCCGCATCCGGGCAGCAGCAAACCCTCGGACAGGTGCCGGTGGCCGCCGACGGCTCCGTGCTCGTCTACCTGCCCGTCGGCGTGCCGCTGGGCTTCGACACCCTCGACGCGCACGGGCGTCTGCTCCGGCACCAGCCGGCGTTTCTCTGGCTGCAGCCCGGCGAGAATCGCGGGTGCATCGGCTGCCACGAGCCGCGCAACCATTCGCCGCGCAACGTCCGTCCACTGGCCGCGCAGCGCGAGCCGCCGGCCCTGGATTTCCCTGATCAAACGGCCGGCCCCCGCACCCCCGCGCCATGAAGCTGAAACGATTCATGCTCGCCGCCATCCCGGTGGTGCTGGTGGGCGCCGCCGCCACCCTGGGCGGACGCTCCGTGTTGATCACCCACCAGCGCCGGCAGTCGGGCCGGCCCGATCTCGGCCTCGTCTCCTGCAACCACTGCCACCGGGTCAGCCTGGACAAGTTGCCGTGGAAGAAACCCCGGCCGCACCATGATGCGCCCGGCGGGCTCGCGATCTCCCCGGACGGGAAGACCGTGTTCATCGCCTTGGACGACCGGGACGAGGTTGCCGAAGCCGACGTGGCGTCGCTCACCGTGACCCGCCGGGCGAAGGTCCCGGGCGGCCCGTTCGGCGTCGCGCTGGATGCGACGGGCCAGCGGCTGTTCGTGGCGTGCCCGCACGAGGATCGCGTCGCCGTGCTCGATGCGACCGATCTCAAGGAGCGGGCCAGCGTCGAGGTGGGCGTCCGTCCAACCGACGTCGCGTTCTGCCGGACTCCGGTCGGGGAGCGGTTGATCGTGACCAATTCCGGCAGCGACGACATCTCCGTGCTTTCGGTCTCGCCGTTGCGCGAGCTGGTGCGAACGGCGGGGGGCCGCGAGCCGTACGCGGTCGCGGTGTCCGGCGACGGCCGTCGCGTCTACGTCGCGAATCGGATGGCGGTCCACGACCAGATGCTCAGCGCGCCGGCCTCCGAAGTGACGGTGATCGACCCGGCCAACGGGCACGTCATCGACCGGGAAGCGCTTCATTCCGCCCACCTGGCGGAAGGCATCGCGGCGGTCCCCATGCGGGGATGGATGCTGAATTCGCTGGTCCGGGTGCGCAACCTGGTCCCGATCACCCAGGTTAAGGACGGGTGGGTCATGTCCACCGGCCTGGCGATCTCCGACCAGGATGACCGCGTGACGCAGATTCCGCTGGACGAGGCGAACGCCTACTTTGCCGATCCCTCGGGTGTCGTCGCCAGCCCCGACGGCAGGCGGGCCTACGTGGCTGCCGGGGGCGCCGACGTGGTAACGGTCCTCGATCTCGACTGGCTGGGCGCGTGGCTGGCGAAGGCAGATGCCGCGGCGCGCGCCGACGCCATCGCCAATCTGGCGCTCTCGTATCAGTACGTGATCGCCCGGATTCCGACCGGCTGCAACCCCCGGCACCTGGCGATTTCCCCGGACGGCCGCCGGCTGTTCGTGGCCGAGCGGCTCGACGACGGCGTGCTCGTGGTGGACACGGCCAGCCTCAAACCGATCGGCCGGATCGTGCTGGGTGACGGCGGGAAGGACGACCCCGTCCGGCAGGGCGAGAGGGTTTTCACCCGGGCATGCTATACTTTCCAGGGACAATTCTCCTGTCGCTCGTGCCACCCCGACGGGCACGTGGACGGGCTCTCCTATGATTTCGACGGCAGCGGCGTCGGCGACAACCTGCTGGACAACCGCAGCCTCTGCGGCGTGGCCGGCACGCCCCCGTTCAAGTGGAACGGGAAGAACCCGACGTTGCAGTTTCAGGATGGCCCGCGGTTCGCGCGGGTGTTGATGAAAACGGATCCGATCCCGCCGGCGCGGTTGGATGAACTGGCGACGTTCATCGAGCACAATCCGCCCACGCGTACGCTCCCGTGGAGCCGGGTGGGCAAGCCGCTCACGCCCGCCGAGGAGCGCGGCCGCAAGCTGTTCTTCGCGACGCAGCGCACCGACGGCACGCCGATTCCCCTGGCGCTGCAGTGCCAGACCTGCCATCGCCCGCCTTTGTTCACCGACCGGCTGCTCCGAAACGTGGGCACCGCACCGACCCCCGAATTCAGGGCGGGGGTCGACACACCGCACCTGCTCGGCATCGGCACCTCGGCTCCCTACCTGCACGACGGCCGGGCGAAGACCCTGGAAGAGCTGTGGACCACCTACCAGAAGGACGACCTGCACGGCGTGAGCAGCTACTGGTCGAAGGAGCAGCTGAACGACTTGGTGGAATTCCTCAAAACCCTCTAGAACGTGTCTTCAAAATGTCATTGCGAGGAGCCGAGCCGGCGCTGGCGACGAAGCAATCCAGCTGGATCGCCACGGCCCGCCCAGCGGGCCTCGCGATGACAGGACGTTTTGAAGACACGCAAAAACCTCCCGCCATGAACATCCAAACCACACTCTCCGCCCGCGCCCTCGCCGGCTTTGCGTTGGTCGCTGCGCTCTTCGCGGGGATCAGCGCCTGGCTGCGCGCCGCGCCGGCGCCCGCGGAGCCGGCGGCCCTCCCGTTCCCCGTCGTGGCGCGGTTCGAGAACTTTGGCGAAAAGGACGGCCTCCCGGCGCACAAGGTGCACTGCGTCCAGAAAACCAGCGACGGCCGGCTCTGGCTCGGGACCACCAACGGCCTGTGCCTCCGCCAACCGGACGGCACGTTTCGCCGCTGGGGACCCGAGGACGGGCTCAGCCATCCGGTCGTGCTGCACATTGTCGAGGACCGCGCCACGGGCGACCTGTGGCTGGCGACCATGCAGGGCCTGTGCCGCTTCAGTGGCGGGCAGTTCACCGTGTTCACGCAGACCAACAGCGGCCTGCCGAACAATGTGGTCTACGGCGTGGGCATCCTGGACGGCACCGTGTGGGCCGCGACCCCCGCCGGCGCCGGAGGGTATAATCTCAAGACCAAGAGCTGGGTCATCTACGACCACAACAACGCGCCGATGGAGGAGCCGTGGTGCTATGCCATCGCCCCCGGCCGCGGGGTCGTGTACATCGGCATCTGGGCCGGCGGCATCGTGGAGCACGATCCCCGGGCCGGTACGTTCAAGGCCTATCGCGACCCCGATGGCGATTTCCAGTACCAGCTGGCCCCGGACAGCGGGCCGGTCGCCGACATCACCTCTTGGGTCGCGTTCGACGACGACATCCTGTGGCAGGCCACCTACTTCGGGATGGCCCGGTACGACACGAAGGAGGCGACGTGGCGGACGTGGGTGCAGGACAAGACGCCTTTGGTTTCCAATTTCATCAACAGCATCTTTGCCCGCGGCCGCGTCGCCTGGATCGCCACCGACCGCGGCGTGTCCGTCACCGACGGCAAGACCTGGGTCAATTACCTCGTCGACGAAAAAGGCCAGGGCGTGGTCCGGACCTATCGGGCCGGGCAGGAACAGAATCCCGAGACCCACACCATGACGACGGCGTTGTCCGACGGCTTTGTGCTCGGTGTGTGGGCCGACGACCACGAGGCCTGGTGCGCCACGTCCAACGGCCTGAGCCACGGCATTCTCGCCGCGCCGGCCGGCACCACGAACGTCACGACGAATCCCTAGGAGGCTCCCGTGAAAACCGCCGGATTGTGTCTGATCGCTCTTGCCGCCGCCGTCCCCGCCGGCGCCGCTCCCGCCGATGCCCCCAAAGCAGAAATCCGCGTCGCCCCGGCGATGACGTCACAGGAGGCCAAATCGCCGGAGGTCCTCCCGGCGGCGTCCCGTTTCATCTACGGTACGCCCGACGAGCAGTATCCGTACTACGCCGGGGTGCCGCAGGAACTGTGGCCCTTTCGCAATACCGAGCCCTACTCGAAATTCTTCGTCACGCGCATGCCCTTCCGCGGGCCCGGCCGTGATTATCCCCCGCCGCCCGAGCTGACCTCGCTCAAGATCGGCCTGCTCGATTCCCCCAAGTACGGCCCCAATTGGGACCGCAGCGTGCGCCAGCGCGAGGGCATCGTCCTGGCGATGGAAGAAGCGAACCGGGAGCGCCCGCCGGGCGGGCTCCCCTTCGAACTGCTGGAAAAGGAAGGCGTCGCCCAGTGGGGGGGCGCCGGCAATCTCGCGGCGGAGTTCGCCGACCAGGGCGTGCTCGGTTTCCTGGGCACGATCGACGGCGCTGAGGCCCACGTCGCGCTTCGCGTGACCCTCAAGACCGAGATCGTCATGGTCAACACCTCCGACCCGGATCCGACCCTGACCGAGACCAGCATTCCGTGGCTCATCCGGGTATTGCCCGATCATCGGGTGGAGGAAGCGAGGCTGGCCGAGCTGATCGTGCGCAAGACCGGCTGCAAGCACATCGCCATTCTGCGCTCCGGCGACCGGTTTGGGCGCCTCGGGGTTCACACGTTCATGAATTTCTGCCGCCGGCTCGGCTGTCCGGCGGTGCAGGAGCTGCTCTTCACTCCCGGGAAAGCCGACATCCCCCACCAGATTGCCGCCATCAAGGATGCCCAACCGGACGCGATCTTTTTCGTCGGCGAGCCGGATGACATCGGCCGTTTTGCCAGGCAGTTCCGCCAGGCCGGCATCCAGGCCCGGTTCTTCGGCACGGACCTCCTGATGGAGGATCGCTTCCTCCAGGAAGCCGGCGACGCGGCCGAGGGCACGTTCATCACGTCCTTCTTCGATCCGGCGCGCGAGGATCCGCTCTGGGTTGCCTTCGTGGCTCGTTTCAAGCAGCGCTGGGGCCATGAGCCCGATGACTACGCCGCCTATGCGTACGACGGTGCCCAGATCCTGACCTACGCCATTCGAGCCGCAGGCCCGAACCGCTGGCGGATCCGCGACCAGGTGTGCAACCTCGACTACTATCAGGGCGTGACGGGCTGGATGCAGTTCGACGGCACCGGATCCAACATCGCGCCGGTGCGGTTGGTGCGCTTTGAACATGGGCGCAAGGTCTTCGAGCCGGAGCCGGAGTTCGCGCCCACCGTCGCCCAACGCTGAGAAACCGCCTGAAATGAACTGTCGCCGCCTCCATCCGTTGTCATCGCGAGGTGCGCGCAGCGCGCCGTGGCGATCCAGCCCCGACCCGGCCGGGGTGCAGCCAGCCATCGCCGGGGCTTCGGCTCGGCCCGTCACGTCAGCGCAGCCGCGCCGAAGTTCGGAGAACGAAGGCGGGCTGGATTGCTTCGTCGCTCCGCCGCTGCGGCGGGGCTCCTCGCAATGACGGGCTGCCGGCCTTGACCTTGCTCCAATCGCTGTAGCTGCCCGCCGATTCCATGCCCATCGAAACTCGCTGTCTCATCGCCTGCCTGCTCCTCGCCCCGTTCGCCGCCGGCGCCGCGGCGCGCCCGCTGACGCTGGGCCTGGTGACGCCGCCCAACGATCCGGATGCGGCGAGCCTGCGGCGCGGCGTGCAGCTCGCCGTTGCCGCGGCCAACACCGCCGACGCGCCGGTCGCGCTCGAGGTGCGCAGCGAGGGCGGCCAGTGGGGCAGCGTCGGCAACGACGCGGTGACCCTGGTCTGCGAACGCCACGCCGACGCGCTCATCACCCCGTCGGACGGCGCCGCCACCCACCTCATGCTCCAGGTTTCCGGCCGCACCCGCGCGCCGGTGGCCAGCGTCTGCCCCGATTCGTCGATCACGGAGGCCGGGGTCATCTGGGCGGTGTGCGTGGTGCCGCGAACTGACCAGGCGGCCGGGGCCCTGTTCGCCGCGACGCGGCGGACAGATGGATCCCCGCTCCAGTGGTGGGCCGTCGTTCCCGCGGGACGGCCGGGCCGAATGGTCCGCCGCGACCTGGAAACAGCCGCGCGCGTCGCCGCCATGCCGTTGGACCGGATCGTCGAGGGCGGCGTACCGACGACGGACGTCGCCGACCTGGCCCACACGATCGCCGGGGCCGCGCCCGGCGGCGTGCTCCTCTGGCTGCCGCCGGCGCGCGCCGGAGCGCTGGCCGCGGCGTTGCGGGCCGCGGGCTACGGCGGCCGGCTGGCCGGACCGGCTGCGCTCGATTCGCCCGATTTCATCGCCGCCGCGGGCACCGCCGCGACCGGCGTGCTCGTGGCGGAGTTCCGGACCGACGCCGATCTCCGCGCGCAAGCGGAGCAGTTCCAGCGGCAATTTCGGCAGCGGTACAATGCTCCGCCGGATTTCTACGCGGCGGCGGCGCATGATGCAGCGCTCGTGTTGATCGAAGCCCTGCGCCGCGGCGAGGCCGGCGCCGGCTATCGGCAGTTTCCCCTCGGCGTGCCGATTCCGGGCGTCACCGGCGTGCTCCATTTCGACGCACTCGGCAACCGCACCGACCCGCTGCAGGTGTTGACCTGCCGGGACGGCCGGTTCATGCCGATTCCGATTCCCGAGACCCGCTAGGAAGATCGAAATGCAACGGACCTGCGAGACACAGAGGACACCGAGAAAGCACGGAGGACACAGAGCCTGATCCTCTGTGATCTCAGTGGCGACTCCGTGTCCTCTGTGTCCCCTCTGGTCTGTGCGTTTGAATAGCCCATGAACGCTCGAAATCGAATCGCGTTTCCGGCCGCGTTGTCGGTCGCAGCCCTGCTGACGGTCGTCGCTGTGGTGACCTTGGGCGCTGACGCGAACCCGGCGGCGACCGCCCGCGACGCCGCGGCCGTGGCCGCCTCGACCAACGCCGCGATCAGCCCGCAGAGCCAGGCCGACGCCCTGCATTTCGTCATCGCCGCCGACCGCGAGATGTGCGTCCGGGCTTTTGACGCGACGCCGGCTGGCGCCAGGCCGGACGCCTCCAGGCCGGCGCCGTGCGAGCTGCTGCGGCGCGCGTGCGAGTCCATCCAGAGCAAGGGGGCCGAGTTTAGCTACGCCCTGCGGTCGCTGCACTCGCTCGATCCGCGCAACGCGCCCCAGACCGAGCTTGAGCAAAAGGGTCTGGAGTTCGTCGCCGGTCACCCGACCGAGGCTTACTCGGGCCAGGAGATGCTCGGCGGGCGCCGCTACTTCACGGTCGTCTATCCGGATCTGCCGGCGACCGCCAGTTGCCTCGACTGCCACGCGCGAAGAGCGGCCTCGCCCCCTCCGCGCTACAAGGTCGGCGAGGTCATGGGCGGCATCGTGGTGCGCGTCCCGCTAGAATTCTGATTCCACCTGTGCGGGCCCTTGAAGGCCCGCGTGGGTGAATTGTAAGGCCGGCCCCCACTGAAGGGCCCGACGATTCGTAGTTTCCGCAGTGACGTCGTTCAGAGTTACCGCTGAAAGCCTACAGCCTACCGCTCGCCGGCTCCTAACCTCTCGGCGGGCGCCGATCGCGCGTGCGACACCGCTCCGAGTTTCGGCGGCGGATTGACGCCACTGGCCCCGGCCCGCTGGCAACTGGCCCCAGAAGTGTTTCCGCCGCCGGGCGCCCGCTCAAGGGTAGGGAGGTCCTCTCCCGAGGCCGCCACCTTGCATCGGTCCGACCTAACGTCCGATCCCGCCGTGAAGAGACTTGGTCCCCTTGGCTCCGCCCCAGCCCGGGGGCGCCGCACGCCAGGCTGAACTTTTTTGCCCGCAAATTGGACCGCCAGGTCATCGATTTCGACTCCGCACCAGCTCCATTCATGAAAGACACCCGGCAAACGGTTCAAGAGGCGCCCGCCGCGCCCCAGGGATTTTCGGCGATCCCGCGCGAGGCCCCGCAAGGCGCGGAATCCGAACGGGAGAGCCTGGTGCCGGAGAACCGGAGCGGCTGCCGCGTGGAGGTACGGGCCACGGAACGGGAGTCGTTCACGGAATATCATGTCACGGGCATGATCGAGCGGGTCGGCAACACCGGCGCCGCGGCCGATGAACTGCTCGGCCAGGTCGCTTCGACACTGGCCGATCGGGGGATCGAGACCATCCAGGAGAAGCTCTATGGCCTGTCGTCCGTCCGCGAGGAGGTCCTCAAGCGGCGCGAGGTCGCGTACCGCCGCGAGGAGCTCGACCTGAGCGTGCCGGTGACCTGGGTCCAGGGCGCGCCGCTGCAGCACAACGCCTTCGCCGGCGTCCAGATCTGGGGCATCGCGCCGCGCGACGGGCGGACCGGCGTCGCCACCGTCGAGAATCCGGCGACCGGCCGCGGGCGCGTGCTGACCGGCCGCGGTTTCCGCCTGCTGCACCTGCCCGCGATCCGGGGCACCCGGCCCGGCGGAACCCTTGCCAAGGGCGCGGTCGCCCAGGCGCGGCACATGTTCTACAACGCCGAGCTCGGGCTGAAGGCGCACGGCATGGAGTATCGCCACGTCGCGCGGACCTGGATCTACCTGGCGCGGCTGCTCGAGTGGTACCGCGAGTTCAACGAGGTGCGGACCTCGTACTACCGGCCCGCCGGTTTCGGGCTGACGGGCGGGCCCGCCTTTCCGGCCAGCACCGGCATCCAGGGTTTTTCGGACAACGAGGAATGCCTGATGGACGTGCTGGCGCTGACGAGCGACTGCCCCGAGCGGGCGGCGGCGCTGCCCATTCGCCGGAGCTCCCGCCAGGACTCCTCCTTCAATTACGGGTCGGCCTTCTCCCGCGGCATGGTCTTCCAGATCGAGGGCCGGCGGACGGTGCACGTCTCCGGGACCGCGAGCATCAACGCGGCGGGGGCGAGCGTCCACGTCGGCGACGCCGAGATGCAGAGCCTCGAAACGCTGCTGTGCGTCGCGGCGATCCTGGAGGAACAGGGCGGCAGCCTGGCGAACATCACCTCGGCCACGCTCTTCTGCAAGGATCGCAGCTCCTGGGAGGCGTGGATGCGCGTGAGCCGGCTGCTGCGGATTCCGGGTTTCCCCAAGGTCTGTGTGCTCGCCGATGTCTGCCGCCCCGACCTGCTGGTCGAGCTGGAGGCGGTGGCGGCGATCTGAAAGGCCCCGGTCGGCCGCGCCTGGCGGCGGACCGGCCTAGGGCCGGACGGTCGAGAGCGCGAGGAGCACGTCGCCAGGCACCGCGCTGGGATCGTTGAGCTGCACGGCCAGAGCCTTCCGCATGGCGGCGCCTTGGTCTGACGGAACGCCGGCCATCAGCGCGAGGGGCTCCGCGCTCAGGGGATCGGCAGGGGCGGGGGCGCGCACGAACACGCCGGTCGGCAGAGTGGCCGGCGCGGCGAAATAGATGCCCTGCGCGGCATCGAAGAACATGCTGCCGGCGCGCTTCAGCAACCGGTCCGCCAGGGCGTCCGCGTCGGCGTTCTTGGCCGCCTTGGCGAACTCGCGGCAGCCATAGGCCAGCGCCGCGTAGTCGGCGGGCGCAGCGGGCGCGGCCGAGTCGCGGAGGCGCCGGAGATCGCCCTCCGCCGACGCGACCAGTTGCGTTTGCACGGCGGCGTACGTGCGCGTGGCCGCCGCAAGATAACCCGGGTCGTTAAGCTGGGCGGCCGCGCGAGACAGCGCCGCCAGGATCAGGCCGTGCGCCCCCGCGGTGGCGCGATCATCCCGCGCCGGCCCGGCCCGCTTGTCGCGCACAGCCCGCAACCGGCTCGCGGCGGCGGCGAGTCTGGCCTCGGCGGCGGACTCCCCGGGCGGCGTGGCCCGGTACAGGATGTTTTTGCCGCGGTAGGTTCCCGCCAGGTCCTCGTCGGTCGAAACATTTCCCGCGGCGGTCACGCCGTAGGCGGATTTGAAGGCAGCGGCATCGGCGCCGAGCACCTTGTCGATCTCCGCTTCGGTCCACACGTAATAGTCGGCAAACTCGGGGGGCGTGGCGTCCTCCGCGGCCGCGAAACCGCCGTCGGGCAGCCCCAGGCGGCCGACCGCGTAATCGAGGGCGCCTCGCGCCGCGCGCACGCCGTCGGGCGTGGCGGCGTCGAGGCAGGCGAGCGCCAGGCGCGCCTGGTCGCTCAGGGTTTTTTGCATGTACGGAATGCGCCAGGCGGCGTCCGTGGTGCGGCCGAAGAAGCCGCCGTCGAGCGGGTCATGCACGGCCCCGTTCAGGAACGTCCGCAGCGCGGCCAGGGCGGCCTCGCGATCGGCCGCCGAGCCGCGCACCAGGAAGCGCAGCAGCTCGGGTTCCGGCGACTTCGGGCCGGTGCCGAATCCGCCATTGGTCGCGTCGACGGTGTCGCGCCACCCGCCCGCGGCGCGCGCGAGCTTCTCGGCCAGCGCGGCCGGCGCGAGCTCCGGCGGCGCCTCCTCGCCCGACCAGGCCATCAGCGAGACCGCCTCGGCCGCATGCCTCCGGCAGGCGCGGGGGTCGCTGGTCCAGGCGTCGGCCGCCTGGCGCGCCACCATGGGAAACCCCGACCGGCCCCACTCCTCCGAGGGCGGCAGGTAGCCGCCGCCCTCGTAGGGCTGCAGCTCGGGCGTAAGCCAGAGATGGACCGGCCAGCCGCCGGTCTGCTTCACCACCTGGAGATACAGTCGGGCGCACGCGGCGATGTCGGGATGCTCCTCGCGATCCACGAACACGCAGATGAAATGCTGGTTGAGAAACCGCGCGCTCTCGGGATTGCCGAACGACTGCTGACAGGTGGCGCGGCTGAGCTCGCTGAGCCATGAGCCGATGAACACATAGACCGGCTTGTTTTCCTTCCGGGCGCGCTCCAGCGCCGTCGGGCTCCACGTTTCCCAATTGACCTGGCTGCGCGCCTGCGCGCGGACGAAAGCGGAGGCGGAGGTCGCCAGGTCGGGCGCGGCCGCCCGGGCCGCGACCAGGGCCGCGACGACCGGCAGGACGAAGCGGAAAGCCAGGGATTTCATGGGAGGGTCAGGCCACGGCGTCCGCCCGGCACAGGCAGGCGGCCAATATCCGACTGGATTGGATGCCGGCCGCCCGAACGCGGCAAACACAATCTGGGATTCCGCGCGCTGGAAGATGGTTTTTGCGCCGCGGTCCGCCGAGGAGGTCCGGAACGCCGGCACCCCGGAAGTCCCCGCGGTCCCGGCCCGGGCTAAAGATTCACGGTTGCCTGCAGGTAAAGGTAGTTGGCGTCCTTCGAGCCCACGGCTTGGAACGACTGCTTGATGTAATTGCCCCGGAAGAAATGGCCGGCCCCGGCCTCGAGCAGCAGGCCGCGGGTCACGGTCCAGCCGAAGACGACGTCGATTTCCTGGCCCAGGTCGGGGCGATAATCGGGGTTGAGGCCGAAGCCGCGGCCGCTGCCGACCGCCGCGCCGGGCGTGTTCCGCGGGACCCCCGCGGGGTTGTACCAATAGTCGTGGGTGGTCTCGAGAAATTGCTGGTGGACGTCGAACGCGAGGCTCGCGGCAGCGCCGGGCTTGAAGGAGAGCGACAGGCGGAAGTCCTCGATGTTCTGGAGACTGGAGAGGTCCATCGCGCCGTAGAGCCCGTGGTTGGAGGGCAGCAGATTCTGAAAGGTCCCGCTCCGCCGGTCCGCGGAGCTGCGATCGCCGGAGGCCGCGCTCACGATGAGGGCGAGGCGGGGCTTGAGGGGGTGCCCCTTCCAGGTGTAGCCGCCCTGGAGCACGAAGGCCCAGGCGTCCTGGTCCAGGCGCGGGGCGGCCAGCGCCGCCGCCACCGGGGTGGCGGGAAACACGGCGGTGCGGTCGCCAAACTGCCACATCGCTTCGATGCCGTAGTCCCACGGGCCGTGCGCGCCGGGCTTGGACTTGGTGCGGAAGCCGAGCGTGTAGAGGTCCTGCGGCGCGGTCATCCGGAAGGGCGCGGCGATCTGCGACCAGTCGTCGGTCACGATAGCGCGGCCGACATTGCGCGCGAACAGGTACGCCTCCACCACCGCGGTCTTCCACAGGCCCGGGAAGTCGAGGTAGGCGCCGGACAGGGTATCCTGCGAATTGGATTGGTTGAAATGATCGCGGCGCCCGTACACCACGTTCGCGGCGAACAGATCCACGCCCCACTGCGCGTGCTGATACCGGACCTTCACGGCGTCGAACGTGCGCGGCGTGTTCAGCCAGAAGGCGCTGCCGACGAGGCGCTGGTCGCCGTAGGTCAGCTCCTGCCGGCCGACCTTCAGCGTGAGCGGGAATTTCTTGAGGTTGCCGAGCGCGACGTAGCCGAGCTGCCCCTGGAGCGGCCCGTCGTTCTCGCTCAGGCCGGCCCCCGCCGCGGTGGGGTTGTACCGGTTGTCGCCGAAGGAATAACTTGAGCGCGCCTCGACGACCGCGGCGATCCAGTCGCCGGTGTAGCCGATCCGCGGCATGAGGCGGGAGAGCCAGTAGTGATTGCTGTTGGTCGTCGGGGGCGCCAGGGCGAAGTCGTAGTTCGAACCGGCGTGGGTGGTGCCGGCCCCGGATTTGTTCTCCGAGCGCAGCCGCTCGTTGACGCCGATGTCCCACGCCTTGAACGTGGGATCGGCGGCGCGGAGGCGGTCGTCAACGGCGCCAGGCACGGGGCCCGGCGGCGAGGGGGGCACGTACTGGGCGCGGGCCGCCGAGGCGGCAGCCAGAACCAGGACGAAGGCTGCGTCTCGGATTGGCACGGTGAAGGCAGGGGGGGGCCGCGTGGTGTCGCCGCCGGCGAAGCCGGCGCTTGCTCAGCGCGGCGGCTTTGGGCGGAAGAAAAGGACCGGCCCGTTGCACTGGGTGACGGCGATCCCCGGGGGGCCCTTCCGGCCCGTCGGGGCAACGGTGGCAACGGCGCGGGCGTCGCCGGGAACGATGAGCCCGCTGTCCGCGGGTGCGACCGCGGTGAAGCCGCCGTGGCCGTCGCCTTTCAGCAGCAGGCCCACGCCGCCGTCGAACCGGCCGGTCGACGGCTCGGGGCTGTAGTTGTTCCCGACGCAAAAAAGGTCCGGGCGCCCATCGCCATCGAGGTCGCGGCAGACGAACCCGTTGATCGGCGCGATCTGCGCCTCGCGCGGCAGCGGCTGGAACACAAACGTGCCATCGGCCTGCTGCAGGAAGATGCCGCTGGCAAGCTCGGCGGCTTCCAGGCGCTGGGCGGACTTGAGATTCTCGGCGGGAAAGATGTCCTGCACCGCGGCGCGGGAATAGTCGGCGAAAGTGGGGAACTTCTTCCGCACCCAGGGGAAGACATAGGCGAGCTTGCTGCGCCCGCGCACCGGGTAGAGGCGGCCGTCGGTGTCGTATTGCGCCTCGAGCAGGGCTGGGCGGCCCGAGCCGTCGAGGTCGCCGGCGTAGAGCACGGTCGGCGCCGCCGGCGTGGCGTGGTATTTGGTGTTCAGGCCGACATTGCCGACGATGAGGTCGGGGCGGCCGTCGCCGTTGACGTCGGCCACGGCGAGCGCGCTCCACCAGCCGGTGCGGCCGGCGAGCCCGGAGCGGCTCGTGACGTCCTCGAACCCGCGGCCGGTGTTGTGGAAGATTTTCACCGGACCCCATTCGAGCGCGAGCACGAGGTCGGGGCGGCCATCGCCGTCGATGTCGGCCCACGTCGCGGCCGTGACCATGCCGACGTGGCGGAGCCCCGGGGCGAGGGTGTCGGTCACGTCGATGAAGCGTCCGCCCTCGTTGTGGTAGAGGAAGCTGCGCGGCGGGGCCGGCCACTGGCCCGGGATCAGCCGGCCGCCGACGAACAGATCGACCTTGCCGTCGCCGTCGAAATCAGCGGCGGCGCAGGCGGCCGTGCTTTCGCCGTCCCGCGGCAGCGTGCCCGCGGGCGCGAGGCGGAAATTGCCGTGGCCGTCGTTCAAATACAGCCGGTCGTCCAGCAGCGGATCGCCCTCGTCCTGCTGCACGCCGCCTGCGACGACGAGCAGGTCGGGATGGCCGTCACCGGTCGCGTCGAAGAAAAGCGCCCCGACGTCGTCCGCGTCCTTGGCCTCGGCCCACGGCTGGCCGGGCGCCGGCGCGAAGCTTCCATCCGGCTGCCCGAGGAAGAGCTGGCCCGCCTGGCCGGCGGCGCCGGAGATGAAGATGTCGTCGATGCCGTCGCCATTGACGTCGGCCACGGCGATGGCGGGAGCCTGGCCGTTGAGCCGGCGCGGCAGCAGGCGCTGGCGGTAGAATTCGTCGAAGGGCCGGACGGCGCTCTCGGCGATGAGACCGCGGGTGCGGGCTTCCTCGTGGTACAGGGCGCCGGCCGACGGCGGGGTGTGGAGGAAGGCTGGGGGGCGGTGCGGACGCTCGCCGTTGGGATACGGCGGCTCGGCAATGGTGTACCGCTTGTCGGCGGCCAGGTTTTCGAACACCTGGGTCTCGCCGAGCGGCCAGCGGATGGTGAGCTTCTTGATCACGGTGTCGGCGCCGAGGCCGAAATGCGCGATCGGCGGCTCGCTCGTGACGATGCCGCGCTCGGTGTAGAGCTGCCGGACCTGGACGCCGGCGGCCGTCTCGATCCGGAGTTCGGCGCCGATGCCGTCGCGGTTGGGCGCCTGCCCGGCCAGCTTGAACTCGACGCTATGGCCCCCGGCGGTGGCGTTGCGGATGACGGTCGGCGGGCCGTCCTGATTGACAAAGACGAGGTCGAGGGCGCCGTCGTTGTTGAGATCGACGAGGGCGCAGCCGAAGGACACGCCCTCGTGGTCCAGACCCCACGCGGCGGATACGTCTTCGAACTTCAGCCCGCCGAGGTTGTGGTAGGCGCGGGTGCGCTCGCGCCGCGGCGGGGCGTTTTTCCAGACCGCGGCGCGCGCGGCGAGGGTCGGGGCGACATTCTGTTTGTCGACGACGTCCGGGTCCATGAAGTTGCGGATCATCCCGGTGGTGAAGAACAGGTCCTGACGCCCGTCGTTGTCGAGGTCGCCCATGCGGGCCGACCACGTCCAGCCGGTGGCGTCGACGCCGATGAGGTGCGCGATCTCCTGGTAGTGATCGGTGCCGGTGCCGAGATAGACGGCGTTCCAGGTATACTGCGGGATGAGCTCGGTCACGCGCTCCATCTCCCAGAGTCCGCGCCCGGCCTCCTCCATGCCGTCCATGAAGGCCTGCCGGCTATGGTCGCGCATGTCGGACACCATGAAGTCGATGCGGCCGTCGTTGTTCAGGTCGCCGAAATCGCCGCTCATCGAGAAATAGGTGACGTGGGGCAGGCGCTGATCCACGACATCGGCGAAGGTGCCATCGCCTTTGTTGAGGTAGAACCGGTCGGGGGTTTCGAAGTCGTTGGCGACATACAGGTCGGGCCAGCCGTCGCCGTTGGCGTCGAACCAGAGCGGGGAATGGCCCTGCGTCAGGCCCCAGATGCCGGCGTTCCTGGTGACGTCGGTGAAGGTGCCGTTGCCGTTGTTGTGGAAAAGATAGTCGCGCTGGCCGAGCGGGCTTTTGGAGAAATCGAGGATGTTGCAGAGGATGAAGCAATCGAGGTAGCCGTCGCCGTCGTAGTCCGCGAAGGTGGCCATGACGGAGGCGTCGTTGATGTCCAGTCCGTACTCGTGGGCGCGCTCGGTGAAGGTCCCGTCGCCGTTGTTGACGAAGAGCAAATTGGGGGCGCCGTTGCGGCAAACGTAGAGGTCGGGGAACCCGTCCTGATTGATATCCACGACCGTGGCGCCGGTCTTCGGGGCGGCGGAGTCGGCGCAGTCGACGCCGGCCGCGGCGGCGATGTTCAGAAACTTGAACGGCGCGGTCTGGCGGTAAAGCGCGCAGGGCCCGTTCTTCGAGACGACGAAGATATCGGGCAAGCCGTCGAGATCGAAGTCGGCGATGGCGAGGCCGCTCTCGAGGGCGCCGAGGGTGTATTCGCGGAAGCGATCGCCCCACATGCGCGGGTCGTTGTAGACGTTGCTGACGGTCAGGCCGGTCTCGGCGGGGGACAACTCGACGAACGGCTTGGCGCCGGGCGCGAGCGGGGGGCGCGGACCGAAGGCGCGTTCGGCGATGATCGGGCTGGCGGGTCTGGCGGCGAGGCCGGCCATGGCCGGCAGGCACGCCGCCAGGAGGAGGGCGGGGACCTGTTTCACAAAGGGGCGGCGGCTTGGGATTGGGAGTTGGGTGCGGAGAGTGATTCGGCCGGCGCGGGCAGCAGCAGCGCCAAGGCCAGCGGGGCGGCGTAGCTGCCGCCGTGCTCGATGAAGACCCACAGGGGCAGGCCGGCCAGCGGGCAGAGCGCCTCAGTCGCCAGCTTCCACCCGAGGACGCCGAACAGGACCCCGCGGGACGGTCGGAACAGGACGGCGAGCGCCAGGGCGACTTCGATGCCGCCGAGGTACGGCTCGACCGCAGCGCCGGGCAGGCCGAGCATAGCGTACTGGGCGCAGAACATCGGCTTGCGCACACTGAGCTGCAGCATGCCGTGGCCCGCCAGCAGCAGCACCGTCGTCAGGCGCAGGACCCAGGCGACGGTCTGGCGCCGGGCGCCTGCCAGCGGTGCGCGCCACGCTCCTCCCAGCCACGCCTTGAGGCTGCCGCCCCGGAGACAGAGCGACAGCGCCAGCGGCACGCCGTAATTGCCCGCCCGCTCCACCGCCTCCCACACGGATTCGCCGTTCAGCGGCCGGAGCAGCGCGGTCCACACGGTCCAGGCCGTCATGTACAGCACCACCGCGCGGGCCGGCCGAAACAACACGGCCAGCGCCATCGCCCCGTCGAAGGCACCGACCCATGGCATGAGTCCGACGGCGTGTGACGCGTCGATGCCGACGATGCCGAAATACGGGACCCACGCGGCGGTCTGGTTCAAACCCAGCGCGCCGTGCCCGATGAAGCAGGCGGCGGCGCCGAGCCGCAGGGTCCAGTTGAGCCCGGATCCCGGCGGGCCGGGCGGGGTGGTACCGGAGGGGGCGGAGGGCATGGGGACCGCGGACCGGCAGCGGGGCTTACTTGATCGGCAGCAGGGCGTGGGCCCAGGTCCAGTCGGCGATCTTCAGACCCATCGTCTGGGCCTCGAGATTGTCCGACATCGTGTGGATGCCCCCCCAGACGCGGCTCATGCCGGCCTCCTTCTGGGCGTCCGAGAGCTTCCGGAAGGTCCGGACCGCGCCGGGCAGGGCGTCGGAGGTGACCGAGAACTCGATGTCGTCGGTGCCAAAGTACAGGGCGAGGATCCGTGCGCCGGCCGCGGAGAAGGTGCTGTGGCCCGAGGTGTAGGACGGGAACGGCGGCGACGGCATGTTGGGGATGAAATCCGGGTCCACCTGCACATGCGGGTTGGTCTTCGCCTCCGTCTCGCGGATGGCGGTCTCCGGACGCCAGACGTTGTAGTAGAACTTCGTCTCCCAGCAGCCGATGGCGGCGTCCGCCTCGGCGAAGTTAAGCAGGGCAAAGAGCCGGGCGGTCTCCGGCACGGAGAGGTTTTTCCGCCGCGCCAGGTCCTGTGCGATCATGTTCCAGTGGCCTGGCGGGGTGCTGGTGCCCAGGTCGTCGTTCCAGAACGGGGTGCTCAGGGTCTGGTATTCGGTGCGGTCGGCATTGTCCCGGGCGCCCTTTTTCTGGACGAAGGCGAGTTCCTGCGCGTAGGCCTCCGAGCCGAGCGATTCGGGCGGTGGCGCGCGGAACTGGGCCGGCTCGGTCATGACGAACGGCCGGACGTGGGCCCAGAAGGGCAGCAATGCCGGCCGGAACTGCGACGGGGTCTCGCGCCATTGGCCCTGCTCGGTGCTCGCGTACTTCCCAGGGATGGGCTTGTTGTAGCCCGCGTCGGCGATCTTCGCGAGCACCTGCCTGGCGACCTGCTCGCCCCAGGCGAGGCCGGCGGTTTTGCCGGGGCCGTCGGGAATGGCGGCGAGGGCGCGGTCGTAGGCGACCTGGAAGTTGTACTCGTTGCTCGACGCGCTCCAGAGCGTGACCTGGACCGTGTGCGCGGCGGCGGCGACAGCCGCGTCCAGGTCCGCCCCGGCCGGCGCGGGCTCGTTGACGAGCCACCCGTGGTGGGTGCGGGTGATGCCGTTGACGGCGTCGAAGATCGCCGCGTGAAAAGTCGCGAACAGGAACGACGACAGCGGCGGGGGATTGCGGGCGAGCCGGGTGGTGTCGATCGCCTGCTGGTTCCAGTACAGCACGGCGTTGTCGGCGGCGGCGAGGGGGCTCGCGAGGAGAAAAGCAGCGGAGACAGCCGCAATGAGACGGGGCGGTTTCATGGGTGAGGTGGACAGCTGCGGAGGAAAGCCGTCAGGGAAGTGCGCGCCGCGACCCTACGTTTCTGGCGGCGCCCGAGAATATTTTTGGGGCCAGCTGCCGCCCTTTCGGGGCGAATGGATAATTGACCTTCGGGTCATTGAATCGTCCGCGGCCTGGCACGGGCGGGTGTTTCCCTTCGGCCACAGCCCGCTGATGATTGCATCGGTCCGGCAGATGAATGTGACCGATTCACTTCGGAGCTGGGGCCAGGAGTGATGCCTCCACGTCGCCGGCCGGATGTTTGATAAATGTTGATCGCTTCTTCCACTCATGCTGACTGGCGTCATGAGGGACGCTCTCGTCCGCATGCTTGAGCGTCTGCCGGCCCAGACCCGCTCGATCATCAAAGTAGCGGTGTACGGCCTGGCGGGCGGTGGCATCGCGACTGCCTTCCATGTCGGCATCGGACTGGTCTTCGATCACACCATCCGCGCCATGGAGTCGGCGAGCATCGGCTGGTTCCTCGTCGGCAGCTTTGTGACCGTCGTGGGCTCGTCCGCCATTTCAGGGTGGCTCTTGAACGCCTACTGCCCGCAGGCCGCAGGCAGCGGGATACCGCAAGTCAAGGTCGCGTTCTGGAAGGACATGGGATTCATTCCGTGGCGAGTCGTGTGGGTGAAATTTGTGGGCGGACTGCTGAGCATCGGAGGGGGCGCCAGCCTGGGACGCGAAGGACCGTCCGTTCAGCTTGCGGCCGGGTTGAGTTCGGGCCTGGCCGGTAATCTGGGTGAGCCCAAGCATAACCGCCGCCTCGCCGCGGCCGCGGGTTCATCCGCCGGCCTCGCCGCCGCGTTCAATACGCCCTTGGCGGCTGCCACGTTTGCCTTGGAGGAGATTATCGGCGACCTCAACAGCCGGCTGCTCGGCGGCGTGCTGCTGGCGTCCGTGCTGGGTGCCCTCGTCGTACAGGGTCTTCTGGGCCCACAGCCGTCCTTCACGCTGCATCGCGCCGGGGTGCCGCCCACCCTATGGGTCTATGGCGCCACGCCGATCGTTGCTGCCGCCAGCACTCTGGCCGGGGTGCTGTTTCAAAAATGGTCCCTTGCGACGCGGTCGTACTTTTTGCGTTCGCGCGTGCCACGCTGGATTCTGGTGACAGCCGGCGGCATCGCGGTCTGGATTCTGGGCGCCGGCGTCTTTGCCGCGACCAAACACGATGGGGTTTTTGGCCTGGGCTACGACGATCTCTCCATGGCGCTTGATGCCAACATGGCGTGGAAGGTCGCCTTGCTCCTGCTCGGAGCGAAGCTCATCGCGACATCCGTCTGCTACGGACTGGGCGGATGCGGCGGCATTTTTGCCCCGACGCTCTTCTTTGGCGGCATGTGCGGCACCTGCCTCGCCGGCCTGTTCGGCCTCGTCCACCCCCTGTCCACGCCCGATCAGGTGACGATCGCCGTGGTTGGGATGTCCGCCTGCATTGGCGCCGTGGTGCGGGCGCCGGTGACCAGCATCCTGATCGTGTTCGAGATGACCCACGAGTTTTCCATGGTGCCGGTCCTGATCCTCGGGGCACTCGTCAGTCAGGCGATCTCGCGCCGGTTCACTCGCCATAACTTCTACGATGCCTTGTTGGCTCAAGATCAGCAGGACATCGAACGCATCGCCCCACCGCGCGACTTGCGCACCTGGCAGCAGACGCCTGTCTCGCGGATCGCCAACTTCCGCCCGATCGTCGCCGAGGATCTCAGCGCCACCGGCCTGCGACAGTTGCTTGAGGGTCATCCGCAAGAGCGTTTCCCGGCGGTCAAGGAGGGCCGGCTGGCAGGCATCCTGACGCGGGTCGAGGGTCAGGCGGCCCTCCGCGAGAATCGGATCCCAGTGCTCGAGCCGGCGCTCACGTGCCGGCGCGACACCTCGATCCACGATGTGCAGACAAGACTCATCGAGTCGCCATCGCACATCGTGGCTGTGATTGGCGGGGAGGACGAGCACCTCATCGGCATCGTGACGTTGCACGACGTCGTACGCGCCGAGATGAGTTTCACGGAGTAGACGCCGTCATCCGGGCTCCTCCGCAGGCCGAAGGTGACGGCGAGAAGCCTGGTGGTTGCGATCACGTCACGTGGGGGGGTCCTCCCCTTGTGGACTCGTTCTTGAAGGCCCCCATACTCGCGGACGAGGTTTTGCCTGCCGCCAGCAGGTGATCGCCGGCGGGTTGCACGACGACGGGCTGGACCGATCTTGATCGCCTCATTCCGCCAGCGGGGCGGTCAGCACGCTCCGTCACGAGCCACGGCCCGCCAGCAGCGAAGCATCCTCCTCCTCCGCCGCCGAGGAGAGCTGTCCCGAGGAACGCCCGGTCCGCAGGGGCCGGTCGCGGACGGCCGCCGCCAGCTGGGCCAGCACCGGGACCGTCTTCTCCCACCCAAGGCAGGGATCCGTGATGCTGCGGCCGTAGGCAAGCGGCCGGCTGCGGCTGTCCTGCGCGCCGCCGTCCAGATTGCTTTCGAGCATCACGCCGCAGATGGCGCGCTGCCCCGCGGCGATCTGTGCGGCGACCTCGGCCGCCACCGCCGGCTGCCGCTCCGGGTCCCGGCGGCTGTTGCCATGGCTGCAATCCACCATGAGGCGGGGCGGGAGGCCGGCCGCCTGCAACATCGCCACCGCGGCCTGCACGTGTTCGGAGGAATAGTTTGTCCCGCGCGTGCCGCCGCGCAGGACGAGGTGGCAGCGGTCGTTGCCGGCCGTGCCCAGCATCGCGGGAACGCCGTCCCGCGTCACCGCGGCGAACCAGTGCGGCTGCCGCGCCGAGACGAGCGCATCGATGGCCACGCCAACGTCGCCGTCGGTGCGATTCTTGAAACCGACGGGCATGGACAGACCCGAAGCCAGCGCCCGGTGGACTTGGCTCTCGACGGTGCGCGCCCCGATCACGCCCCAGGTGACGAGTTCGGCGTAGTATTGCCCGAGCGTGGGATCAAGAAACTCGGTGGCCGCCGGCAGGCGCAGTCGGGCGAGATCCAGCATCAATCTCCGCGCGAGCCGGAGTCCGAGTCCGGTCTGAAAGCTGGAGTCGAGCCCCGGGTCGTCGACCAGGCCCTTCCACCCGACCACCGTGCGCGGTTTTTCCACGTAGGCGCGCATGACGATCAGCAGCTCCGCGGCATGGCGCGCCGCGGCTTCGCGCAGGCAGTTCGCGTATTCCAGGGCGGCCGCCGGGTCGTGAACGGAGCAGGGTCCCACCACCACGAGCAGCCGGTGGTCGCGGCCGAGAATGATGTGCTCGACCGCGCGGCGGCTCTGCGCGACAAAATCGGCGCCGGCATCGTCGAGTGCCAGCTCCTCCGCCAGGGCGGCCGGCGAAGGCAGCGGCTGGGCGCCGCGGATCCGCAGATTGTCAAGGGGCGGACGGGATGGGGAGGTCATGGGGAGTTGCGGGTGAACAAGAGGAGCGGGCCCTGGGATTGGGCGACGACCACGCGCGGGCCAGCCCCGGGACGGGAAGGCGACAGGCGCGCGACCGCCCGCATTTCACCCGGGGCCACCAGGCCGCTTTGGCCGGGAGCGAGCGGCGTGAAATTGCCGCGGCCATCACCGCGCATCAGCAGGCTGACGCCGCCATCGAAGCGGCCCGTCGTCGGTTCAGGTCCGAAGGAATTGCCCACGCAATAGAGGTCGGCCTTGCCGTCGCCGTCGAGGTCGGCGAAGACGAAGCCGTTGATGGGGGCCAGCTGGGCGAGGCGCGGCAACGGCGCAAACCGGAAGGTTCCGTCCGCCTGCTGGAAGAAGATTCCGCTCGCCAGCTCTGTGGCGGTGAGGCGCAGGGCGGCGCGCAGCCGCTCCGGCGGGAAAATGGCCTCCAAGGTCGCGCGGGAGAATTCGGCGAAGGTGGGGAACTTCTTCCGAATCCAGGGGAAGGTGAAGGCGAGTTTGCTGCGCCCGCGCAGCGGATAAAGCTGTCCGTCCGTGTCGTAGCCCGCTTCGACGATCGCGCTGCGGCCGGAACCATCCAGATCGCCGGAAAAGAGCACGGCGGGCGCCGCGGGCGCGGCGGTATACTTGGTGTTCAGGCCGACATTGCCGGCGACCAAATCGAGCCGGCCGTCGCCGTCGACATCCGCCACTGTCAGCGCGCTCCACCAGCCGGTCACTCCCGCCAGCCCGAGGCGGTCGGTGTAATCCTCGAAGCCGCGACCGGTGTTGTGGAAGACCTTGATCGGACCCCACTCCAGGGCGAGCACGAGATCGGGCCGGCCATCGCCGTCGACATCCGCCCAGGCGGCGGCCGTCACCATGCCGGCGCGGCGCAACCCCGGCGCCAGCTGGTCGGTGACATCCTCGAAGCGTCCGCCGGCATTGTGGTAGAGGAAGCTGCGCGGCGTCTCGGGCCATCGGCCGGGCACGAGGCGGCCGCCCACGAAGAGGTCGGGTTTGCCGTCGCCATCGAAATCGCCGACGGCGCAGGAGGCGGTGCTTTCCCCGTCGGCGGGCAGGGCGGCGGGGGGGGCGGGCTTGAAGCCACCGTGACCGTCGCCAAGGTACAAGCGGTCGTTCAGGCGCGGGTCGCCCTCGTCAAAGGCGACGCCGCCGGCGGAGATGAACAGATCGATCTGGCCATCGCCATTGGCGTCAAGGAAGACCGCGCCGACGTCGTCGGCCTCCCGGGCATCCGCCCAGGGTTGGCTCGGCCCGGGTATGAAGCTGCCGTCGGGCCGGCCAAGAAAGAGCACACCGGCCTGGCCGAGCGCACCGGAGACGAAGATGTCGTCAACCCCGTCGCCGTTCACATCGGCGACCGCGAGGGCCGGCGCCTGCTGACCCAACCGGCGCGGAAGCAGGCGCTGGCGGTCGAATTCGTCAAAGGGCCGGGGGGTGGAGGTGTGGTCGAGGCCGCGGTCGTGGGCATTCTCGCGGTAAAGGGAGCGCGTGTCCGGCGCCTCGAGCACGGCGGGGCCGCGATGCGGCCGCCGGCCGCCCGGAGGGGGCGGCTCCGCGATGGTGTACCGGCTGTCCGCCACGAGGTTTTCGAGCACCTGAACTTCCCCGAGCGGCCAGCGGATGGTGACTCGATTGATCGTGGTCTCGTTGCCGAGGCCGAAGTGAACAACCGGCGGTTCGCTGGTCACCACACCGTGCTCGGTGTAAAGCTGCCGGACTTGCGTGCCCGCGGCTGTCTCCAGGCGAATCTCCGCACCGATGCCATCGCGGTTCGGCGCGCGGCCTGCGAGCGTGAATTCGACGCTGTGACCGGTGGTAATGTCATTGCGGAAAATGGTCGGCGGGCCGTCCTGGTTGACCAGGACCACATCGACCGCGCCGTCGTGATCGAGATCGACGAGGGCGCACCCGAAGGAGATCCCCAGATGGTCCAGGCCCCAGGCGGCGGAATCATCCTCGAATCTCAGGTCGCCGAGGTTGCGGTACGCCAGGGTGCGCTCGCGGCGCGGCGCGGCGTTCCGCCAGACCGTGGCCCGAGCGGCGAGGGTGGGGGCCACGTTCTGTTTGTTGACGATGTCCGGGTCGACGAAATTCCGGATCATGCCGGTGGAGAAGAAGACGTCCTGCCGGCCGTCATTGTCGAGGTCGGCGATCCGCGTCGACCAGGTCCAGCCGGTGGCATCCATGCCGGTGAGGTGGGCGGCCTCCTGGTATCGATCGGCGCCCGTGCCGAGGTAGACCGCGCTCCAGATGTACTGGGGGATCAGTTCGGTGACGCGCTCCATTTCCCAGAGGCCCAGCCCGACCTCCTCCATGCCGGCCATGTAGGCCTGACGGGTGTGGTCGCGCATGTCGGCGACCATGAAATCGATCAGGCCGTCGTTATTCAGGTCGCCCGAGTCGGCGCTCATCGAGAAGTAGGGGACGTGCGGCAGGCGCTGGTCCACCACGTCGACAAAGGTGCCGTCGCCCCGGTTGAGATAGAGGCGGTCGGGCGTCTCGAAGTCGTTGGCGACGTAGAGATCGGGCCAACCGTCCTGGTTGGCGTCGAACCAGATGGCGGAGTGGCCCTGTGTCAGACCCCAGATGCCGGCCTTCGCGCTGGCGTCCGTGAAGGTCCCGTCGCCGTTGTTGTGAAACAGGTAGTCGCGGCGGCCCAGCGGGCTCTGGGAGAAATCGAGGATGTTGGTGACCAGGTAGCAATCGAGATAGCCGTCGCCGTCGTAGTCCGCGAAGGTCGCCATGACCGAGGAGTCCTTGACGTCGAGCCCGTATTGATGGGCCCGCTCGGTGAAGGTGCCGTCGCCGTTGTTGACGAAAAGCAGGTTGGGGGCGTCGTAGCGGCACACGTAGAGGTCGGGCCAACCGTCCTGATTGATATCCACCGCCGTGGCGCCGATCTTCGGGGCCGCGGAGTCGGCGCAGTCGACACCGGCGGCGGCGGCGACGTTCACGAAATGGAAGGGTGAAACCTGCCGGTAGAGGGCGCAGGGGCCGTTCTTCGAGACCACGAAGATGTCCGGCCAGCCGTCGCGGTCGAAGTCGGCGATGGCGAGGCCGGTTTCGATTGCGCCGAGGGTGAACTCGCGGAAGCGATTGCCCCACATGCGGGGATCGCTGTAGACGTTGGCGACCGTCAGGCCGGATTCGGCCGGCGACAGCTCGTGGAAAGGCTTTCCGCCGGCGACGGCCGGATGGCGCGGGCCAAACGGGTGCGCCTCCACGACGGGCGCGGCGGCGAAACCGGTTGTCGCGAAGACGACAACGGAAATGGCGGTCAAGACGCGGCGGGCCACGACTGTGAACGGATTTCGAGTGCTCAGCCGGACGGCCGCTCGGCCGCGTGTGGCGCGGAGGGACGTGTCGGGTCGGCAGGGGCGACCCGGGCACCCGGCGCCGGGGCTGTTCCGATCATACGCGATCGTTGCACAACGGTTGAAAACGGTTTACCGACGGCGGCCCGGGAGCCACCGTCACGAGACGGGTCATGTAATGATCTAATAAGGAGCCGGCGTGCGGGGGCGGAAACACTAATGGGGCCAATTGCCGTGGGAGCGTGGCAATGCGCGCCTGTCCGCCGCCCGGCAGACGGAATGGGCTCCCGCCTCAGGTCTCGCCGATGAACTTCCCGAACTGCCCGCGCAGACTCCGGCTCAGGGGCACCTTGGTGCCGTTGCGCAGGACCACGACGTAGTCGCCATGAAAAGTCGGCTGTAACTCCTTGACTTGATCCAGGTTGACCAAGGCCGAGCGGTTGACCCGCGCAAACATGCCCGGGCTCAGCCGGCCCTCGAGCGTCGTGAGGGTTTCTCGCATCATCAGCCGGCCTTCGGCGAGATGCAGGATGATGTAGTTGTCCGCCGCCTCGACCCACGCGATGTCATCCGGCTTGAGGAAGACCAGCCGGCCATCGGATTTCACGGTGAGCCGTTCGACCTTCTTGCCGGGGGCGGCGGCGTCCGCGAGGAGGCTTTCCAGCTTGTCTTCGAGTCTCCCGGCACGGCGGGCCCGCAGGTACTCCTCCGCCCGGCGCAGGGCCGTCTGAAACCGCTCCCGGTCGAACGGCTTCAACAGGTAGTCAACGGCCTGCACCTCAAAAGCGTCCACCGCGAAGCGTTCGTGGGCCGTGACAAAGATCACAGCGGGCCGGCCCTCGGCGGGCAGTTCGCTGAGCACCTGCAGGCCGTCGCAGCCCGGCATCTCCACATCGAGCAAGACGAGATCGATCGGCGTGCTCCGGAGCGTCGCGATGGCATCGGTGCCGCTGCCGCACTCCCCCACAATCTCGACCGAGGGCTCGTCGCGCAGCAGGGCGCGGAGCCGCTCGCGGGCG
>DATIWI010000192.1:0-3961 GCA_035519475.1 Opitutaceae bacterium
TTGGCGTCGCTGTCATCGAGCGCAAAGTCGCGTCCCTCGAGGACGCGGGCGCCGAGCGTCGCAAAATAGCCATCCGTGATCTGTTCGAAATTGGCGTTGGGGCGGTCGCTGTCCGTCGGGTAGGCCCGGCCCTCGATTTCGACCGGGGCAAAGCCGGAGAACGACATCCGGAAACGGTTGGTGAGCGCGGCGCCGTCGAACTCCGGGTCGGCGCGCAGTTCGCGGACCAGGCGGTCGAAAAACAGCTTGCGGGCCTCCGGCGTCGGATAGGCGCCCTCCATGAGCGCCATGCGGGCGGTGAGCACGTCATCGTTGTCGTAACCCCAGTCGATGTGGTTGCGGCGCAGGATCGACTGCAGCTGCAGGAGCGCGCCGACCAGGAGGAGGCAGGTGACGATGATCTGGAGGACGACGAGGCCGCGGGACAGAACGGTGACGGTGCGGCTGGTATTGCCGCGGCCCGCCTCTTTGAGGGTCGTGATGGCGCTGGTGCGCGAGGCCATCCAGGCGGGAATGAATCCGGAGCCGAGGACGGAGAAGACGACGGCGAAGACCACGAAGGTCAGGACCGGGCCGTCGATATTGAAGACAATGTAAGTCGGGATCGGATTGTCGGCATTGTGCAGGAAGGCGTTGAGGTAGGCGGTCGTCTGGTAGGCGAGCGCAATGCCGGCCGCCGCCCCCAGCAGGGCGAGGAGCAGGCTCTCGGTGAGCATCTGCCGGATGAGGCGAACGCGGGTGGCGCCGAGCGCCGAGCGGACGGCGAGCTCCTTGGCGCGGAGGGTCGCGCGGGCGAACTGCATGTTCATCACATTGACACAGGCGATGAGCAGGATGCCCGTGCAGAACAGCAGCATGGTCCAGAGCAGGCCGGCAATGGCGGGCGGCGTGAACGTCTTGATGAGGGGCTCGACGAGCGCGGTGTCGAATTTCTTGTTGGTGTCGGGGAAGGCGGCGGCCAGGCGCTTGGCGATCGCGGTGAATTCGGCCGTCGCCTGGTCGAAGGCGACGCCCTGCTTGATGAGGCCGAGGACGGCGGGAGTGTTGCCCTGGGCGTTGCGATCGTTGCGCGGCCGGGGCGGATACTCACTGTAAAGCGGCAGCCAGATCTGCTCGTTGATGGGAAAGGCAAACCCCGGCGGCATCACGCCGATCACGGTGGCGGGCTGGCCGTTGATCCGGACGCTCTTGCCCAGCACGTCCCCGCCGCCGAAATCGCGCCGCCAGAGCTGGTGGCTGATCAGCGCGACCTTCTCCGCCCCGGTCCGGTCGTCGCGGGCGGCGAAATCGCGGCCGACCAGCGGGCTCACGCCCAGGATCCGGAAGAAATCGGCGGAGACGTAGGCGCCGGTATAGCGCTGCGGATTGCCGTCGATCGTGACGTTGACCGTGGCGCCGGCGATGTAGGCGGCGAGCAGGTCGAAGGACTTTTGCTGCTCGCGCATCGCCTCGTAGTCGAGGGCGAAGATCTGGCCGCCAAAGCCGTTGAGGTTCGCATTCCGCTGCGTGACATCGATGACCTGGACACCCGCGAGCCGCGTCGCGTTGGGGAACGAGAAGCCGCGGAGCATGGTGCCGTTGACGACGCTGAACATCGTAGTGACGCCACCGATGCCGAGGGCGAGCACGGTGATGGCGAGGAAACAGAAGGATTTCTCCTTGAGGAGGACGCGGGCGCCGATGCGCAGGTCCTGGAAGAAGGTGGCAAGGATCATGGCGGTGGGGGATTGAGGACAAAAGGTGGGGCTAGTCCCCGGTCGGTCGGACCGAGGCGCCCTCGAACATGAGGATGGCGGTGCGCTCCGGCGCGCGGGTGCGGTGCACGGCCCCTTTCGGAACGGTGAATCCCTGCTGGGGCGAGAGCGTCACCGTCGTGCCGTCCGCCAGGTCGATCAAGAGCCGGCCCGCGAGCACGAGGAAGAATTCGTCCTCACGGTCATGTTTGTGCCAGTGGAATTCGCCCTGGATGACTCCGAGGCGGACGACGCAATCGTTCACCCGCGTGAGGGTCTGGTTGGACCACGTTTCCGTGGCGGCGGCGATCAGCGCCGGCACGTCGATGCACTGTAGCGGCGCGAATTTCACGTCCAGGTTGATCGCGTAGCGGGGATCAGCATTCATGTCAGTGCAGGGAAGCGGCGTCGGGGCGAGGGCAGGGGAGACTCATTCGGCGCGCAGGGCGACGATCGGATCCACCCGGGTGGCCCGGCGCGCGGGCAGCAGGCAGGCGGCCAGCGCCGCGGCCGCCAGCACCGCCGGCGCCACCGCCAGCGTCACCGGATCGGTGGGCGCCACGCCGTAGAGAAGCCGTCCGATCACGCGGCTGACGGCCAGATAGCCGCCGAGCCCGGCGGCGAGGCCGAGGGTCACCAGGCGGAAGCCCTGCCTCAGCACGAGGGCGGCGATGTCGCCCGCGGTGGCGCCCAGCGCCAGGCGCACGCCAAACTCCGACGTGCGCTGCGTGACGGCGAAGGCGAGCACGCCGTACACGCCGAGCGCGGCGAGCAGCAGGGCGACGGCGCTGAAGAGCGACAGCAACACCATCGGGGCGCGGCGCGCCACGAGGGAGTCATCGATGCGCGCCGTCATCGTCTTGATGTCGTACAACGGCTGCTCGGCATCGACGGCGGCCACGGCGGCACGCAGCGGCGCCAGCAGCGCGGCGGGCGCGGTCGCGGTCTTGAGGACCAGGGTGACGTAGCGCTCCGGCGATTGCGCGAAGGAATAATAGAGCGTCTCCTTGGTCACCGGATCCTCCAAGTTGGCGTGCTTCACGGTGCCCACGACGCCGACGACGATCCACGGTTTGTCGCCCGGGCCGTCGCCGCCGAGAATCTTGCGGCCGAGGGGGTCGCCGCCGGGCCAGTAACGGTCCGCCAGCACGCGATCGATGATGACGACACCCGGGGCGGCCGCATCATCCTGGGCGGTGAAAAGCCGGCCGCGAAGGAGCGGAATGCCGAGGGCGCGGAAATAATCCGGACTGACACTGCGCCGTTCGCCGTGGGGCTCCGCCTGACCGGCGGGCAGCGTGTAGCCATCGATGCGGTACGAGCTCTGGTGGCTGCTGCCGCTGAAGGGCAGGGCGCTGGTGAGCGCGGCGGCGGTGACTCCGGGCAGGGCGCGCACCCGCTCGAGCACGCGGTCGTAAAACGCCACGCGTTTCCCCGGATCGGTGTAAGCGGGCGCCGCCAGGCTGAGCTGGGCCGTGAGGACGTTGTCGGCGGCAAACCCCGGCGACACCTCCTGCAGGCGGAGGAAGCTGCGGGTGAGCAGGCCGGCGGTGGCGAGGAGCATCACGGCCAGCGCGATCTCGGTGCCCACCAGGAGGGCCCGGAGATTCTGGGTGCGGCGCCCGGCGGTGACGCGGGTGCCCGCCTCCTTGAGGGCGGCGGCGGAGCCGCCGCCCGACGCCGACCACGCGGGGAGGGCGCCAAAGACGACCCCGGTGCCAAACGCACACAACAGCGTGAAGGCCAAAACGGACAGGTCGAGCTGGACACCAAAGGCGCGGGGCAAGTTGGCGAGTCCCAGGCCATTCAGCGCCGCCACGCCCCAGCCTGCGACCAGCAGGCCGAGGGCTCCGCCGGCCAGGAAGAGCGCCACGCTCTCCGCCAGCAGCAGGCGGACGAGCTGCGCCCGGCCGGCGCCGAGCGCCGCGCGGATGGCGAGTTCCCGTTCGCGTCCCACCGCCCGGGCCAGCAGCAGGCTGGCCACATTGGCGCAGCCGATGAGCAGCGCCGCGGTCACCCCGGCCTGCACGAGCCAGAGCATGGCCCGCACGTTGCCCACGTTTTGCTCGAGGAAGCCCGCGGTGCGCCCGCCAAAGCCGCTGGTCTTCCAGAATTCGCGTTCCTCGGCCAGGCGCTCGGCGTTGCGGGCCTGGATCGTGTCGAGCGCGCCCTGGATCCCGGCGGGGGACGCGCCCGGCTGCAGGCGGGCGATCATGGAGGAGTATTCG
>DATIWI010000193.1:0-11486 GCA_035519475.1 Opitutaceae bacterium
GTGGTGCCGGTCATGTTCTCAAACACCTCGATGCCGGGATTGACGTGGTGCGCGCCGGCCTGGTAGCCCAGCGCGAACTTGCGGATCAGCGGAATGTCCATGCCGCCAACAAAGCCGATCTTGCCCGTCTTCGAGGCCAAGGCGGCCAGCATGCCGCAGAGAAAGGACGACTCCTGCTCACGGAAATTGACCGACTGGACGTTGGGCAGATCGACGGTCCCGTCGATGATCGTGAACTTCACCGCCGGAAACTCCCGCGCGACCCGCTCGACCGCGGAGGCCTGCGTGAAGCCGACGGCCACGATGATCGTGGCGCCGCGCCGGGCGAATTGAGTCATCACCTGCTCGCGCTGCGCCGCGTTGGTGATCTCGAACTCGCGGTAGGCGATGCCGGTTTCCTTCTTGAAGCGCTCGGCGCCCTCGCTGGCCGATTGATTGAAGGAACGGTCGAACTTGCCTCCGAAATCGTAGACGATCGCGGGCGCGAAATCGCCGGCCGCCGCGGGCAGGTGCAGGGCGGACAGCGCGGCGATGGCGACAATTCCGGAGAGGGCGCGGTGGCGCGGTGGATTCATGGCAACGGCCGACCAACGTCCGCCACCGTGCAGGAAAGGCTCCGATTATTCAACCCCGGAGCGGAAATCTCCTCCGCACCCCGGCGTCGCGACGACACCCGCGCCGCTCCGGCGCGACCCTAATGCGTTGCCTTGACCGGACGCGCCGGCATACTGCCGACACTACCATGACCCCCACCCCAGCGTCACCCCAAGCCGGCGGCCATCGCTGGTGTTTCTTTCGCGTCGGCGGCCTCGACCAGGTGCGCCTGGAAACGGCTGCTGATCTGCTCCACCTCGACGAACTCGACCAAAAACTGTGGGTGGCCCTGGGCTGCCCCGTGCGCGGCCTCGAGTTCGACGAGAAGACCCTGGCGTTGATCGATGCCGATGGCGACGGCCGGATCAGCGTGCCGGAGATCCTCGCCGCGATCAAGTGGGCCGCCGCGCGGCTCAACGACGCAGGTGATCTGCTTAAGGGCGCCGACCCGCTCCCGCTGGCTGCGATCAATGCCGCCACGCCCGAGGGAAAAACCCTGCTTGCGTCCGCCAAGCAGATTCTCGCCAGCATCGGCAAGAAAGGCGCCGCCGCTCTCGCCGTCAGCGAAGCCGCCGACACCGCGAGGATTTTCTCCGCCAATCCGTTGAACGGCGACGGGATCATCCCGCCGGAGGCTTCCGAGGACCCCGCCGTCCAGGGGCTGATCAAGGAGATCATCGATTGCGTCGGCGGCACCAGCCGGCGCTCGGGCGCCGTCGGCGTGACCGCCGACAAGATCGACGCGTTCTTCGCCGCGCTCGCCGCCTACGCCGCCTGGACCGAACAGAGCGCGAAGAAGGACATCGCGGTCCTCGGCGAGGCGACGGACGCCGCGTGCGCCGCGTTGAAAGCGGTCCGGGCCAAGGTGGAGGATTATTTCGCCCGCACGCGTCTCGCGGCCTTCGATGCGCGCGCGATCGCCGCGCTGAATCGCAGCGAGACCGACTATCTCGCGATTGCGGCCAAGGACCTGACCATCACCGTGGACGAGGTGCGCGATTTCCCGCTGGCGCGCATTGAGGCCGGCCGCCCGCTGCCGCTGCTCGCGGGCGTCAACCCCGCCTGGGCGGGCGCGCTGGCGGCGCTGCACGCCCAGGTCGTGGGCCCCGTGCTGGGCGCCGATCGGACCACTCTCACCGCGGCCGAATGGGCCGCGCTCAACGCCCGGTTCGCCCCCTACGAGACGTGGCTGGGCGGCAAGGCCGGCAACGCCGTCGAGAAGCTCGGCCTCGCCCGCGTGAAGCAGATTCTCGCCGGCAATCTCCAGCCGGCGCTCGCCGCGCTGGTGGCGGCGGACAAGGCGCTCGAGCCCGAATTCAAGGCCATCAGCGACGTCGAGCGTCTCGCGCGCTATCACCGCGACCTGCGGGCCCTCCTGCACAATTTCGTCAACTTCGCCGACTTCTATTCGCGCGACCACTACGCCGCTTTCCAGGCCGGCACCCTCTACCTCGACAGCCGCTCGACCGAGCTGTGCCTCCGCGTCGATGGCGCCAACCCGCTGGCGGCCATGAGCAAGGCCTACATCGCGTATTGCGCCTGCACGCGGGCGGGCGGCGGCGCCACGATGACCATCGCCGCCTGCTTCACGCAGGGCGACAGTGATTATCTGTTCGTGGGCCGCAACGGCGTGTTCTACGACCGCCAGGGCCGCCTCTGGTATGCCGTCATCACCAGCATCGTGGACAATCCGATCAGCATCCGTCAGGCGTTTTGGGCGCCGTACACGAAGTTTCTCCGGTTCATCGAGGAGCAGGTGGCCAAGCGCGCCGCCGCCGCGGATGCGGCCGCAAGCGGCAAACTCGCCGCCGCCGCGGAAAAGACCGCCAACGTCGACAAGGCCAAGCCCGAGCCGAAGAAATTCGACCTGGCGTTGATCACGGGCATTGGCGTGGCCCTCGGTTCGATCGGCACATTCCTGGCGGCGATCTTCGCGAAATTCGTCGATATCCCCGTCTGGCAGCTGCCCCTGATCCTCGTCGGCCTGATGCTGGTGATCTCGCTGCCCTCGATGGTGATTGCCGCCATCAAGCTGCGCCAGCGCACCCTCGGGCCGATCCTCGAGGGCAACGGCTGGGCCATCAACGGCCGGGTGAAAATCAACATTCCCTTTGGCACCCGCCTGACGAAGGTGGCCACGCTGCCGGCCAACGCCGAGCGTCTGCTGACGGATCCTTACGCCGATAAGTCGGCCCAGCGCCTGCGGCGATGGATCTGGGTTCTTGTCATCGTGGCCGGCCTGACCGCCGCCACGCGTTACTACCTCCTGCACCGGATCTGGTAGGATCGGCCGGATCCCATAGCGGATCTTCCGCCACGCTCCGCCAACCCGCAAGGGCGCGGGGTCTGCAACTGTCATCCCTGCACCGACATCGGACGCCGCCTGAATTCCGGCGCGGATGGTGATGGCCACCATTCACACATCTGATTACTGGCGGCCGCAGGATTAGGCAGCTTGATCGGGCTTCATCCGAATCCCTAGGCTTTCCATTCCACTCTCCGCATCCATGCCTCCCGATACCGGTCATACGGAACTGCCAGGGCAATTGAGCACCTGGAAGGACGAAGAAGCCGCCTTGCTCGAATCTCTGGATCAGATCGAGCAGAAGCACGGTTTCATTCCCCGTCATATCGCCGAGGAGATCTCCCGGGTGCTCGAGGTCAAACTCGAGCGCTTGCGCAAGCTGCAGAGCAAGGTCGAGAGCAATGTGCGCAAGGAGGCCGAGGCGCTCGTGGAAAAATGGAAGGATGAGGAGGGCAGCCTGATCCTCATCCTGCACGAGATCCAGAACCACCACGGCTACGTCCCGCGGGAACTGGCGATGGAGGTATCCTACGCGCTCGGGGTGAAGCTCGCGCGGATCTACGAGGTCATTACCTTCTACCATTACTTCAAGCTGCAGCCCCCCGGCCGCCACAACCTGTCCATCTGCATGGGAACGGCCTGCTACCTCAAGGGCGCCCCCGGCCTCCTCACCGAGGCGAAGAATCTGCTCAAGGTCGAGGAAGGCAGCACCACGCCCGACCGCGAGTGGCACCTCGACGTGGTCCGCTGCATCGGCTGCTGCGGCATGGCCCCCGCCATGGTCATCGACGGCAAGGTGCACGGCCGCCTGAAAGGCGCCGACCTGACGGCGCATGTCGCCGCCGCCGGCCGAAAGGAGGCCGTGGCATGAACCGCCTGACCCCCGCTGACCTGCAGAAGTACGCCGGCACCGCCCCCGTGAGCGGACCCAACTGGGTGCGCATCAGCATGGACACCGGCGGCATCGCCGCCGGCGCGGACGAAGTTTGCGCTCTGCTGGAGAAGGAGGCCGGCACCCTCGGGTTCCCCCTCGTCGTGCGCCGCGTGGGCAGCCTTGGCTTGTCCTTCGCCGATCCGCTGGTCGAGATCGCCCGCGAGGGCATGCCTACGGTCGTGTACGGCCGCGTCGACGAAGCTGCCGCCCGACTCATCCTGAAGGACCATCTCATCGGCCGCCGGCTGCTCGACGACCACATCGTGGCCAGCCGCGCCCGCGCCACCGCCCTGGACGGTCCCACCACGCGCGTCCTGATCAAGGACACCGGCGCGGACAGCGGCGACAAGACCCAGTTCTTCCAGTTCTCGTTGCTCGAGGAACTCAAGCGCCGCGGCCTTCAGGACAAGGTGCAGGTGGTGCGCGCCCTCGACATGGGAGTCTACGACAAGGGCGTGGCCGTGCAGTTCCTGCCATCGCGCGTCACCTATACCAACGTGCTCGCCGCCGACATCGCCCGCATCGTCGAGACCACGCTGCGCGGCAAGAAGGTGATCGACAATCTCCTTTACCGCACTCCCGACAAGCAGGTGCGCGTCGTGCTGCGCAACTGCGGGCAGTTCGATCCGGAGAACCTCCAGGATTGTCTGGACCATGGCGTCTACCAGGGCCTCGCCCGCGTCCTCGGCGGCCTGGCGCCAGAAGCGGTCATCGCCGAAATGAAGACCAGCGGCCTGCGCGGCCGAGGCGGCGCGGGATTTCCCACCTGGCTCAAATGGCAGCTGACGCGCGAAGTCGCGCGCGAGCCCAAGTACATCATCTGCAACGGCGATGAGGGTGACCCCGGCGCCTACATGGACCGCAGTGTGCTCGAGGGCGATCCCCACAGTGTCCTCGAGGGTCTCATCATCGCGGCCTATGCCATTGGCGCCTCCCGCGGCTACTTCTACATCCGCGCCGAATATCCGCTGGCTGTGCGCCGCGTCGAACAGGCCATCGCCCAGGCGCGTGCGGCCGGCCTGCTCGGCGAGAATATCCTCGGCTCCGGTTTTTCCTTCGACGCCAAGGTCCGCCTCGGCGCGGGGGCGTTCGTTTGCGGCGAAGAGACCGCCTTGATCGCCTCGATTGAGGGCAAGCGCGGCAGTCCCAGCCCGCGGCCACCGTATCCGTCCGAACGCGGCCTCTTCGGGCAGCCCACCGCCATCAACAACGTCGAGACCCTGGCGGCGGTGCCGGAAATCCTCCGGCGCGGGGGCGCGTGGTACGCCGAGTACGGGGCGGAAAAATCCCGCGGCACCAAGGTCTTCGCCGTCACCGGCAAGGTCCGCCTGCCGCAGCTCGTCGAGGTGCCGCTCGGCATCACCCTGCGCGAGATCGTCTTCGAGCTGTGCGGCGGCGTCTTCGGCGGCAAGGCTATCAAGGCCGTGCAGACCGGCGGCCCCTCCGGCGGCATGATTCCCGAGCACCTGCTCGACACCCGCGTCAGCTACGAAAGCCTTCAGGAGCTCGGTTCGATCATGGGCTCCGGCGGCATGATCGTGATGGACCAGGACGACTCGATGGTCGAGGTCTCGCGCTTTTACCTGCGCTTCTGCGTCGACGAGTCCTGCGGCAAATGCGCCCCGTGCCGCATCGGCGGCTACCAGATGCTGCAGATTCTCAACCGCCTGTCGCGCGGCCGGGCCGAGCCGGGCGATCTCGAACGCGTCCGCGCCATTTGCCGGGCCATGCAGAAGGCCTCGCTCTGCGGCCTCGGACAGACCGCCCCCAATCCCGTGCTCTCCGCGCTGCGCTATTTCGAACCCGAGTTCAAGGCCTACGTCGAGGGCGGCGTGACCTACGCCCGCAAGATGGCGCAAGCCCGCCCCGCCGAAACCGCCCCCGCCACCGCCTGATTCGCCTCCCATGGTTGCCACCGCCACTCCCGCCGCCGCCCCGCCCGCCGTCACGGCCACGATCAACGGCCTGCCGGTCACCGTCCCCGCGGGCACGACCATTCTCGAAGCCGCGCGCCAGGTGCAGGTCAAGATTCCGACCCTCTGCAAGAGCGACGACCTGCTGCCCACCGCCGCCTGCGGCCTGTGCATCGTCCAGCTCGCCGGCCAGAGCCGCATGCCGCGCGCCTGCTGCACAGCCGTCGCGGAGGGCATGCAGATCACCACCCACAGCGCCGAGCTCACCGAGGTGCGCCGCACCGTGCTGGAGCTCATCCTCTCCAACCACCCCAACGGCTGCCTCACCTGCGGGCGCAACGGCACCTGCGAACTCCAGGCGCTCGCCGCCGACTTCGGCATCCGCGTCGAGAGCATCAAGCGCACGGTCGCCGACCTGAAGCCCGACAACTCCAACGGCTCCATCATCCTCGATTTCGCCAAGTGCGTGAAATGCGGGCGGTGCGTGCACGTCTGCCAGGAGATGCAGGACGTCTGGGCGCTCTCTTTCCTCGACCGCGGCATCAACACCCGCATGGCGCCGGCCGGCGACATCACCCTGGCCGAATCGCCCTGCGTGAAATGCGGCCAGTGCGCCTATCACTGCCCCACCGGGGCGATTGTCGAGAACGACGAGACCGCCGCCGTGTGGGACGCGCTGCACAACCCGGCGAAACACTGCGTCGTGCAGATCGCCCCGTCCGTGCGCGTGGCCCTCGGCGAGGCCTTCGGCCTGCCGCCCGGCACCGACCAGACCGGCCGACTCTACACCGCGTTGCGCCGCCTCGGCTTCAAGGCGGTCTTCGACACCAATTTCTCCGCCGACCTGACGATCATGGAGGAGGCCAGCGAATTCGTGGAGCGGTTCGTCCACCACCGCGGCCAGCTCCCGCTCATCACCTCGTGCTGCCCGTCGTGGACCGACTTCATGGAGAAGGTGCACTACGATTTCATCGACAATTTCTCCACGGCCAAGTCGCCGCAGCAGATGCTCGGAGTGCTCGCCAAGACTTACTACGCGAAGAAGATGGGAGTGGATCCGGCCCGCCTCTACGTAGCCTCGATCATGCCCTGCACGGCGAAGAAGTACGAGCTGGAGCGCACCCACGAGATGTACGCCTCGGGTTACATCGACGTCGACGTCGCCCTCACCACCCGCGAGCTGGCCCGCCTGATCAAGCAATCCGGCATCGATTTTCTCAACCTGCCCGAGGGTCAGGCCGACAGCATTCTGGGCGATTACTCGGGCGCCGGCATGCTGTTTGGCGTCACCGGCGGCGTGATGGAGGCGGCGCTGCGCACCGCCCATTTCCTCATCACCGGCCACAATCTTGAGAAGGTGGAGTTCGAGCCGGTGCGTGGCCTCCAGGGGGTGAAGGAGGCGGAAATCAGCATCAACGGTTCGCGGATCCGGGTGGCCGTGGCGCACGGCCTGGCCAATGTCGAGAGCGTGCTGGAGGAGGTGCGCGCCGCGCGCCGCGCCGACGGCGAGACTCCCATCCACTTCATCGAGGTCATGGCCTGCCCGGGCGGCTGCATCGGCGGCGGCGGCCAGCCCTACGGCGTGAACGGGAACGTGCGGGCGCGGCGGGCCGCCGGCGTCTACCAGCACGACCGCGACCGCCCGCAGCGCTTCTCCCACGAGAACCCCGAGGTGAAGCGTCTCTACGACGAATTTCTCGAGCGGCCGCTGAGCCCCAAGGCGCACGAGCTGCTGCACACGCGCTACACGGCCCGCCCGCTGTACAAACGGTGACCGGCGCCTTCCTCACCGCGCTGTTCTTTGCCGGCAACGCCGTCTGCGCCCGGCGGGCCGCGCTGCACTACGGCGGCACCCAGGGCAATCTCCTGCGCCTGCTCCTGGCGGCCGCCCTGCTCGGCGCGTGGGCCCATGCCGCGGGCGCGGGGGTCGGCGGTGGTGCCTTCGCCTGGTTCTTCGTGAGCGGCGCCGTGGGCTTCGGGCTCGGCGGGCTCACGATGTTTCACGCGCTGCCGCTCATCGGGTCCAATCTCAGCATGCTCATCGTGCAGTGCGGATCGGCCGTGACCGCGGCGCTGGTGGAGTGGCTCTGGCTCGGCGCGCGGCTCTCCGCCGCGCAGATCGCGCTGGCGGCGCTGACGCTGGCAGGGGTCAGTCTAGGCCTGATCGGTCCCAGGGGATCTATACCGGGCCGGCGCGCCCGTGCCTATGCCTGGGGCGTCGCGCTGGCCGCCCTCTCCGCCTGCGCGCAGGGCGGCAGCGCCGTCCTCAGCCGCAAAGCCTTCGCCGTGCTGCGCGCCAACGGCTTTTCCATGGATGGCGCCACGTCGGCTTACCAGCGCGTACTCGGCGGCCTGGCCGTCGGCGCGCTCGCCCTCGTCATCGTTTCCCTGTGGCCCGCGCTGCGGCGAGAGCCGCCGGCGGAGGCCGAACGCGTTCCCGCCATGGCGGTGCCCCCGTGGGCGTGGGTCGTCTTCAATACTCTGCTTGGCCCGGTCCTGGGCGTGACCTGCTACCAATGGGCGTTGCGGACCAACCCCGCCGGCCTCGTCCTCCCGATCGTTGCCACCGCGCCCTTGCTCACCGTTCCGGTCGCTCGCGCGCTCGAACGCAGCCGGCCCACGCCCCGCTACTGGCTGGGCGCCGTCCTTGCCGTGCTGGGCGCCGCGGGTTTGGCTGTGGCGAGATGAACGGCCGCCTCACTGTGGCAATCGGTTGGCTCTGCGCCGGCCTGGGCTGCGCCCAAACCGCCGCGCCGGGTGGGGATGAGACCATTCGCCTCGATCGGATCACCGTATGGGGCGAGACCGCGCCGGGATTGCTGGATATCGTGCCCGGCCAGCTCCAATGGAGCGTGCCGTCCAGCATGGCCTCGACCGCGGAATCGATCCCGGGGCTGGCCATGCACCACATGGGAGCCGCCGCGGCGGAGCCTCTGCTGCGCGGGCTGGGTTCCGAGCGGGTTGTCACCGCCCTGGACGGCCTGCCGTTGCCCGTCGCCTCGCCGACGCGCACCAATGCGCCGCTGGCCTTGATCGCCTCCGGCCTGCCCGCCGCGATGCAGGTCAGCCTGGCGCTGCCCTCGGTGACGTTGGGACCTCCGGCCAACGCGGGGTACATCGAGCTGTCGTCGGCCGACCCGAAGAGGACCAGTCAAACCAATGAGACCTATCTGGGCGCGGCGTGGAACGCCGACCGCGACGGCGGCGATCTCCTGGCCAGCCAGACGGTCGCGGGCGGTCCCTGGCATGTCCGTGCCGCCGCGGCCGCCCATGCGCTGGGTGATTACAGGGCGGGCAACGGGTCGGTCGTTCCCGCCGCGGATCGCAGCGCCGGGGTCGCTCTGCATTTCGACTGGCAGCCTGACGCACGGCACCAGCTCCGGGGCGGCGTGCTCTATTCCCGGCAGGAACTGGCGGTTAATTCCGCCCTGCCGCTCGACACGCGCGGCGCGAGCATCACCGCCGCGGTTGCCGGCTACAACTGGGCCGTTTCGAACCAGACTTCGATCGACGCCCGCCTCGGCGTGAGTGTCAGCCGGCCGCACCTCGACAATTCCGGCCGGCCCGCACCTGCCCTCGTGGCGGCGGATGGCCGAAGCCTCAGCCTGGCGGGCGCGGCTTCCGTCCGCCACCGGATCGGCGACACAGAAATCATCGCCGGGCTGGATGCCGCGCAAGAGGCGCGCCGCCTCGAACGCAAGCGCCCTGGTGCCGTGGATCTGCTCTGGCCCGATCTGCGCCAGACGGACCTCGGCGCGTACGCCGAGATGACGCGCCCGCTGAACCCCGCCTGGAAGCTCCGTCTCGGCGCCCGGATCGATGCCGCGCACAGCGAGGCGCGCGCGGCGGACGGCGTGGCCTTCAACCGGTCCATTCGCGATTTGTACGTCGCCTACAACGGCCCCGACGCTGCTCGCACCAACCGGGATGACCTGGCCGGAGCGGCCAACCTACAGCTGACCGGACAGCTCGCTCCGAATCTCACCACGTCGTTGGGCGCCGGTTTCCGCCGGCAGCCGCCGGGCGCCACCGAGCGCTACCGCGCTTTCTCCGACGCCTTGGGTGGTGGCTACGAGATCGGAAATCCCGCCGCCGACGCCGAGGAAAAATACGACGTGACCGGAGGCCTCCGCTGGCAGCGGGACCAGCTCACGGTCGCTGTCGATCTCTTTGTCAGTTACCTGCCGGACTACCTGCACCGCACGCGCGTGGGCACGACCGCGCCACCGCCACCCGGAGCGATTGTGTACGGCTATCGCGCCGCTGCCGCCGAGTTTCACGGCGGCGAACTGGAGGCGCTGTGGCAACCTTCCCGGGGCTCGTGGTGGCGGCTGGCGGTGGCCAGCGTCGACGGGACGGATCGCGATACGCATCGCCGCCTGCCGGAAATCCCACCGGCGACGCTCACCTTGGCCGCCGGCCGGATGGCGGTGGATGCCCGCCTCCGGCCGTGGTTCGAGTGCGGGTTGCGCGCTGCGGCCGCCCAGCGCAATCCAGCGCCGGACGAGATGCCGGTCCTTGCCGACACCTCGGCGCACGCGCTAGTGAATCTGCGGGGCGGGTTGACTTGGCGCGGCTGGCGCGTGGCGCTCGCCGCCGAAAACGTGCTCAACCGGCTCTACTACGACTATCTCTCTCCGCCCGCGGCCGCCACGCCCCCGAGCGGCACCCTGCGTCCCGGCGCGCCGATTCCCGGACCGGGCCGCACGTTCACCGTGACGGTGAGCCACGGGCTGCCCTAGGCCCGGCGGCGGAGGTTATTGTGCGGGCGGCGGCGCTGAGGAAACAGGCCCTTCGCCGAGAACCTTCCGCAGCCACGCGATCACGTTTTCGGCGTAGTGGGGATCGAACTGGTCCCACGACAGCAGCCGGTGGGGTGCGCCGGGAATCACCACCAGATCGCAGGTCACGCCGCTGGTCTGGAGCTTCGCCGCGAAATTGCGCGATTCCTGGATCGGCACGGTCTTGTCCGCGTCGCCCTGCACGAGGAGAAAGGGCGGCAACCCGCGTTTCACGTGGTTGATCGGGGCCATCGCGCGGAGGATCGCGAGCGCCTCGGGCGTGACGGCCTGCGGGCGGTCGAGCAAACCCTGCAACGACTTGCTCAGGCCGCCGCGGATCGGCAGCTCATATTCGAAATCCGTCACCGGGGCGAAGCCGACGACGGCCTGCACCCGCGTGTCCTCGGTCGGCTCGGTGCCGGCCAGGCACACGAGGTGGCCGCCGGCGGAGTGACCGAAAAGTGCAATCCGCCCGGGGTCGCCGCCGTACTCGGCGGCATGGGCCTTGACCCACCGGATTGCCGTTTGCACATCTTCAAAACAGGCCGGCCAGCGATGGGCCGGGGCGAGGCGGTAGTTGATCGAGAACCAGGTGAACTTCGCGGCGGTCAACGGCGCGAACCATGGCGAGATGTCCGCGCCATCGCCGGGATGGTTGCTGCCGGATTTGTCGCCGCCGCTCCAGCCACCGCCGTGCACAAGAATGGCAACGGGATGCGGTCCCGGCCCACCGGGAACGCACGCATCCAACCGCAGGCTCTCCCCTCCGGCACAGCCATATTCCAGATCGCGCACGAGTCGCTCCTGCGCTCGCGCCCATCCCGCGCCTGCCAGCAGGCTTCCGCAGAGGATCAGACCAAAAGCTTTCATCAGCATGCCATGGCTTCCCCGCCCGGTCGGATCGTCGGGGCAGGTCTCACTCCCCGCCGCCGGCGGCGAGGCGAAGCGTGTTCACATTG
>DATIWI010000194.1:0-23879 GCA_035519475.1 Opitutaceae bacterium
TCCAGCCATCCGCGCAACTCCGCGCCCTGTTTGGGGGGAGCGTCCGGGGGCATGAAGACGGCATCGTCAGTCAAAACGGCGAAATAGGCGTTGCGATCGCCGGCGGCGATGGCGTTCGCCTCGCAGTCGATCGTGGCCAGCACCACCCGGAGGTCAGTTTTCGAGTCGGCGGTGGTCATGGGAGGTGCCACTCCATCGATCCAGCAGGCGGCTCCCGGGGGCGCCGGCGGTCTCATGGCGGTCGCCGTGGCTGAATTCAGAGTAATGCTGCACGGTCTCCTTCAGCTTGACGCGCGCCCGATGCAGGCGCGCCTTGACCGTGTCGACGGATACGCCCAAGGCCTCGGCGATTTCGTTGTTCTTCAGTCCCTTCAGTTCGCTCAGCACCAGCACGGCACGGTAATTCTGCGGAAGCTTCTCGATGTATTCGACCAGGCAGGCCCGCATTTCCTCGTGGATCAGCTGCTGTTCCGCCGAGGGCGTTTCGTCGGCCACCGCCTCGTTCGCCGCCTCGCTTCCGCCGCCGGGAGCGTCAGCGCGCGGGGCTGCCGGCGAAGAGATGGCGCGCCGCAGCGCGGTCCGCCGCAGCCGATCCAGGGCCGCATTGGTCGCGATTCGATAAAGCCAGGTGGCGACCGTGGATTGGCGCCGAAAGCCGGGCAGCGCCTGAATGGCCTTGAGAAAGACGTCCTGCGTGAGGTCTTCGGCTTCGTCGGGGCCGACGATCCGTGCCAGGTAATGCAGGATTCTCGGCTGAAAGGCGTCGTAGATCTTCTGAAACTCCAGGACGTCGGTCTTCATGCGGAGGCTCTCCGGCTCGACGGGCCGGCAGCGGCACCCAGGTCAGGCGGCGCTGCCATCAGGGGTTCCATCTACCGCCGGCGAGCGCCCGCAGCAAGGAGGATTTCAGAAGGGAGAAACGACGGCGCGAAGGCGAAGCCACCGGGAGGAGCCGGGCCCGACCGGCGATCAGGCCAGCAGCTTGAGGAATTGCCAGACCCAGCCGCTGGGCAGTGCCGCCAGCGGGATGCGGCCGAGCGCGAGCGCCCGGGCGAGGCCGGCCGGTTTTTGGGGGAAACGGCGGGCGTAGGCGAGGGCGCTGCGATGCGTGAAAAAGCGCGCGAGCCAGCGGCCGAGCCGCGGCCAGCCGGGCAGATGCTGGCGGGCGATGCGCAGGCGCAGCAGGTGCATCTGCCGCAGCATCACGGGCCACTGCGAATCCGTCCACTGGCCCTCCGCGATCCGGTAGAAGGCGGCGGCGGTCCGCACGACCTCGACCGGTCCCGCCGTGGCGAGGCGATACCAGAATTCGTAATCGGCCAGCGGGCCCCAGCGCGGATCGAATCCGCCGAGTTGCAGACCGAGCGTGCGCGGAAAGAGCACGCCCGGAAACGGCGTGAACGAACTCTTGAGGAAATAGAGCGGGGGATAGGGTCGCACCGCCAGCCGGCGGGGCGGCGCCGGCAGCAGGGGCGGCGTCACGCCCTGAACCACCTTCGTGCACACGGCACTGATCCCGGCGCGCAGCCGCGGCACCACTGTGGCGAGATACCAGGGGTAGAGCATGTCGTCCTCGTGGAGAATCATCACCCAGCGGCCGCGGGTGTGCTGCAGGCAGCGGTTCCAGTTGCCGACCCCGCCGAGCGCGGGCTGGTTGCGGTAGAGTGAATAGCGATCGGCGGGGAATTCGGCCACGACGCGCGCCGTCGCCGGCAGGCCCCCATCGTCGCACACCACGACTTCGAAATCGTGTCCGCCAGCCTGGGCGGCCAGGCTGGCCAGCGTCTCGCGCAGCAGCGCGGGGCGCCGGAAGGCAGGGATGCCGACGCTGATCAGCGGCGCCTCGCGGCGGCGGCCGTAGACCGGGGCCTGGTCGAGGGCGGCGAGGCTCATGGCAGCGGCGCGGGCCGGCCAAGGCGGGCGCGGAGGGCTGCGAAGACGTGGTCCTCGGCAAGATTGCGGATGCAATAGTTGCGGTAGGAGTCCCCGGGCACGCATTCGCCCGGCGCGACGCAGTGCGGGCACGGCAGGGGCGGCTGCAGCACGGTGTGGCCCTCCCCCGGAGGCGCGAACAGCGCGGGGTTCTGCGAGCCGAGCAGCGCGACCACGCGCGTGCCGACCGCCGCGGCGAGATGCATCGGTCCGCTGTCATGGCAGAGCAGGGCGTCGAACCGGCAGGCCAGCGCGGCGAGGTGCGGAAGGGGCAGCACTGCCTCGACCACGGCCGGGGGCCGCCGGGCCTGCCGCCCGATTTCGTCGACCAACGCCCGCTCGCCGGGCCCGGCGACCAGCGCCACCCGCGCCCCGAGATCGTCTTGTACGCGGTCGCAGATCCGGGCGAAGCGATCCAAGGGCCAGAGCCGGCAGGCGCTGCGCGATCCAGGATGGACGAGGAGGGAACGGATTCCGGCCGGCGCCGGCGCGGGAAACAGCCGGGCGAGCAGCCGGCGGGCCTCGTCGTGGTCGGCGGCCCGCGGCACGAGGCGGACTTCGCGACTGACCACGGGCACCGCCGCGGCCGCCAGCAGCGCGAGGTAGTACTCGGTGATTGGGCGCCGCTCGTGCACCGCCGGCGGATCGTGAATCCGGTGCGTGTAGCACCGCGGCCAGCGCGGCCGCGCGCCCTCGTGCCAGACTGTCGCCCGGAAGGGCGCGCCGCTCAGCCGCGCGAGCAGCGCGGTGCGCTCGTTGTTGTCGAAGTCGAAGACGTGGGTGAAACGGGCGCGCCGGAGCTGGCGCACGAATCCCGGCCAGGCGCGCACCCGCGTGGGCAGGAGCAGGGGCGCGTCGACGTCGGGGTTGAGCGCGAGCACGTCGGCGAAGCGCGCCTCGACGAGCACCGCCAGTCGGGCGTGCGGCCAGTGGAGCCGCAGGTTGCGGAGCACCGAGCCGAGCAGCACGATGTCGCCCAAGTAACGGCGGCGGATGACCAGAATGCTGGGCGCGGGGGCGGGCATGCGGCAGGGTCGGCTGACGGGCGAGGAGTGAAGATCGTTGCTCCCGTCAAGGCAACACCGCCCGCCGGCGGCCGGCGGGGACCGAACCGGGCGGTGGGGGCTCAGGCGCCCGCGCCCTGCTGGCGGTCGTAGAGCGAGCGGTAGAGCGCGTTCCCGGCGTAGAGCGAGGCGTGGGTGCCCCGCGCGACGATCTCGCCCCGGTCAAAGACGAGGATGAGGGAGGCGATGCGGATGGTGCTGAAGCGGTGCGCGATGATGAGGACCGTCTTGCCGACGACGAGCCGGCGGAGCGCATCCTGCACGGCCGCCTCGCTCTCCGAATCGAGCGCGCTCGTGGCCTCGTCGAGGATGAGGACGGGCGCGTTGCGCAGGAAGGCTCGGGCCACGGCCAGCCGCTGCTTCTGTCCGCCGGAGAGGAGCGTGCCGCGCTCGCCGACCATCGTGTCGTAGCCCTGGGGCAGGGCGCGGATAAACTCGTCGGCATGGGCGCCGGTGGCGGCCGCGATGACCTGGTCGCGCGCGGCGTCCGGCCAGCCCAGCAGGAGATTGTTGTACACCGTGTCGTTGAAGAGCACGGGATCCTGGGAGACGAGAGCGATGTTGCGACGCAGATCGGCCAGGCGCATGGCGCGCACGTCGATGCCGTCGATGGTCACGGCGCCAGTTCCCACGTCGTAGAACCGCGGCACGAGGTTGGCGAAGGTGGATTTGCCCGCGCCGCTGGGTCCGACGAGCGCGCAGACCGTGCCGGCGGGAACGGCCACGGTGACGCCGCGCAGCGCCGGCACGTCGCTATTGTAGGCGAAGGTCACGCCCGTGAAGGCCAGGTCGCCGCGGAGGCGGCTGACGGCGACGGGTCGGGCGGGGTCGGTGATGGTGACCGGTTCGCGGAGCACGACCTCGAGGCGGTCCAGGGCGACGGTGCCGCGCTTGAGCTCGCTGTTGAGCGCGCCGAGCTTCTTGATCGGCTCGTAACTCGCGTAGAGCGCCGTGAGGATCGCGAGGAACGATTCGAGCGGCACCTTGACCCGGTAGGCGTAGACCAGGGTGATCGAGATGCCGACCGCGGAAATGATCTCGATGGCGGGCGTGAGCGCCTGGGCGTATTTCGCCACCTTCATCTGCGCGGTGACGAGCGCGCGGCTGATGCCGGCGAAGCGCCGCCCCTCGCGGGCCTCGAGCCCGAAGGCGCGCACCTCGCGCGCGGCGTGGAGGTTCTCGTTGAAGCGATCCGTGACGGAGCCGAGCTGACTCTGCACTTGCTGCGCGCGCTTGATGATCTTCTTGCCCACGTAGCCGATGGGCAGCACGCACAGCGGAACGATGGCCAGGCACACGAGCACGAGCGCGACGCCCCGCTCGGCGAAGGCGAGCCAGATGAGCACGGCGAGGGAGCCGACGAGCGTCGTGGGCTGCTTGAAGATCTCGTTGGCGACGGTGGTGAGCGTGAACTGGAGCTGGTTCGTGTCGGCCAGACCGCGCGAAATGAGGTCGCCCGTGGACTGGCGCTGGAGAAACGACAGCGGCAGGCGCTGGAGCTTTTCGAAGTATTCGAGCCGCAGCGCCTCGAGCACGCGCACGCCGCAGAATTGGATGAGGTAGCTGTTGAGGTAGCCAGCGACGCCGCGCACCAAGAATACCGCGGGCAGCCAGAGGGCGATCAGAAACAATTGCAGCGTCGTCAGCGGCGCCGCCGAGGCGGCGAAGATCTGCGGGAACACCTTCTTGATCATCAACGGCAGACCCGCGCCATTGGCGGCGCCGTAGAGCAGGCCACAGAAGAGCGCGCCGAAAAACGCAGCCCGCACCATCCGCAGGTATTTCAGGTAGGGCTGAAAACGGCGCATAAACGACGGCGATAGAACCCGAATCCGGCGATGCGTTCCACTTCAATCTTTGGAGGAGCGGACATCAAGGGCGTCCCGCCCGCCTTCGGCCGGAGCTTCGGCGCGGCTGGGGGCGGCCGGCGCACGGCGGTCATTCGGACTGCCGTCAATCCTTGGACGAGCGGACATCAAGGGCGTCCCGGATGCCGTCGCCGAGAAAGTTCAGCGAGAACAGGGTGAGGGAGAAGATCGTGCCCGGGAAGAGGAGCAGCCACGGAAACTCCTCCATCTTCTCGGCGCCGTCCTTGATCAGCACGCCCCACGAGCTCATCGGCGGCTGCACGCCCAGGCCGAGGAAGCTGAGAAACGCCTCGAGCAGCATGACGGACGGGATGGTCAGCGTCGTGTAGACGACGATCGGGCCGAGCACGTTGGGCAGGATGTGGCGGAAAAGGACCCGGCGCCGGCTGAATCCCAGCGCATGCGCGGCCTCGATAAACTCCATGCGCTTGAGCGACATGACCTGCCCGCGCACGATGCGCGCCATCGTCAGCCACTCCACTGCGCCGATGGCCACGAATAGCAGGATGATATTCCGTCCGAAGAATACCATCAGCAGGATCACAAAAATCGTGAAGGGCAGCGAATAGAGGATGTCGACGGCGCGCATCATCAGGGCGTCGAGCCGGTCGCCGGCGAAGCCGGCCACGGCACCGTAAGTCACGCCGATTGTCAGGGCCACGACGGTCGCACTCAGGCCGACGGCGAGCGAGATGCGCCCGCCGTAGAGCAGGCGCACGAGCAGGTCGCGGCCGAGGACGTCGGTCCCAAGCCAGTGCGCCAGACCGGGAGCCGAGGCGCCGAGATCAAGCCGCGTCTCTTCGTAACCAAAGGGACTCAGCCAGGGTCCGACCACGCACGCGACGAGCACCACGAGGAGCGCGCATCCGCCGAACACTGCCAGCCGGTTCTGCCGCAGGCGCAACCAGGCGTCGTGCCCAGGCGAGCTGCCGCGCTCGACCGGTTCGTCGGTCGCCGCGCCGGCAGGCGGCAGGGGGGAGGCGGGAGGCGCGAGGCTCATTCGAGGCGGACCCTCGGGTTCATCCAGGCCTGGGCGAGGTCGGCGAGGAGATTCAGCGCCATGAGGAGCGCGGCGTACAGAATGACGGTGCCGAGCACGAGCGTGTAGTCGCGGTTGAAGGCGCTGGTCACGAACTCGCGGCCGAGCCCCGGGATCTGAAAGATGGTCTCGATGACAAAGGAACCTGTCAGGATGTTGGCGATGGCAGGCCCCAGGTAGGCGACGACCGGCAGCAGGCCGCCGCGCAGGGCGTGTTTCAGCACGACGCGGGCCTCGGAGGCGCCCTTGGCGCGTGCCGTGCGGATGAAATCCTGCTGCAGCACCTCGAGGAGGCCGCCCCGCGTCAGCCGCGCAATCGGCGCGGCGTAAGCGAGCCCGAGCACGAGGGAGGGCAGCACGCGATCCCCCGGCAGCGACCAGCCGGACGCGCCGAACCAGCCGAAATGGATCGCGAACACCAGCACGCAGAGGGGGCCGACGACGAAGGTGGGCACGCAGAGGCCGGTGGTGGCGAAGGCGGAGGCCGCGTAGTCGATCCAGGTGTTGCGCCGCAGGGCCGCGAGGATCCCCAGGGTCAGGCCAAGCAGCAGCGCGACCGCCAGGGACCAGGAGCCCAGTTCGAGCGAAACCGGCAGCTTGTCGGCGAGGATCTCATTGACGGTGCGATTGGAGTACTTGAACGAGGGGCCGAAATCGCCATGCGCCAGGCTCCCGAGGTAACCGAGGTATTGCCGGTAGAGCGGCTGATTCAGCCCGTAATGCGCCTCGAGGTTGCGCAGGATCTCTTTGGGCACCGCCCGCTCCGCCGTGAATGGCCCGCCCGGCACGAACCGCAGCATGAAGAAGGTGGCCGTGACGATGAGGAACAGCGCGAGCAGGGACTGCAGGAGGCGCGAGACGAGGAAACGCGACATGGCGGGCCGTGGCGTGAAAGTGAGAGCGAAGGCGGCGGGAGACGAGGAAACTTTTTGTCCGGGGCGGAGCCGGTGTCCCGCTGCTCCGCACAATCGCCAGCGGCCAGCCTACTCCTCGCAGAAGCGGTAGCCGATGCCCGCCTCGGTGCGAAGGTACTTCGGTTGGTTTGGCTCGTCTTCGAGCTTCTGCCGCAGCCGGGCCATGTACACGCGCAGGTAATGCGTCTGGTCCTCCGCCTTGGGCCCCCAGATTTCCCGCAGAATCTGCCGATGGGTGATCACCTTGTCGCGATGGACGAGCAGCAGGCGGAGCAACGCGTATTCCTTCGCCGTGAGCCGAACCTCTTCCCCGTTTCTCGTGACCACCCGCCGGGCGAGATCCACCTCGACCAGACCGAATTTCGCCACGCCCGCCTCCTCCGGCGACTGCGCACGCCGCAGCAGCACCCGCAGGCGGGCGAGCAGCTCGCCGCTGCCGAAGGGCTTGGTCAGATAGTCGTCCGCCCCGGCGTCGAGGGCGGCGATCTTGTCGCCTTCGCCGCCCCGCACTGAGAGAACCAGGACCGGCGCCTGGGTCCATTCGCGCAGGCGCTTGAGCACCTCGACACCCGGGAGGTCGGGCAGGCCCAGATCGAGGATGATGGCGTCGGGCCGCCGGAAGGCGGCCTCGTTGAGCCCGAGCTGCCCCGTCGCCACGTCGCGCACCGCATAGCCGGCGGCCTCCAGCATGACCCGGAGCAGGCGCCGGATCTGCACCTCGTCGTCGATGACGAGAAGGTCGGGCCGCGGAGTGTCGGTGCTCATTCCGGAGGCACGTTACCATGCCGGGCAAGCGGAAGGAAGATGGTAAAGCGCGCGCCGCCCGCCGTCCGATTTTCCGCCTGCACCCGCCCGCCATGGGCCTCGACGAAGCCGCGCACGATGGAGAGCCCCAGTCCGAGGCCGCCGGCGCGGTCGGGTTGTCCGCGATAGAACTTGTCGAACAGCCGGGGCAGCTGAGCGGCGTCGAGGCCGGGTCCGTCGTCCTCGACAGCCAGCCAGATCTGCTGCGCGGCCTCGTCGACGCCGGCCGAGACCAGGATGCGGGCGGCGGCGGGCGTATGCTGGCAGGCGTTGTGGAGGAGATTGGCCAGCGCCTGCTGCATCAGTCCGAAATCGAGCCGCACCAACGGCAGCTCGGATGGAAGCTGCACCTGGACAACGCGCCCCTGGCGCGCATCGGCGGTGGCGGCGAGCGCGGCGTTCACCAGGTCGGACAGGTCGGTCCAGTCAAACCGCAGCCGCAACGCGCCGGACTCGATCCGCGTCATGCCGAGCAGATTGTCGACGAGGTGCTGGAGCCGCCGCACGGCGGTGCGCATTTCCTCCACGAGCGGTCTGGCCGGGTCCGCCGCGGCGCCCGCCAGGTTGTCGGCGGCGGTCGCCAACACCGCCAGCGGGGTCTTCATTTCATGAGAAACGCTGTCGAGCAGCGTGCGATGCAGCCGGTCCGAGGTCTCCGCCAGCCGCGCCAGCTCGCTGGCGGCGCGCAATTGCTCGCGCTCCAGCGCGAGCGCGATCTGCGAGGCGAAGGCCTCGAGGAGATCGCGCTGGGCCGTCGACAACGCCGCCCGGGGCGGGGGTTGCACGCCCATCACGCCCAGCACGCGGTCGCCCGCCAGCAGCGGCAGGTAGAAGGCTCCGGCGGAGGGCAGGGTGTCGGTGAACCGCCCGGCGGTCTTGCGATTGCGGAAGACCCAGGCCGCCACGCCCTGCTCCTTCTCGTCGGCCACGTAGGTGGCCGCCGGATGCAGCACCAGCCGGCCCTCTCGGTCCGGCTCGCCGGTGAAGATGGCCAGCCGCGCCCCGAAGAGCTCCTGCATCTGGGCGGTGGCATTGCGCAGGACTTCATCAGCGGAGCGGGCGACGGCGATGGCGCGCGTGAGGTGGTAAAGCGCGGTCGCCCGCTGCTCGCGCTGGCGCTCCACGCGTTCCTGCGCCCGCAGCCGCCCGGTCAGGCGGCCGGTGACGAGCGCCACGACGAAGAAGATGCCGAACATCAGCCCGTCGGCGAACTTGTCGATCCGGAAGGTGAAAATCGGCGGGATGAACAGGAAGTTCCAGGTCAGCGCGCTCAGGGTCGCGGCCAGGAGGATCGGCCCCTGGCCCACAATCAGGCCGAGCAGGATGACCGCGGTCAGGAAGAGCAGGGAGACGGCCGAATAGCCGACCCAGTCCTTCACGACGAGGCCGGCCAGCGTGACCGCGGCCACGGTCAGAAGCGCAGTGGCGTACTCCTTCGGCCGGGAGGTGGCCGAGACATGCCATTCGCGCCAGCGGTTGCGGCCGGTGCGCGGCTCGGCGGGCACGACGTAGACGTCGATCTGGCTGCTGCGGCGGATGACGCGATCGGCCAGCGAACCGCCCGCCAGGAAATCGATCAGCGGCAGCCGGCGCGACTTGCCGATGACGATCTGGCTGACGTTGTGCTGCTGGGCCACCCGCACGAGGGCGGCAGCCACGTCGCGGCCGGGCAGGACGACGATCTCGGCGCCGAGCTCGCGCGCCAGGGTCAGGTTCTCCTCGAGCTGCTTCTGTTCGTCGGGCTTGAGCGGTCGCGTGGTCTCCACGCTGACGGCGAGCCACGGCGCATCCAGGGCGTAAGCCATGCGGCGGGTCCAGCGGATGAGGCGGGTGGAGAAGGGGCTCGGGCCGATCGCAACGAGCAGGCGCTCACCGCTGCGCCAGATCACGCTGATTCCACGATCCCCGCGGATCGCCCGCAGCTGTTTGTCCACGCGCTCGGCCGTGAAACGCAGCGCCAGCTCGCGCAGGGCGGTGAGATTGGTCTCCTTGAAGAAATTGTCCGCGGCGGTGGCGGCCCGGTCGCCCAGATAGACCTTGCCGTCAGCCAGCCGGTCGCGGAGCTGCCCGGGCGTGAGATCGACCAACTGGATTTCGTCGGCGGCTTCGACCATCGAGTCCGGCACGTTTTCGCGCACGGCCACGCCGGTGATCTGGCGGACGGTGTCCGCGCGGCTCTCGAGATGCTGGACGTTGAGGGTGGTGAACACGTCAACGCCCGCGACCAGCAATTCCTCGACGTCCTGCCAGCGCTTGAGGTGGCGGGAGCCGGGGGCGTTGGTGTGGGCGAGTTCATCGACCACGGCGAGGCGCGGCCGGCGGGCCAGCACGGCTTCAAGGTCCAGCTCCGGGATCTGGATGCCGCGGTAGGCGACGGGCTTGCGCGGAAGCACGGGCAGCCCCTCGAGCAGGCGCTGTGTCTCCTCGCGCCCGTGAGTCTCGACGAGGGCCACGGCCACATCGACGCCCTCGGCCTGCTCCTTGCGCGCGGCCTGCAGCATGGCGTAGGTCTTGCCCACGCCGGGCGCCATCCCGAAGAAGATCTTGAGGCGGCCGCGCGCCTGCTTCACCTCGGCCTGTTTGAGCGAGGCCAGCAGCGCGTCGGGGTCGGGGCGGGAATCAGCCATAATCCGGAGGTGCACGATGGCGGACCGCCGCGGCCGACGCAAGCCGAGCTACCCGCCCGCATGCACCACAAGGAATGCCATCATCAGCAGCCAGACGAGCACGGCGGCGGACAAAAGGCGGAGCATGAATCGCCGGGTGCGGGCCGCCTGTTCCTGGCCGGTTTGAAAACAGGAAGCGGCCACGCGCCACTGCACCCGGCCGTCGGTGCCGGGCCGTGTGGAGTTCCGCCAGTGATACTCGTCCGAAATGAAGCCCTCCGCCGCCAGGTCGCGGAGGAAACATTTCCGGCGGGCGTCCGAAAACGTGTCCCGGGACGCGCGGATGACGACCGCCCCGTCCACCGCCTCCACCTCAAGCAAGGGGTCGAGGGCGGGGAAGCAGAAATCGGACACTCGGGGCGCGACGGTGGGCGCCTTCATGGGTTGAGGGAACGGGGGTTGCTCGGGGGAGGCGGCCAGCCGACGCGCGAACCGCCGCTGGGAGGACCGCTGAGCGAGCCGAGGATCAGACCGATCAGGAAGGCGACCACGGCGACCAGCAGATATGACCCCACCATGAGGCGATCGGGTGCGCGGCTTTGGCCTTTCATGACGGACTCCATGGGCGGGCTGGTCGCGGATCAGCGGGCTGACGGCACGCGATCGAGCGCAAGATTGAGCAGAAGCACATTCACGCCGGGCTCGCCCAAGACTCCGAGGTCGCGGCCCTGGGTGTACTGCGCAATCAGCGCTTCCACTTGCGCCAGCGGCAGGCCGCGGGCGCGGGCGACGCGGCCCGCCTGGATCCCGGCGTTGGCGACGCTGATGTGCGGATCGAGTCCGCTGCCGGAGGAGGTCACCGCGTCGGCCGGAACCGGCGCATCGGCGCCAAGGCCGTTGGCCGAGCGATAGGCGGCGACGGCGGCCTTGACGCTGTCGGCGAGCTTCTGGCTGGTGGGGCCCAGATTGGTGCCGGAGGAGCTGGTCGCGTCGTAGCCCGTGCCGGCCGCCGAGGGACGCGGCTGGAAGTACTTCTCGCTGGTGAAATTCTGCGCCAGCATCGCGGATCCCCGCACCGCGCCGTCGGGATCCACGATCAGACTGCCGTTGGCCTTGGCCGGAAATAGCGCCTGGCCCCCGACCCAGACCGCGAGCGGATACGCCCCGCAGAGGAGCACCACCAGCACCGCGGTGAGGAGTAGGGCGGTTTTGAGATCGAGCAGGAGGGTTTTCATGGCGGGAGGTGGCGCCGGTCCCAGACCGGTGCGACGAAGTCACACGAGATGAATGGCATTGACCAGGAGATCGATGACCTTGATGCCGAGAAACGGCACGATGATGCCGCCCAAACCGTAGAGGAGGAGATTGCGCCGGAGGATGGCGGCCGCGCCGATCGGGCGGTAGGCGACGCCGCGCAGCGCCAGCGGGATCAAGGCGACAATGATGAGCGCATTAAAAATGACGGCGCTCAGGATCGCGCTCAGGGGTGAGGCCAGGTGCATGATGTTGAGCGGCGCGATCGCCGGGAACACGCCGACAAGCATCGCGGGGATGATCGCGAAGTACTTGGCCACATCGTTGGCGATGCTGAAGGTCGTGAGCGAGCCGCGGGTGATCAGGAGCTGTTTGCCGATCTCGACGATCTCCAGGAGCTTCGTGGGGTTGGAGTCGAGGTCGACCATGTTGCCGGCCTCCTTGGCCGCCTGCGTGCCGGTGTTCATGGCCACGCCCACGTCCGCCTGCGCGAGAGCGGGCGCATCGTTGGTGCCGTCGCCCGTCATGGCCACGAGGTGCCCCGCGGCCTGCTCCGCGCGGATACGCTTGAGCTTCTCTTCTGGCGTGGCCTGCGCCAGGTAATCATCCACGCCCGACTCGGCGGCAATGGCGGCCGCCGTGAGCGGGTTGTCGCCGGTGATCATGACGGTGCGGATGCCCATGGCGCGGAGCTGGCTGAAGCGCTCCTTGATGCCGCCCTTGACGATGTCCTTAAGGTGCACGACGCCGAGCACCTCGCGGTCGCTGGCGACCACGAGCGGGGTGCCTCCCTGGCCGGCGATGGAATCGACGGTGCCCGCGACGGCCGGCGAATAGCTGCCGCCCTGCCCCTCGACCCAGCCCTGGATATTCTCCGCCGCACCTTTGCGAATCGAGTGCGCCGGCCGGCCGTCGATGGATGGAAAATCCACGCCGCTCATGCGGGTCTGGGCGGTGAACGGCACGAAGGTGGCGTGCGGCGCGGCGATCTCCCGTCCGCGGAGGTTGAACCTCTCCTTGGCGAGGACCACGAGGGAACGGCCTTCGGGCGTCTCGTCGGCGAGCGAAGCGAGCTGGGCCGCGTCGGCCAGCATCTCACGCGAAACGCCCGGCGCGGGCACGAAGTCGCTCGCCATCCGGTTGCCGAGCGTGATGGTGCCGGTCTTGTCAAGCAGCAGGACGTCGATGTCGCCCGCGGCCTCGACCGCGTGGCCGCTCATGGCCAGGACGTTGCGCTGAAGCAGGCGGTCCATGCCGGCGATGCCGATCGCGCTGAGGAGGCCGCCGATGGTGGTCGGGATCAGGCAGACGAGCAGCGCGATCAGCGCGGTGATGGAGAAACCGACGCTCGCGTACAGCCCGAACGGCTTGAGCGTGATGATGACGAGCAGGAAAATGAACGTGAGGGCCGCGAGGAGGATCGTGAGGGCGATCTCGTTGGGTGTCTTCTGGCGCTTCGCCCCTTCGACGAGATTGATCATGTGATCGAGGAAACCTTCGCCCGGGTCGGCGGTGATGCGGATCACCAGTTCGTCGGACAACACTCGCGTGCCCCCGGTGACTGCACTGCGGTCGCCGCCGGCTTCCCGGATGACGGGCGCGGACTCGCCGGTGATGGCCGATTCATCGACCGACGCCGCCCCCTCGATGACATCGCCGTCGCCCGGGATCATTTCGCCGGTTCTGACCTGCACGACGTCGCTCTTGCGGAGTTGCGTGGCGTCCACCTGCTCGAAAGAGCCATCCTTGCGGCGGCGCTTCGCGACCAGCTGCCGGCGCGACGCGCGCAGGGCGCGGGCCTGCGCCTTGCCGCGGCCTTCGGCGACAGCCTCGGCGAAATTGGCAAAGATCACGGTGAAGAAGAGCCAGAGCGCGATCTGCACGACGTAGCCGCGCGGCTCCACGGTGGTGAAGAGCTGGAAGAACGTGAGGATCGCGCCGATCAGCGTGACGAACATGACCGGGTTCCTGAGCTGGACGCGCGGATCGAGCTTGCGGAAAGAGTCGCCCACAGCCTTCTGCAGGATCTCGCGATCAAAAAGGGAAATGGTCTTGGTACTCATGGAGGAAATTGCAGGAGCGAGCTTGCTCGCGATGAGATGGGGATCGCCTGCAAGCAGGCTCCTACAGATCTAGAAGAGTGTACCGGCATTCATCAGGAAGTGTTCAACAATGGGCCCCATCGCCAGGGCCGGCACGAAGGTGAGGGCGCCCACCAGCAGGACCGTGCCGATGAGGAGCGCGATGAAGGTGAAACCTTCGCACTGGAACGTGCCCGCACTGGCGGGAATGAGTTTCTTTCCGGCCAGATTGCCGGCGAGCGCGAGGACCGGGACGATCATGAGGAATCGGCCGACCAACATCGCCAATCCCGTCGTCGTGTCCCAGTGAATCTCGTTGCCGGAAAGGCCCGCAAAGGCGCTGCCGTTGTTGCCCACGCCCGAACTGTAGGCGTACAGGATTTCGCTGAACCCGTGGGGACCCAGGTTTGCGCGCGCGCCCTGGCCCCACGGCGTGACAGCGGCCCAGGCGGTGAAGCCGAGGATGGTGGTCGACAGCACCATCAGCACGATCATGACGAGCTTCACGTCGTACGCCTCGATCTTCTTGCCGAGGTACTCCGGGGTGCGGCCGACCATGAGCCCGGCGATGAAAACCGCCAACACGACGAAGATGAGCATGCCGTAGAGGCCGGCACCCACGCCGCCGAAGATGACCTCGCCGGTCTCGATGTTGAACAGCGGAACCATGCCGCCCAGCGGCGTGAACGAATCGTGCATCGAATTCACCGCGCCGCACGAGGCGTCGGTCGTGATGGTGGCGAAGAGCGCCGAGTTGAAGATGCCGAAGCGCACCTCCTTGCCCTCCATGTTGCCGTCGGCCGCGGCGACGCCGAGGTGCTGATGAATCAAATTGCCAGAGGCTTCGGCTTTCCAGGCGACCAGCACGCCGGCGACGAACAGTGCGAACATGGCGCCCCACACCGCCCAGCCGTGCCGCTGATTCCGGACCATCCGGCCCAGGTAGTAGGTCAACGCGCTCGGGATCGCGAAAATCGCGAGCATCTGGAGGAAATTGGAAAGCGGCGTTGGATTCTCAAAGGGATGCGCGGCATTGGCGTTGACGTAGCCCCCGCCGTTGGTGCCGAGCATTTTGATCGCGATCTGCGAAGCCATCGGGCCCTGCACGATCGTCTGGGTGTCCACGGCCTGATCCACCATCACGGGCTTGCCGTCGGCGCCGTTGACCGCCTGGCCGCTGGCGTCGGTCTTCGGCACCTGGATGGTGTAGGACTCGAAGGTCTTTGCGGCCGTATACGGCTTGAAGTTCTGGATCATGCCCTGCGAGACGAGCACCAGCGCGAGGACCACGCAGATCGGGACGAGCACGTAGTACGTGATCCGGACCACGTCGGCCCAGAAGTTCCCGATGGTCTGCGCGGAATGGCGGGCGATGCCGCGCACCAATGCCGCGGCGATGGCGATGCCGGCGGCGGCCGAGACGAAGTTGTGAAACGCCAGTGCCACCATCTGCGAGAGATAGGACATGGTCGATTCACCGCCGTAGAACTGCCAGTTGGTATTGGTCGTGAAGCTCGCCGCGGTGTTGAAGGCGAGGTGCGGGTTGACTCCGGGCAGGTGCTGCGGATTCAAGGGCAGGTGATCCTGGAAACGGAGGATGAAGTAAGTGAGCAGCATCCCGACGAGGCTGAAAACGAGCAGCGAGACCGTGTAACCCAACCAGCCCTGTTCGCGCGCCGGATCGATGCCGCACACGCGGTAGGTCAGGCGCTCCACCGGCCGGACCACCGGATCGAGCCACGTCCGGCCGCGCGCATCCAGCACCCGCACGAGGTGAAGCCCGAGCGGCTTGGTGATGAGCAGGAGCGCGCCGACGTAGAGCGCGAACTGGGTCCAGGCATTGAGATTGTCCATGACGGAATCCGGTTAGAACTTTTCCGGGCGAAGCACGGCGACGACGAGGTAGAGGAGGCAGGCGACGGCAATCAGGCCGATGATGGTGGTTTCCATGGCGAGGGAGCGCGGACGGCGGCGGGTGCTCAGCGCACCTTCTCGCAGAACCGCGCGAAGGCGATGGCGCCGGCGAAGAACGCCACGGTCACGCCGACGAAGACCAGATCGGCGGCGGGCGGCGTCAGCTCAGCCAGCAACAATGCAATTGCGTTCATGCCGCCAAGGGTAGCCGGGGCGGCCGGGTGGCCCTAATCAAAAGACCCGCCGAAGGCATCAAAAAGGCATCAACGGCCGGTGCGGTCGTGACGCGATTTCCCGATGGAAGATTGTCACGAACCCCGCATCCTGATCTTCTGGCGCGTCTTGCGATGAACAACGCCGCTGGCATCAATGACGCAAACGGCGTCCGGGCCGCCCAGGCGCGCGCCGGCCGACGACTCGAGTATTTCACCCTCGGCTGGAATGTCATTGAGGCGGCGGTCGCCGTCGGCGCGGGGCTGCTCGCGAGCAGCGTCGCCCTGATCGGTTTCGGAGTGGATTCGGTGATCGAGAGCATCTCCGGGGGTGTCCTGCTATGGCGCTTGCAGGCGCATCGGGCCGACGAACGGCGCGAACAGATGGCGCTCAAGCTCGTCGGCCTCAGCTTCCTGGTGCTGGCCGCCTATGTTGCCGCCGACGCGATCAAGACGCTGGTACAGCGCGCGGCGCCACACGCGAGCCTCGCGGGAATCGGGCTCGCCGTCGCCTCCCTCATCGTCATGCCGCTGCTGGCGCGGGCGAAACGCCGCGTGGCGACGCGCCTGGCGAGCCGCGCGCTGCACGCCGACTCGCGGCAGACGGATCTCTGTGCCTGGCTCTCGGCCATCCTGCTCGGCGGCCTGGGCCTGAACGCCGTGGCCGGCTGGTGGTGGACCGATCCGGTGGCCGCGCTGCTCATGGTGCCCATCATCGCCCGCGAGGGCGTAGCCGCCCTGCACGGCGAACGCTGTGCCGACGACCGCTGAACGGCGGTCGCGCTACGGCCCGAGCCAAACGTATTTGTAGGGGTGGTGGTCGAGCAGGGTCGGATACCAGCCGTGCACGGACGGCCGGATGAGGAAGACGTGAGTATAGTAGTGAATGGGGATGAAGGGCGCCGCCTTGAGCAGCAGGGCCTCGGCGCGCTGCAAGACCGCGAAGCGCGCGGCGGGATCGGCGGTGCGGGCGGCCTGGTCGAGCAGGCGGTCATAGTCGGGGCTGGACCAACCCGTGTAGTTGTTGCCGCTGCTGGAAGCCCAGACGCCGAGAAAGGACGCGGGATCGGCGTAGTCACCGATCCAGACGGAGCGGAGGATCTGGAAATTGCCCGTGCGGCGCGCATCGAGGGTGCTCTTGAGCTCCTCGTTGACGAGGCGCACCTCGACCCCCAGCTCGCGGCGCCACATTTCCTGGATGGCCTCGGCGACGAGTTGGTGGCTTTCCGAGGTGTTGAAGAGGAGTTCGAAGACCGGCAGGCCCCGCCCGCCGGGATACCCGGCTTCCTCGAGCAGGCGGCGCGCCTCGGCGAAATCGGTCGGGATGCCCGCGGGCGGCTGGTAGCCGGCGATCCCGGGGGGGGTGAAGGCGTGCGCGGGCGTCTGCCCGCCGCGGAGGATTTGTTCGACGATGGCCGAGCGATCGACGGCCAGCGCGAGGGCGCGGCGCACCCGGGGCTCGTTCAGGAAGGGGCGCGTCACATTCAGGCGGTAAAAATACGTGCCAAGGTAGGCGTCGATGCGCAGAAGCTGCGGCTGGTCGCGGCGGTAGGCGTCGATCTTCGCGGGCGGCATGGCCTCGGTCAGATGGAGTTGGCCCGCGCGGAAGGCGCGCTCCTCCGCGTCACCGCTGTCGAACGAGTGGAAGGAGATCGCCCGCAGGCGGACGCGGGCCGCATCCCAGTAGGTCGGCGACTTCTCGACGACAATCGCCTGGTTGGGACGCCAGGACTTGAGCACAAACGGGCCGTTGCCCACGAAGCGGCCGGGGCGCGCCCAGGGGGTGCCGCGCCGGTCGACCGGGCCGTAACGCGCGATGGTGGCGACGGGCACGGGCAGCCACGCGGTGTGATTGAGCATGGCGAGAAAATACGGGATCGGGTGCTCCAGGGTGACGCTCAGCGTGTGGTCGTCCGGCGCCGCCAGGCCCACCTGGGCAAAGTCCGCGAGGCGTCCCTGGTGGTAGGCCTCGGCGTTGAGCAGGGCGTAAAGCATCGGGGCGTAATCGGCGCCGAGCGCCGGCGTGAGCATGCGCCGGAACGAGGCGATGAAATCGCGCGCCGTCACCGGGTCGCCGTTGGACCAGCGGGCGTCGGGACGAAGGTGGAACGTGTAGACGAGTCCGTCGGGCGAAATGTCCCACCGTTCGGCGACGCCGGGAACCGGATGCAGGTCGAGGGGATCCTCGCTCACCAGACCTTCGAGCAGGGCGGACAGCACGGTGTATTCGCTTGTACCGGTGGCGAGGTGCGGATCGAGGTCGGACAGATCGGGGCCGATGCCCCGATGGAGAATCTGCTCCCGATCGCCGCGCTGGACGTTGGTCTCCCGGCGGAGGCAGCCGCCCGACGGAAGCCAGAGCACTGCAACCAGAAGCCGGAGGACCGCGGCGTGAGCCCGGAAGCCAGCAGCCAGAGGACGGAGGCGACGCATGGGGGACGCAGCGCCGGTCCGCTCCTACAATCTCCGGATGAGTGCCACGGCGTGGGCGGCAATGGCCAGCCCGCGGCCGAGATCACCGACGCCCTCGTTGGTCGTGGCCTTCAGACCAACGGCATCCACCGGGAGGCCGGCGGAATTGGCGAGGGCGAGCTTCATCTCTCCCACGCGCGGCAAGATCCTGGGCTTCTCGGCAATGACGGTGGCGTCGATGTTCAGCGGCTCCCATCCGCGCTGCCGCAGCTCGGCGATCACGCGTTTGAGCAGGAACTGTGAATCGGCGTTCAGAAAGGCCGGATCGGTGTCAGGGAAGAAATGGCCGATGTCGGGCAGCCCGGCCGCGCCGAGGAGCGCATCGCAGATGGCGTGCGTCACGCAATCGGCGTCGGAGTGACCCTCCAGTCCGAACGGGGCGTCGAAACGCACGCCGCCGAGCACCAGGGGCCGGCCCGCCGCCGTGCGATGGATATCGTAACCGTGGCCAATGCGATAGGGCATGACGCGTCAGGGGATCTATCTAGCGGCTTCGGGTTGGCTCAGCAAGAACTCCAGATAGGCGAGGTCGGCGGGAGTCGTGAGCTTCGGATTGGGACGGGGGTTTTCGAGGAGGGTCACCCGGTGGCCGAGGCGCTCGACGGCCTGGGCGTCATCGGTGATGGGCAGCCCGCGGCGCTGCACCTGCTCGTAGGCGCGGCTGATGAGACTCCGCGCAAAGACCTGGGGCGTTTCCATGGCCCAGAGGCGCGCGCGATCGAGGGTGGCCGCCGGCAGGCGCGGCCGGAACGTCCGTCCCGCCGGCGAAGTCGCGGAATGGGCCGTGACTCGATCTGGAAGCGACACTTGTTTGATGGTGTCAACGACGCGATGGGCGAGCACGACGGCCCCGGTCCGTCGAACCACCTTGAGCAGCGCGGCGAGCTGCTCCGGGTGAATGAGCGGGCGGGCGCAATCATGGATGAAGACATAGCTGACATCATCCGGCAGGCTGCCGAGGGCGTTGGCCACGGAATCCTGCCGTTCGCGGCCGCCGCGCACGAGGAGCGCGGGCGTGGGCGCATAGCAGGAGAGTTCGAGCGACTGGCGCGCATCGCGGCTGACGACGACATAGAAGTCGGCCACGCCACTGGCGGCAAAAGCGGCGGCGGAATGGGCGAAGACCGGCCGTCCCGCCAGCGGCGCGAGAATCTTGTCGGCCGATGCCGCTTGCATGCGGCGGCCCTGGCCGGCGGCAAGAAGGATGGCGGCGGTGCGGCTCATCGCAGGACTACGGGACCGCAGGACCACGGAGAGTCGGCCACGGCAGCTCGTGGTCCGATGGTCCGCTGTCCCGTGGTCCCGTGCTCATTCATTGAAGTTCGGCGAGAATGGCCCCGGCGGCCGCGACCGGGTCGGCCGCCTTGAAAATGGGCCGACCCACCACGATGAAATCCGCCCCGGCGCGCGCGGCCGCGGCCGGGGTCAGGACGCGCGCCTGATCGTCGGCACCGGGGGCGCCGGCGGGGCGGATGCCGGGAACGATCAGCTTGACGGCCGGCGGCAGCTGGGGACGCAGGGTGGCGATCTCGAGGGGCGAACAGACCAGGCCGCCCAGCCCGCAATCGACGGCCAGCCGCGCCAAGCGCAGGACCTGCGCCGCCGGCGGCGCGTCCACGCCGGTCTCGCGCAGGTCGTCGTCGGCCAGGGACGTGAGCACCGTCACACCGAGGAGAAGAAGCTCGGGTGCGGATTGCTGCCGGGCCTGCACCGCCCGGCGCATCATTTCGCGGCCGCCCGCGGTGTGGAGCGTGAGCATCCTGACCGGCAACCGCGCCGCCGACTCGACCGCCCGGGCGACGGTATTGGGAATGTCGTGCAGTTTCAGGTCGAGGAAGACTTGGAAGCCGAGGCCGGCGATCTCGCGCACGCAATCGGGCCCGCCGGCGCTGAACATCTCGAGGCCCACCTTGGCCCAGCGCACCCGGCCGCTGAGGCGGCGGAGGACGGGCGCCACGTCGCGCGGGCTGGGGGCGTCGAGAGCGAGAATGAGGTCACAGGCCATCCGGGAACCACGAATGGACTCGAATGGACGCGAATTGAAGGAGAAAAAGCCGGGCGCGGCGTTCGGCGCCCGCTGGGTCCGGCGCGGCGATGCGAGGGTGGGGCACCGGGGGCGGCCCCGGGCCGGGCCCGATTTAGTGTTTATTAGAGTGCATTAGTGGTTAAGTCCTTGGGACCAGTGAAGCCGCCCCACATCGTAACGCTTTTGTCGCCGGCCAAGATCAACCTCTTCCTCGCGGTCACCGGACGCCGGCCCGACGGCTATCACGAGCTGGTATCGGTGGTAGCGCCGCTCGCGTTCGGCGACCAGCTGGTCGCCGAACGCGAGCGTCAAGGGTCGCAGAGCGAAGGTCGTCCCAGCTTGGTTTGCGACGATCCGGAAGTGCCGTGCGACGAGAGCAACCTCATCCTCAAGGCGGCGCGCTTGTTTGGCGAGGCGGCGGGTTGGAGGCGGCCGGTGGCCTTTCGTCTGACCAAACGCATCCCGTTGGGGGCGGGGCTGGGGGGGGGCAGCAGCAATGCCGCGGCAGCGCTGCTCGCGTTGAACGAGTTGAGCGGCGCGGGGCTCTCGCGCGACGCGCTGGCGGCGCTGGCCGCGCAGGTCGGATCCGATTGTCCGCTCTTCCTGTCCGGCGGTCCCGTGATCATGCGGGGGCGCGGCGAGCGGGTGGAGCCGCTACCCGTGGCGGCGGCCCGACGGCTGCGGGGCCGGCCGGTGCTGCTCTTCAAGCCGAACTTCAGCATCCGCACGGAGTGGGCGTACGAACGGATGGCGGCCGCGGGCAGCTACGAGCAGGCTGCCGGGACCGAGCGCCGCCTCGCCGCCTGGATCGAGAGCGGGGTGGACCCCGCGGAGTTGCTCCACAATGGCTTCGAGGCGGTGGTGTTTCGAAAGTTTCTTGCGTTACCCGCACTGCTGGATTGCCTGCGCACCCGTTTCGGCCTCGCAGCGGGTTTGAGCGGCAGCGGGAGCGCGTGCTTTGCGCTGCTGACGGAGACCGCGCCGGTGGCCGAGATCGTTGCCAGCGTCCGCGAAGCCTGGGGACCGTATTGTTTCGTGGAGAGCACGGCGATCGCCTGAGTCGCGGGCGGAACCCGCGGCCCGGCCGGCGGTCATGTTGGCTGCGTGCAGGCTGGCGTCGAAGGCCCGACTACGATTTGCGACAGCCGCCCGACTTTGCCCATGGCGCGTTCGTGGTCCCGCCGTGTGGCGGAGCGGGCGGGCGCGGGGCTTTTTCCCGGGGTAATGGAGATCCGAGTTGACCCTCCGCGGCCCGGGCCGGATAAAGAGCTGCCAGCGTCCTTCGTGCGGCGTGGCAAAGCCTAGCCGCTTTCAATCTACCCCATGGAGTCCAGCCAGAAACCCGAGCTTGTCGTGCAGGGTATCGCCGCCTCGGACGGCATCGCCTTCGGCGAGATCTTCCTGTATCTGCAGACCGAGGTCGAGGTGCCGGTCTACCAGGTCGATCCGGACAAGCGGGCGGCCGAGATCGCGCGGTTTGAGCAGGCGCTGGTTGTCACCCGCCAGCAGATCTCGAGGATCAAGAGCGAGGTCGAGAAGAACCTCGGCCCCGACGAGGCGCGCATCTTTGACGCCCACCTCATGGTGCTGGAGGACGAGGCGCTCATCGGCGAGACGGTCCGGGAATTCGAGAACACCGGCGGCAACATCGAGACGTGCTTCAATCGCGTCTCGCAGCGCTACGTCAAGGCGTTCGACGAGATCAACGACGAGTACCTGCGCGAGCGCGCTGGCGACCTCCGCGATGTGGCGCAGCGGGTGCTGCAGAACCTTCTCGGGCAGGCGGAGCACCACCTCAGCGAGCTGGCGGAAAAGCGGGTGGTGGTGGCGAACGACATCACACCGTCCGACGCCGCCAGCATCGATCGCAGCGCGGCGATCGGGATCGTCACCGACTCGGGCAGCAAGACGAGCCATGCGGTCATTGTCGCGCGCTCGCTGAAGATTCCCGCCGTGGTGGGGGTGCGCGACCTCACCGCGCGGGTCCAGAGCGGCGACCGCGTGCTGGTCGACGGCTACGACGGGGTGGTCGTGGTCAACCCGAGCGAGCAGACCCTTTTCCGCTACGGCCGGATCCGGACCGAGAAGAAGACCTTCGAATCGCGGCTGCTGGCGGCGAGCCGGCTGCCGGCGGAGACGCTCGACGGGGTGCACGTGCCGCTGCTCGCCAACATCGAGAAGGTCGAGGATGTGGCCCTGGCGCGGGAATGCCAGGCGGAGGGCGTGGGTCTGTTTCGCACCGAATACCTCTATCTCAACTCGCCGCATCTGCCGGGCGAGGACGAGCAGTTCGCCACCTACAAGGCGGTGGCCGAGGCGTTCGCGCCGCAGGTGGTCGTCATCCGCACGCTCGACATCGGCGGCGACAAGCCGTTGGCGGGCATGCCCGGGCTAATCCATCACGAGACCAACCCCTTCCTCGGCTTTCGCGCCATCCGCTTCTGTCTCGAGCACCCCCAGATGTTCAAGGAGCAGCTCCGCGCGATCCTGCGGGCGAGCGCGCTGGGCAAGGTGCGGCTGATGTATCCGATGATCAGCGGCGTGGAGGAGCTGACGCGCGCCAACGCGGTGCTGGCGGAGGCGCGGGCGGAGCTGCGCCAGCGCGGCGAACGCTTCGACGAGCAGATGGAGGTGGGCAGCATGATCGAGATCCCCAGTGCCGCCGCCACGGCCGACATTCTCGCCCGGCACTGCCAGTTCTTCAGCATCGGCACCAATGACCTCATCCAGTACCTGCTCGCGATCGACCGCGTGAACAACCGGATTGCCCACCTCTACGAGCCGACCCACCCGGCGGTGCTGCGCACGATCAAGGCGGTGGCCGATGACGCGCATGAGCACCACCTGCCGGTCGCCGTCTGCGGCGAGATGGCCGGCGACCCGGTGTTCACCCCGCTGCTGCTCGGCCTCGGCGTGGACGAGCTGAGCATGACCCCGCCGTCCCTGCCCGCGGTGAAGTACCTGGTGCGGGCGATGAAGATGAGCGATGCGCGGCAGCTCGCGGCCGAGGCGCTGACGCTGGCCGATCCGAAGGAGATCTACGCCAAGGCGGAGGAGTTCTACCGGGCGCGGGTGAAGGTCGACTGAGGGGAATCCCGCGGCAGCGATCCGCTTCTCTGCCACAGAGCGCACACCGGCCGGAGGAACTCGCGGAGACAATGCCGATGATGCGACGGCGGTACATGTGGAATCTCCGTGCGCTCCTGCTCGTTCTCCGTGTCCTCGGTGACCGGGGTTCATTCATGATGCGATGATCTGGGATTTCCGAAGTCTCATCCGGCGGGGCCTGGGCCAGTGGCCGCGGAGCTGGCGGAAGGAGGACCCCCGGCCGCTCCGGCCGCCGGGCGGGCAGAAGCCAGAGGACAGAAGTCAGAGGATGGAGGACAGGGAATCTTCGGCTTCGACCGGGGCCGCGGGTGCCGACGAGCGGTGGCTACCGCCGCCGTGGGAGCCGCCGGAGAATTCCGGCGACAGGTGGAAGCGGACGGATTAGGCGGGGGGGCAGAAGCCGGAGGACCGATTTTGGGAAACTACTGTCAGATCGCGAAGCGTACCGCGGCCGGAACTGGGATCCGGGAACGAGACGAGCCGGCGGCGCTCACAGCCCGGGCAGCGTGGATACCGGGCCGGCGGTGACGAAGGCGAGGGAAGCCGAGAGGGCGTCGATAACGGTGGCGGGGGCGACGCCGAGCA
>DATIWI010000195.1:0-3207 GCA_035519475.1 Opitutaceae bacterium
ACGCCGCTGCGGACGATTTGGCTGCGGGTGTAGATGGTGTAGGGCAGCGCGTCGTCCGCCGTGCGGGGCAGGTCGAGGTTGCCGGCGGCCACGCGCGGGCCGAGATAGGCCCCGCTCCCGTCGAAGAGCCGCCGCCGGTCCGATTCGCCCGTGACGACGTAGGGCGCGAGCCGGGTCACCTCGTCCGCGGCTCGCATCTGCTGCGTGTCCACCAGCGCCACGCGCCCGGCCAGCACCCGGATGCCGGCGATCGGCAGCGGCTGGTAACCGGGGCCCGCGGCGACGAGCTGGTAGATGCCCGGCGGCACCGCGGGGAACTCGAATTCGCCGCGCTCATCGGTGACGGTCGATTGCGGCGTCTCTGATACCGTGACCCGCACCCCGCGGGCGGGCGCGCCGTCGGAGGTTCGCAGTCTCCCCTTGATCGAGCCCGCGGCGTGCGGGATCCGCGTGACGACAAATTTCCCCTGGTCGTTCCGACGGGCGACGAAGTCGGTGCCCCGGAGCAGGCGGCTCACCGCGTCCGTCGGCTCGTAGCGGCCCAGGACCTCGTTGGAGCGCACCTCGCGCAGCTCATCGAAGGAGAACAGGATCTCAACCCGGGCCTGGCGGGAGAACGCCAGCAGGGCTTCGACCATCGGCTGGGCGGGAAGGTTGAAGTCGACGGGGTCGGGGTGGGCGAAGGCGGGCAGCAGGCTGCACCAGGCCAGCAGGAGCGTCACGGCGACGCGCGCGGCGGGCGAGCCGGACGGGTTTCGCCAAGTCGGCGGGGAGGGAGGATCCTCCGGTCGGCGAAATCCGTGGTGCATGCCCGGGGTTCGCGGGGGTGTTAGGGTTCGGTGCGCAGGCTCACCTGGACCGTGCCGTTCAGGCTGTGCGTCACGCGGACCGGCAGCGCCTCTTCCAGCGCGGCAAAGAATCCGTCGATGTCATTCAGGCTGTAGCGCCCGGAGACGCGGCATTCGGCGGCGTCCGCCGTGGCTGAGATGCCCCGGCCGTGGTAGCGGGCGAACCGGGCGAGTGCCACGCGCAGGGGCACGCCATTGAACACGATCTGTCCCTCGCGCCAGGCGAGCGCGTCGTCAAGCGCGGCAGGCGTGAGGGCGTGCACCTCGACGCCGCCCGGCCCGGCGGAGAGCTGTTCGCCGGCGGCGAGGGCAACGGGCGCCCCCGCCCGGCCCGCCGCATCCTCGGGCCGCGCCTGCACCGAGCCCTCCACCACCGTCACCTCGAGCGCCGCGGGGGAATCGGCCCGGACGTTGAACTGCGTGCCGGTTACCTGGACCGAGCCGGCGGGCGTTTCCACCGTGAACGGCCGGCTGGCGTCCTTGCGCACGGCGAAGAACGCCTCGCCGGAGGCCAGGCGCACGCGTCGCTCCCGCCCGTCGATCGCCACGCGCAGGCTGGTCTGGGCGTTCAACTCGACCCGCGAGCCGTCGGCGAGCGCGAGGGTCTGGCGCATGGCGGTCGGCGTGGCCACGTTCTCCATCTGCGTCTGTTCGCGACCCAGCCCAAACACCAGGGCCACGGCGGCCGCGGCCGCCAGGGCGGCGCCCGCGCCCCATGGCAGCCAGCGGCCGCGGCGGCGGGGGGCGGCTTCCGCCGGCATTGCCACGGCGCCCGCCGCCACCAGCGCGGGCAGTTGCTGCTCCAGGTCGGCGGAGAACTGGCAATAGCGGGACAGCAGCGTGCGGTGCGTCGAATCCTCGGCGAGCCACGCGTCGAGCGCGGCGCGATCGGTGGCGGTCAGCGTGGAGCCGTCGAGCCGGGCGGCCCAGAGTGCCGCCTGCTCATCGGAGGCCGGATCCGGGAACCAGGTTGAAAAAGTCATGAGAGATCCTCCTTGTGGGCCGGCGCGGGGGCGCCCGGCGCAGTTTGATCCAAATCAGCTGAAAGCGAGGCGCGCAGCAGGCGCAGGGCCCGGGCGTGCTGTTTCTCCACCGTGCTGATCGCGATGCCGAGCCGGCGTGCGATTTCCCGGTGGGACAGCAGCTCGACTTTGCGCAGCAACAGGACGGCGCGGCAGCCCGGCGGCAGCTGCTGGATGGCCTGCTCGAGCTGGCGAAGTTCCTGGCGGGCCATCACCTGCTGCACCACGCCCGGCGCGGACGAGGCCGTGGCTTCGGGTTCCAGCGCATTCCGCGTGAACGGGGCGATGCAGCGGCGCTTGATGCGGTTGATGGCCAGCCGGCGGGCCGTCGTGTAGAGCAGCGCCTCGGGCTTTTCCGCCGGCCGCTTGCCCTCGGCCGGATAAATGCGCAGGTAGGCGTCGTGGGCGATGTCCTGCGCCTCGGTCGCGTCGCCCAGGAAGCGGGCGAGGTAGCGCCGCAGCGGCGCGAGGGTCGCGCGGTAGAGGGCGGTGAAATCCCGGTTGGCGGATTCGTCAGACATGAACGGGGCGGGAATCCGCCTGACGCGCCGGCTGGGCGCCGCCACGCCGGGCGCCGGGCGAAAAGGGGGATGGCCGAATTGGTTTCACGCTCACACCTAATGACAACTGACGGCGCGGAACCCGCTACTCCTGGGCGGGGGCCGGTCGGCCAGCCGCCGCCGGGGCCGCGGTACTCGCGACCGCCTAGCAAAACAGGAAGTCCGGCCCAGGGACAGCGGGAAAATACCTCAAGAGCGGTTGGAGTGGAAAATCCCGACAAGCGAGGCTGGAGCACGATTGCAGGCTGGCTGGATCGCCACGCCCTCGTACCTCGGTCTCGCGATGACAGCTCGCATGCAGATATGGGCAGGAGGTCTATCGAGAACGCCGTGGCGTATGAACCCGCCTGGTGTCGATGGAGGCGCTCTGCTGGCCAGCAGAGTCGCGCCCTCCAAAATGGGCGCAGCAAGCCTGCGCCCCTACGATTTGCATGGCCTTGCTTCGCTGAAGCTTCTCAGGGCATCCTTCGCCGCTGCACATTCATCTGCCCGCTCGAATCCGTGGGCCAGAGATGGCCGCGCCATCCGAGAAGTCCTCCTCGGCGCAAGGCTTCGGAGGACAGCCTCCGCCATCAGGGATCAGTGGGCGGGCAATAGCCGGCGCATTCTCGAGGATGGCCTGCCAGCCGCAGCCGCGACGGGCGGAGGTTCGATTTATGCTATATGTTTCTTTTGAAAGGCTCGGCCTGACGCCGATTTCAGATATCTTTCGAACACTTCGGCTTGAGGCTTCGATTCGAACGCGCAATACCACCGCAGTCTCCAAGGCCGATGTTT
>DATIWI010000196.1:0-8545 GCA_035519475.1 Opitutaceae bacterium
CGCAATTCCTTCAACGCCGCAAATGCCATGGGCAGAAAGGTGTCCAGCTTCGGCCGGGCCAATGCGCCGCTATCAACCCCGGTCTTGAAATCGACTTCAAAGCTGGCAATTCCCGCGCCCAGGATCGAGGCGCGGTAAAACTCGCCGCGCAGGTCCATTCCCGAGGTGCCGTAAACCAGAACGATGGCGGGAACCGGACCCGGCGGTTTTTCCGGGAGGCAGAGTGTCCCCGACAGTTGGTGGGAATGTTTCAGATCGAGCGAACCAAAGCTGATCTGCGTCCCCGCTCAAGATGCTGCGGCCGGCAGGACCAGAACGGCCCGCAGGACCCCGACCAGAAATCCGACCCCGCCCAGGGATTTCATCAGAAATTCCCGGTGACTCATGCTGGACCATCCACAAACGGTCGAGCGCGTGGCACGTGCCTTGGCGGCACGTGCCACTGTCAGGACCGGCGGAGCTGAAGGATCTTTCCACCGCGCGCCGTCGCCCCCCGGGCGCCATCCGGAAACCGGTCGATTTCCCCACGCCCCTGTTGGTTCAGGCGCTGCGCGGATGGCCGCGCACCCCGCATCATCGTCCGAGGGACAAGATTGCGATGTGTTTCTGCGCGGCCACCCATTCGATGCTCTCTTGGAGCAGTGAATCTTCGCAGCGTTCAACGAACGCACAGACCGAGTCGGCCGTATGGAGATGCGGCAATTCCGCCAGACGCCGGCGCAACAGGGTGAGCATCTCGTCGTAACGGTTCGCCCGCCTGTCATGGTCGAAATTCTCTACTAGCGCCGTCGCGGTCGCCGCCCCGAGCGGCAGGGCCGCGGGCAAGACCGCGGTAAAGACGAGGATGCCGAGCGAGCTCATCGCACCAGGACTGGAAAGGATCGTGACCTTGCCGGCAGCACGGATGAGTATCGCGAGACCGACCGACCAAGGGGACAGCACGAAACAGATATGCGCAACGGTCAGAAGCCGATGGGTCCTTTGTTTCGAACGATCGCGTTGCTGCTCAAAGTGCGCAATCTGGGCCTTCAGCCGTTCAACGTAACCGGATTTGAATTCCTCAAGATCAACCGGCAGTGACAGGTCAAGCGGCCGATCGAGCTTTTGGCTGGCAATGCCTACGGACACCGCAAAACGCCGCCACTCGGGAAGACGCCGACCGGCGATCGGATGCATGCCGCCCGCCGCCGGGTAGGTGGCGACCACTCCGCGCCATACCTCCGCTCCAAGGCGCGCCTGAATCCAATCATCGTTGATCTTGCTGCGTTTCAAGTGGGACTTGATCACCTTCGTCCAGACCAGCAACACCGACTGGGCCACGGTGATCGTGAGCGGGATCGTCCAATGCACTCTTCCGGTGAGCAGGAGATTGACCAACCCGAGTATGCCCGCGGTCGCGGTCACGTGGAGCGCGCGGAGCGCTTTGCGGCGAAAATCGGATGAGTCCTGCTGGGCGATCGCCGACAACCTGGCCTTGAGATTCTGGAGCGAGGCTGCTTCGGTTTTCCGGACGCCGGGGGGCAGTTGCGCGACCGCCGCACTGACCTGAAGCCACTCCCATTTCTCGTCAGGGGGAGGCCACTCTCCAGGTCCAAATCCGCTGCGCTCGACCTGGGCCGTCGCTGGGTCGATTCGCAGCATCGGTTTGCCGAGCGCCTGGGCGAGCGGCACCGTCTGACCGGTCCCGCCGAGCCCGATCGCGGCCGTGCCGTTCCAGACCGCCACGATTACGTCCGCGCCCTCGACGATTCGCGCATCGGTATCGAAGTAGCAGCTGGGACGCTGTCCGGTCGTCGGCGCCACCTGCACCGAGTCGCGGCGGGGATGAGCTCGCGCCTCGGCGAGCGCGGCGCGGGCTTCATCGCGCCAGGCTTGGAACTCGGCGAAGTCTTCCAGAAATTCTGCTTCATCGAGCGGCAGCAGAATGTGAACAGGGAGGCCGAGCGACCGGGCCGCGCGGATGGCGAGTAAGTCGGTGCCGGCGGCCGCACTGACGTAGACGTGGGTTTCGCCGCCCCGCGCCGCGACGGCCATCGCCAGACCACGCAATTGCTCTTCGATCCGCGGGCCAAGCGTGGCGGGATCGTCGAGCCTGCGGTGACCCAGCACACCCACGATCCAGACTGGGCGGACAGGGGGCGAGTCGCAACCGGGTGGGGCTACCATGAGTGGATCGGGTACGCTGAATCCGGTTCGCGCGACCTCGGTCTGCCTGAAGAACGCGTTGAACCCGATTGATTCCTAGGGAAGGGTTTGCGCGGCCCGGCGGGCGATCGTGGCAATCCGTGCGATTCCGGTGCCGTTCCGCTTCAATTTCCACCACCTGCAGGGTTCCTTGATCCCTGCTCCTTCAGCATCCGTGCAAGCGTCGTCCGCGCGACCTTGTACTCCTCGGCGCAGTTGAGCTTCACCATCAGTTCCTGAAATCGCGGATCGCCGCGCCACGGATCCCACACCTGATCCCAGTAGAGGTCCAACTTCAGCGCGCCGCACGTTCGCTCCAGAAAGGGCAGCGCTTCGTCGAAACGGCCGAGCGCACCGAGCACCATGCCGCGCATGGGGTTGTCGCGGGGCCAGCTCGCGAAGAGCCGCGCGGCATCGTCCTCCGCCTCCCGCCGCAAACCGGCCCGGACGAGGACCCCGATGGCGACGCTGTCGCTGTTCCAGCGCGGCCGCTTGTCCAGATTCCGCTCGACCAGCCGGGCGGCTGCCACCGCGTCGTCCCGGCGGCCCAGCGCCATGAGCGCATCGGCTTGGGCACTCACGTTGATGACAAACACGTCGGTGCGCAGCGCCGCCGCCCGCTCATTCATCGCGAGCGCCTGTTCCCACCGCTGGCTGCGCCGCAGAAGCCAGGCCATCATCTGCAGGTTGATGAACCACAGCGGGTCGATCTCGGCGGCTTTCTCGAACTCGGCCAACCCGCCATCAAGCCGCCCGCAGGACGCCTCCAATAATCCGTGCCAGTCACGGGTGAGCGCCGAATTGGGCGCGAGCGCCAGGGCACTCTGAAACTGCCGCTCCGATTCCTCCATTTTGCCCGACATCAGGTAAACATATCCCAGCGCGGCAAAGCCGTCCGGCAGCGTCGGATCGAGCTGGGTGGCGCGGAGGGCCTCGGCGGAAGCGCGCTCGAGGTCGGCGGCGGGGTCGCCGCCCAGGCCGTCCAAAAAGGTATACTGCGCGCGGATCACGCACACCCCGGCGAGCCCGGCGTGTGCCTCGGCAAAGCGGGGCTCGATCGCGATCGCCCGGCCGAAGGCGGCCTCCGCGCGGGTCAGCCCTTCCTCGGTCCGCAGATTCCAAAAATAGCGGCCCTCGAGCACGAGCCGATAGGCCTCCGGATCGACGGTCTTCGCCGGGCCCGACGCGACGCCCATCGTCAGCGAGAGACTCTTGGCGATCAGCCCGGCGATCTCATCTTGAACGGCGAAGATGTCCTTCAACTCGCGCGTCAGCGGCTCCGACGACCACACCGTGAATCCGCTGGCGGCGTTGATGAGCTGGGCCGTGATGCGCACGCGGACGCCGGATCTTTGCACGCTGCCTGCGACCACGTAGGCCACCCCCAGCTGTCTCGCGATATCGGAGATCGGCACCGCTCTGCCCTTGAAATAGAACGCCGAGGCGCGTCCGCACACGGTGAGGCCCGGGACTCTCGCCAGCACATTGCCCAACTCCTCACTGATGCCATCGGAGAAATACTCGTTTTCCTTGTCCCCGCTCAGGTTGGTGAACGCCAGCACCGCGAGGGATTTCTCGTTGGCAACCGCCGGCGCACGGTCCGGAGCAGGAGGCAGCGCTGGCACGGTTTCGCCGGGCGACTCAAGATGGTGCGACGATCTCCACAGCAGGGCGGCGAGTGCGGTCACGACCACAACACCGCCGATCACCGCCGGCGCCAGCCGTCGGCGCCGGGGCCTCTTGTCCGTGGCGGGGGCGGGGCCCAGCGGCGCACCCGCCGCGCTGCCGATGGCGACGGGATCACCCCGCAGCAATTCCTTCACCCGTTCCCCAAACGCCGCGGGACATTCGCCGCCCGGTAGGCGCGTGCACTGCACCGCGCGGAATTCCTCCGGCACGAGCGCGTCCATATTGCGCGTTGCGTCGATGACGACCGGCAGCACGAAGGGAGTGCCATCCGCGATCGCATGCGAGCGTTGGGCGGCGAGCTTCCACTCGATGCGGAAATACCCCTCGCGCCGCGCCTGTGTGTTTGCGGAAATGACTGGCACGAACAAAGCGCACCTTTTGATCTGTCCGCGAATCTTGAGGTCCCAAGCGTCGCCGCCAACCAGTTCGTTCTCGTCGAACCAAACTTCCACGCCGGCGGCGCGCAGGGCCTCACGAATCTTCCGCGCCGCGGCCGCGTCCTGCGAGGCGTAGCTAATGAAAACCGCGCCCGTCGGGGAGTCGCTCATCGGACAAGGCCGCGGGGCGCAATCCCCCGGTTCGCCGGGATCCGCCCGGAATCGCAGCGAAAGCGACGCCCGTGGCCCCTCGTCCAATCGAGCTGGTTTCTAGGGTAGTTGAACAATGGACGTCCCCATGGTGTATAACCTGCCTGGGCCCGGGCAATGCGATTTATTCCGGAGCCGTGTTTCCGGCGCAGTGGGTGTCGCGCACGGGCGATCATCGGGTTTCCAGACGCCAAAACGGTTGCCCTGATCCGGCGCCCCGGATACGCCATCAGGGATCCAGCGATGAACAAGCGGCCATCCTCTTCCCGCGCGGCGCGTTTCCGGGCGCCCGTGGTCATTCTTGCCGGGGGCATCAAGGGTGAAGATGGCGCCTCGATCGAGGCGGCGAGAACCCTGTTTCTATCCGCGCTTTCCGGGTTTGCCGGGACGTTGATATCGGGCGGGACGACGTCGGGAATCGCCGGTGTCGCCGGCGATCTGGCGATGGCGTGCCCGCGCGCGGAGGTGATCGGGTATTTGCCGCGCCGGCACGGGAAGAACAGGCCCGACCGGAGGTATTCCCGGTTGTGCGCCACCCCGGGGAAGGGCTTCAGCGCGGCCGAGTGCCTCCGGTATTGGAGCGACCTGATCGCGGCCGGGGTGAATCCGGCGACGGTCGCGCTCCTCGGTTGGGGCGGGGGGCGCATCGCCGCGTTTGAATATCGGATCGCGCTCATGATCGGCGCGCGGGTCGGCATTTTCGCGGGAACCGGACGATCCGCCGACGACTTGCGGCGCGATCCCGTTTGGGCCAACGCTCCACGCCTGCGTTACCTGCCTTGGGACGCCGCGGCGGTGCGAGCCTTCGTCAACGCAGCCGTATGACCGGATCCGCCCGCCTCCGCCCCTGAACCGAGACCCCGTAACGACAGGGATCGCCGCTCTTTCTTATGCCAGAACCAAAAGGTGTCGTCACCTCCACCAGCGACCGGCCAAGGCGCATCCTGGCCCTGGACGGCGGAGGCATTCGTGGGGTCTTTTCGTTGCAGGTGCTCGCCCGGATCGAGGCCCTGTTTCGCGAGCACCGGAAGCAGCCGGACCTGCTGCTGAAGGACGAGTTTGACCTGATTGCCGGGACCAGCACCGGCGCCATCATCGCCACCATGTTGTCGTGGGGATTGTCGGTGCAGGAGATCGAACAACACTACATCGACGAGTCTGCGGGCATGTTCACCAAGTCCTCCTGGCGCGACTGGTGGAAAACCCGGTACACAGCGCAGTACATCACCGCTTCCTTCAAGCGGTTCCTATCCGAAGATGGCGAAGGTCGCGAGCCGGCGCTGCTCGGCACCAAACGGCTGCACACCCTCCTGCTGCTGATCATGCGCAACGCCACGACCGGTTCGGCGTGGCCGGTGACGAACAACCCGGCGGGCCTGTACAACAACCCCGCATTGGAGAACTGCAACCTCCGGATTCCGCTGTGGCAATTGGTGCGGGCCAGCACGGCCGCCCCCACATTTTTCCCGCCGGAGCAGATCCGGCTTGGCGCAAAGGAAATGATCTTCGTCGACGGCGCCATCACACCCTATAACAACCCGGCCATGGTTGCCTTCCTCCTGGCGACCCTGCCGTGCTACCGGCTCAATTGGGAAACGGGAGTCAGGAAGCTCGAGATCGTTTCAATCGGCACCGGTCGATCGCGGGTCAGATTGTCCAAGGACAAGGCCCAGAACATCCATCTGCTCGATGCCGCGCGTTACGTGATCCCCGCCCTGCTGGATGGGATGGCGGTGGATCAAGACCTGCTGTGCCGGGTGCTGGGCAAATGCGACTACGGAGAAGAGATCGATCGGGAATTGAAGGATCTCTCCCTCGAGTCGCACGGGCTGGGTCCCCTGGAGAGCCGCAAGTTTCGCTACGTCCGCTACGAACATCGCTTCTCGCCGGAAGAAACGGAATTGATGAAAGCCACCCGCAAGAACGATCCGCTGGGAATGGACAATATTGAGGTGATTCCGGTGTTGCGGGAAATCGGCCGAAAGTACGCCGCCGCCAACGTGCAATCGGCGCATCTGGGTTTGGTGAAAGATGCGAGCACGTAGAGTCCGGGCCCTGAACCGACGCCGAAACGCCCCGCCATCGCTACGGGCGCGGCCATGACTTCAGACGGGCAGGAGCATTGGCGCGGCGTATTCCGGAGTGATTGGGAAGTCGAGGGCAGTCGGCGGACGGCTTCCCAGGCCCGGAGGGAGCCACGCTCTCACTCGGCCGCGAGTCGGCCAGTCGGCCCCGTCGCCGCATCACTCCCCCGGCGGCAGCAGGCGTTTGGCCGCGTCGTCCAGCACGAGCACCCAGTCGCCGTCGGCTGGCGGCGTGAAGGGTTTGGTCCCCTCCGTGGCGAAGCTGCCCGCGGCCGTCGCGCGGCCGCTGCGCGGATCGAACCACCAACCATTGACCCGGCCTTTCATCAGTCTGGCCAGATCGACCGTGATGGTGCGCGCGCTCGGCAGGTAGGCGATGAGCGTGCTCCCGTCGGACGTGGCTGCCGCCGCCACGAAGTCGTTCCCCCAGAATTCCCCCAGCCCGCCGGTGACGATTCGGTGCTCCTGATCCGGGACTAGATCGTACCACGGCCGTGACCGGAACAGTTTGCCCCAGCGCATCATCGCCAGCGACCCCGGCGCATCCATTGCCGCCGGCCAGCCGGCGCTGAAATCCCAGATCGGATGGTTGCCCATCACGTGGCCGAACTCACCGCAGAGGACGGACCAGTACGCCTGGCGGCGGATCTGCACCGCCGAGGCGTTGTGTTCGCCCTCGTAAATGGACTCGATCAGGAAATACGGGAGTACCGGCTTCCGGTTGTAGTCCCAGATCAGGTGCAGATGGACGACTTCATAATTATAGGTCGTGCCGATCTGGAGCCATGACCCCGGGTATTGCTCGGCCGGGTTGGAGCCGCCGTGACAATGGGCGGTCATCAGATGCCGTTGGTCGAACTCGCGGATGCCGGCCGCAACGTTGTCGACGGGCTCGCGGGCGGGGCCGGGGTCGCGATCGCCGCCCATCACCCAGATGAGGTTGTCGCAATCCCGGTAGCGCCGGCCGAGAAAGCGGCCGTAGGCCAGGCATTTCTCCGGACCTCCGGCGATGACTTCGTCGAAGAACCCCTCGTCCGTTCCGGGATAACCCAGATAGACGGGGGCCAGCAGCACCACGAGCTCGTTCGCGGCGGCCTGGCGAATCACCCAGTCGGCGTGTTCGAAGTACTTCTCGTTGGGGGCTGCAAAGTCGGCCGGTCGCGCAAACGGCGCCTCGCCATAGGCGTTCCGCGGCGCGTTCCGGGCGAACTTGTGCTCGATGAGATTCACGAGGATCGCGTTGAACCCCTTCTCCCGCCGATTGCGGAGGTAAATTGCCGCCTCCTCCTTGGTGGTATTGGCGATCAGCGACCACGCCGCGTCGCCCTGCAGCAAAAACGGGACGTTGTGACGATCGAGGAGGTAGCGGTGGTTTTCGCTGACGCGCAGCGGCGCGGAGGGGTCCATCGGTTGTGCCGGCAGCCCGGCCGCCAGCAGGGCCAGCGGAAACAACAGGCGCCAGGCGCCGCTTGGAGGGCACGATGATATCTGAATCGAGTTCATGTCAGGTCCGCACCGCTGCCTCGTTGACCGCGCCATCATCGCTGAAACCGCCGAAATGGTACAGCCAACAACGCGGGCCGCCGGCGCCCCGCGGATGTCCGGGTCTTGCCACGCGCCGGCCTGGCGCCCAGCATGCCGCACCGTCATGAAACACCCCCTCCCGCTCCTGGCGGCCGCCCTGTTCCTGGCGCTCACGGCCGCCGCCCAACCGGCTCCCGCCGATTCGCGCTACCAACTCCCCGCCACCGACGACGGATTGCCGGGCGCCGGCCCGCTGCGCCGCTACGACTGGTTTCAAAATCTCTGGATGCAGCGCCGCAGCGCGTGGGCCCAGCGGGCCGCCGCGGACCAGCACGCGCTGGTCTTTCTCGGCGACTCCATCACCCAGCAGTGGGGCGACGACCTGGGCGGGAGTTTTCCGGGCGTGAAGGTCGCCAACCGCGGCATCAGCGGTGACACCACCCGGGGCGTGCTCATCCGTCTGCGCGAGGATGTGCT
>DATIWI010000197.1:0-7364 GCA_035519475.1 Opitutaceae bacterium
CGGCGACGTCCGGTGGATCGACGCCGGGCAGTTCGGCCTCACCTGCTACGCCGCCGGCATTTTCGCCGCGCAAGCCTATTTCGGCAACCCGAGTCTCGGCCGGCTTTTGTCGGTGGTGCGCAATGCGCTGGCTTTGGTGCGGGGCGGCGGGCAGCGCGTGTTGGTGCGCCGCGACGGGGCGTGGCGGCAATTGGGCGTTCCGTCTGCGTTCGCGATGGCGCCCGGAGAGGTGCGCTGGATCTACCGGCTCGGACCGCAGACGCTGGAGGCGCGGGTCTGGTGCGCGCGCAGCCGGGCCGCTTCGTTTCTTGAACTTCGGGTGGTCGCGGGATCGCCCTGCGAGTTCCTGATCAGCCATGAACTGGCGTTGGGCGCCGCCGAGTTTGAACATGGCGGTGAAGCCGAGTTGGACGCCCAGGCGGCGTGGATCTGTTGCCGGCCCGGGCCCGACAGCCTGTTGGGCCGGCACATGCCCGGTGGCGTTTTCGCCATCGCGGTGGCTGACCCCGACCGAGTCGCGGCGATCGGCGGCGACGAATTGCTCTACCCCGACGGCGTCCGTCGAGGGGGGCCCTATGTCACCCTGCGCACGGAGTTGGTCACCGCCTGCGGCGTGATTTTGCTGGGCAGCGAGGAGGGAACCGCAGACCTGTCCCGGGCGGTGGCTGAGGCGCGGGGGGAGTTTATCGACGGGCGCCGGCGGGCGGCGGCGCCGCCGCCCCCGCCCGCGCGCCTCACCCACCGGGCTGATCCGGCCGTGACGCGGATCGACGAGGTGTTGCCGTGGTTTGCCCACAACGCCGCGATCCATTTTTCCGCGCCCCACGGTCTCGAACAGAACGGTGGCGGAGCTTGGGGCGTGCGCGACGTCTGCCAGGGTTCGATCGAATGGTTGCTGGCGTCGGGCGACTTCGGAACGGCCCGCCGGATGCTGGAGACGGTGTTCGCCCAGCAGTATCCCCATGATGGTAGCTGGCCCCAATGGTTCATGCCCCCGCCGTTCCGCTTCATCCAGCAGGCGCACAGTCATGGCGACATCTGTTTTTGGCCGGTGAAGGCGTTGTGTGATTATGTGGAAGCGAGCAACGATCTGGCCTTCATGGCGGCCGGGATCGGCTACACCGATTCCCGGAAGTTCGAACCCATCGGACCCACGGAGACACTCTGGCAGCATTGCGACCGGGTAACCACCCACTGCCGGAGCCGGTTTTTGGCCGGCACAGCGCTGGTCGATTACGGCGACGGTGACTGGGACGACACGCTGCAGCCCGCCGACCCGGCGATGCGCAAGCGCATGGTGAGCGCCTGGACGGTCGGCCTGGCCTTCCAGACCTTCCGGCAGCTCGCCGCCGTCTGCCGCCGCGCCGGGGAGACGGGTCGCGCCCAGCGGCTCGAAGCCCTTTGCGACGAGATGCGTCGCGACTTCGCCGCGCGGCTCATGCCGGGTGGCGTGGTGGCGGGTTTTCTCGTCATGGAACCCGCCGGGAACGCCCGGCCGCTGCTGCATCCCGATGATGCGGTCACGCACATCCGTTATCGGTTGCTGCCGATGACACGCTCGATTCTAGCCGATCTTTTCACCCCGGACGAGGCCCACCGGCACCTGCAGATCATCGCGAACGAGCTGCGTTGTCCCGACGGCGTGCGGTTGATGAGCGAGCCTGCCGTCTACCACGGCGGCTGCGAACGGCTTTTCCGGCGGGCCGAGACCGCGGCCAATGTTGGCCGCGAGATCGGGCTGCAATACGTGCATGCGCACCTGCGTTACGCCGAGGCGCTGGCGAAGGTCGGCGACGCCGATGGCCTCTGGACCGCCCTGCAGGTGGTCAATCCGGTCGATCTCGCCACCGTGGTGCCGCAGGCCGCGCCGCGCCAGAGCAATATCTACTTTTCGAGTTCCGATGCGGATTTTGCCGACCGCTACGAGGCGGCGGCGCGCTGGCCGGAGCTGCGCGCCGGCCGGGTCACGGTGCGCGGCGGCTGGCGTCTCTATTCCAGCGGACCGGGGCTGTTTCTGCATAAGGTCCGCGCTTGTCTGCTGGGACTGCGGGAGTCGTTTGGCGACATGATCTTTGATCCGGTTCTGCCACGCGCCCTCGACGGACTGATCGCGGATGCGGTCGTCTGCGGTCGTCCGGTCGCCGTGCACTATCGCATAAGCGGAGGCAGCTTCTCTCCCCGCGCGATCACGGTGAACGGCCGTCTCTGCCGCGCCAGCCGGCGCGGATCGAATCCCTACCGCTCCGGCGGATTGATCGTCTCCCAGACTGAATTGCAGACGCTCTTGAAGGAAACGGGCAACCTGGTCGAGATCGACCTATGAAACCGGGCACCAGCATTCTCTGATCTTGGTCAGCAGCCTTTTCGCCGCGACCTCCACCATGCCCGCCAGACTCCCTCCCTACCGCCGCGCCGACCTGCCCGTTGCAGAACGTGTCGGCGACTTGCTCGCGCGGATGACGCTGGAGGAGAAGATCGATCAACTTCATCAATGCGGCGTCGGCGACACCAACCCCAACAATCTCGCCCAGCACGCCGACGAGGTCCGGGCCACCGATGGGTCGTTCGTTACCGCGGGAAATCTTTCTCTCCGCAATGTCCTGCAACGCCGGGCCGTAGAGGGAACCCGGCTGGGGATCCCCGCGATCTTCGGTGCCGATGTGATCCATGGCTACCGGACCGTTTTTCCCATCCCGCTGGCGCAGGCATGTGCCTGGGACGAGGATCTCGTCCGGCGCGCCTGCCGCAGCGCCGCGGAAAGCGCGCACGCGGACGGCGTCGACTGGACCTTTGCGCCGATGGTGGATCACTGCGTGGATCCACGGTGGGGCCGGATTGCGGAGACCTTCGGCGAATCGCCCTTTGCGGCCAGCGTTTTTGCCGCCGCCTCGGTCGAAGGCTACCAAGGTCCACGACTCGGGGCACCGGGTTCGCTCGCGGCCTGCCTAAAACACTACGTCGGCTACGGCGCTTCGGAAGGCGGCCGCGACTACAGCTCCACCGAGATCGCGCCGCAGCGGCTGTGGGAGATGCACCTGCCGCCGTTCGAGGCCGGCGTGCGGGCCGGCGCCCTCACGGTGATGAGCGCCTTCAACGACCTCAACGGCGTGCCGGCGAACGCAAATCACCACACCCTGACGGAGATCCTCCGCCGGCGCTGGGGCTTCCGCGGCCTGGTCGTCTCGGACTATAACGCGGTGCTCCAGCTCATCCACCAAGGCTATGCGATGGACGGAACCGAGGCGGCTCAGAAGGCCATTCTGGCCGGCGTGGACTTGGACATGGCCGATGGCCTTTACCAGAAGCATCTCGCTGAGCTCGTCAAAACGGGTCGCGTGCCGTTGGCCGTGATCGACGAAGCCGTGCGCCGCATCTTGTGGGTGAAATTTGAGCTCGGGTTGTTCGAACGGCCGCTGGTGGAGGCATCGGCATTGACCGGCGCCCCGCCGATGCCGGCGCAACTGGACCTGGCCGAGGACGTCGCGGCCCGCTCGATGGTCCTGCTGAAGAACACCGGAGTGCTGCCGCTGACCGCGGGCATGCGTCGCGTCGCGCTGATCGGCCCGCTGGCGGACGATCAGGCCGCGTTGCTCGGTTCGTGGACACAGCAGGGCAGGGCGGAGGAGGCCACCAGCATCGAGGCGGGATTGCACGGGCGGTTGCCGGCCGGAGTGAGTCTGCGAACCGCGCCGGGCTGCAAGATCGAGGGCGACGGACGGGGAGACTGGGATGCGGCCGTGGCGCTCGCTCACGAATCGGACGTCGTGGTGCTTTGCCTCGGCGAATCCGCCGGGATGAGCGGTGAGAACGCCTCCCGCTCGAAGCTGCGACTCCCGGGCTTGCAGGAGGAGCTGGCTCTCGCCGTCGCGGCGACGGGCAAGCCGGTCGTGCTGGTGGTCGTTTCCGGGCGCCCGGTGGATTTGGCGGTGGTAGAGCCGAAGATGGCGGCGATTCTGGCCGCCTGGCAGCCGGGCACCCGCGGCGGCGCGGCCGTCGCAGACCTGCTGCTTGGGCGAAAGAATCCCAGCGGGCGCCTGGCGGTCACGTGGCCGCGCACCACCGGCCAGATTCCGATCTACCACAACATGCGGCCGCGGGCACGCTTGAGCCCGCTAGGCGAGTATCAAGACGTCGCGACCACTCCGCTCTACGAGTTCGGCCACGGCCTGAGCTACACGACGTTCGCCTACAGTCCCATCCGCCTGAACCGCCCCACCGTCCGGCCGGACGAAACGCTGCGGGCGGAGATCACGGTGACCAACACCGGCCGGCGCGACGGCCTCGAGACGGTGCTTTGGTTCATCCGCGATCCGGCGGCGAGCATCACGCGTCCGCTCAAAGAGCTGAAGCACTTTGAGGCGGCGGCGATCACGGCGGGCGCCAGTCGCGATTTCCAGTTCGAAATCAATCCGACGCGCGACCTGTCGTTTCCAGATGCCGACGGTCGGCGGATCCTCGAACCCGGCGAAATCATCCTGTTTGCAGGCCCGGAAACCGCGCGGTTCCATGTTGTGCTGGCGCCATAGAAGCGGAGACCTTTGAATGCCGGAGGACGGCCATGTTGCTTTTGAATTCCAACGACGCACTGGCGCGGAAAACACCTTCGGCTCCTTTGTCTCGCTGCGTCTTTGCGGTTAACACTGAACCATGAGATCTCTCCGCGTTTTACCCCTATCCGCCGCGTTGGCGGCAGTTACTACGATGGCGCAACCGAGTTATATCCACCATGTCGTCTTCGACAACAGCCTCGCGGATCGCTCGTGTTACTTGAGCGAGGGAGAGGTCGTGGCGCCGAGCGTGCTTGAGTTGGTCGACGGGAAGCTGCCGGTGGAGACCGGCCACTGGTTTTCGCCGCCGAACAGCCTGCGCCTGAAATGGAAGGCGGCCGCCGGGGGAAGCTGGCAGGTGACACTCAAGGCGTCGCAACATTACAGCCGGGAATTCGACTACGAGGGCGACACCCTGTCGTTCTGGTGCTATTCGGAAGAGGGACTGACACCCGACGAGTCACCGCGCCTGAACCTGGTGGACGCGGCGGAGAACTGGGCCACCGCGATTCCGCTGCTCGCCCGACATGGACCCCTGCCCGCTGGCCGCTGGGTGCGCCTGCAGTTCAAAAGCGACGATTTTCAAGGGGCATTTCGCTCAACCGATGAGGATCGTTTCGACCTCCGCAAGCTGGCGGGCGTGATTTTCGAGCAGAACCTCGAAGACGGCCGGGAGCATACGCTCTACCTCGACGACGTGGAGATCGGTCCCGCGGGAACGGCGGACGAACCGCCTCCCGCCGCCCCCGCCGGTCTTGCCGTCAAGGCCGGCGAGCGCCACTTCGATCTGACGTGGACGCCGCCGGCGGAGCGCCGCCCGTTCCGCTACCAAATCTACCGTTCATGGGACGGCCGGAGCTACACGCCCATCGGGATTCAGCGGGGAGAGGTCAACCGCTACGCGGATTTCGTGGGGCGGCCGGGATGCCTGGCGTTCTACCAGATCAGTGCGAGCGACGATGCCGGCCGCGAATCGACGCTCTCCGCGGCCTCGTCGGGCACGACGCGTGAGCTGAGCGACGACGAGCTGCTCACAATGGTGCAGGAGGCCTGTTTCCGTTACTATTGGGAAGCAGGCCATCCGAACTCGGGGATGGCGATCGAACTCCTGCCGGGTGACGACAACCTGTGCGCGCTCGGCGCGACCGGTTTCGGCATCATGGCCCTGATCACGGGGACGGAGCGCAATTTCATCACCCGCGAGCAGGGCGCCGGCCGCGTGCTCAAGATCATCCATTTCCTGCAAGCCGCCGACCGGTTCCACGGCGCGTGGCCACATTATCTCGATGGGCGCACGGGCAAGGTCATCCCTAACTTCGGTCCCTACGACGACGGCGCCGACCTGGTGGAGACGGCGTTCCTCATGCAAGGCCTGCTGACGGCCCGGCAGTACTTCGACCGCGATAACGCCGCCGAGCGCGAAATCCGCGACACGGTCACCACCCTCTGGCGCGACGTCGAATGGGACTGGTTCCGGCGGGACCCGGCGGGAGAAGTTCTTTACTGGCATTGGTCGCCGGACCACGAGTGGCATATCAGCCATCCGCTGATCGGCTGGAACGAGACGATGATCGTGTACCTCCTGGCGATCGCGTCACCGACTCATGCCGTGCCGGCGAGCCTTTACCACACCGGATGGGCGGGGCAGTCGGACCGGGCGGTCCGTTACCGTCAGGGCTGGAGCCGCACGACCGAAGGCGACCACTACACGAACGGCCACAGCTACTACGGCATCAAGCTCGACGTCGGCTGCGGCAGCGGCGGCGATCTGTTCTTCACCCAGTTCTCCTTCCTGGGCTTCGATCCGCGCGGCAAGCGCGACGCCTATACGAACTATTTCGAGAACAACCGCGCGCTCGCCCTGATCAATCGCGCCTACTGCATGGCCAACCCGCGCGGGTACGCCGGTTATGGGTCCGATTGCTGGGGCCTCTCGTCGGGCGTCAATTCCCGGGGCGGCCATCCCGTGCCCCGCGAAGACGGCGGCACCATCTGCATCTCGGCGGCGCTCGGCGTCTTCCCCTACACCCCCCAGGAATCGATGGCTGCATTGAAGCATTTCTATCGCGACCTCGGTGCCAAGACGTGGGGGATCTATGGGTTCTATGATGGCTTCAATCCCTCGCGGAACTGGTATGAAGAAGTGTGGATGGGGTTGAACCAGGCGCAGATCGTGGCGATGATTGAAAACCACCGTTCGGGTCTGTTGTGGAGGAAATTCATGGCCAATCCGGAGATTCAGCCCGCGCTGGACGCGATCGGATTCAAGCCGGACCAGCCGGATTCGCGGTGAGCGGTGGAGGAAAGACGCGTCGTTGGACGGATGAATTGGAGCGGCACGAGGTGTAACCCCAGGAACCTTCGGCGGCCCAGCCTTGGCTTGCGGCCTTACAGCAAAAAGGCGTTCCCTTTACCCCGTCAGTATCCGCCCTGTATCACTCCCTGTGTCCGCTCTGCTGAGCATCCTGCATAATCGCCGACGATCCCGTGGTCTCGGCCTGGGGATAATGGCAATCATGGGAGTCTGCGCAGGATGGGCGGCTGCGAGGGGCGCTGCCGCCGAGCCGGCCTCGGTTCCGTTGGCCGTACGGTCCGGCCCGCGCGGTTCGACCCTCTTCACGACTTTGCCGTCGGAGCAGACCGGTCTGAAGGCACGCAATGCGTACGACGATCCGGCGATGTGGGGGCAGCTTTACCACGAATTCGCCGACGGTTCGATCGGCACCGGCGTCGCAATTGGCGATTACGATGGCGACGGCCGGCCGGACATTTTCGTGGTGAGCAAGACAGGCACCAACCATCTCTTTCGCAATCTCG
>DATIWI010000198.1:0-20648 GCA_035519475.1 Opitutaceae bacterium
ACGTCCTCACCGTACTCTTGCTCGCCGGTTTCGTCGGCCGGGCGGTTGCGCCGAAAGCCATCGGCTTGCCGTACGCCAAGGAGGATTGAGCCGGCGGACCATGACCATCGAGGAAAGACTCAAGGCCCACCTCGGCCGGACGCCCGACACCGCCCGGGCGGCTTTCGTGGCGGCGAATGCCACGGTGATCGGCGACGTGACCTTGGGTCCGCAGGCGAGCGTGTTCTACGGCGCGGTGCTGCGCGGCGACATCGCGCGCATCGTCGTGGGCGAGGGCAGCAATCTGCAGGACAATGTCGTTGTTCACCTGGAGGACGACGGCGATACCGTCATCGGCGCGTGGTGCACCATCGGCCACGGCGCCATTGTCCACGCGTGCATGATCGAGGACGAGTGCCTCATCGGGATGGGCGCCACGGTGCTCGATCGCGCGCGGATTGGCGCGCGCAGTCTCGTCGGCGCCAACGCGCTGGTGAAGGAGGGCTTCACCTGTCCGCCGGGTTCGCTCGTGGTCGGCGTGCCGGCGCGGGTGGTGCGCCCGCTGACCCCGGAGGAGCAGGCCGGCCTGCGCCCGTGGGCGGAGAAATACGTCGCGGTCGCCCGGGCCCACGCCGCGCGGGAGAAATCGCTCCGCGAGGTGTAAGGACGGACCTCCCGGCGGCGACTGATAAGGCGGAATGAGTCCGTCCACCGCCCACGAACCGCAGTTCCGCGCCTGGCGCGAGGAGCATCGCGGCATCTTCGGCAAGGTGGCGCGGTCGTACGGGCGCGGTGAACACGAGATCGCCGAGCTGCAGCAGGAGATGATGTTCCAAGTGTGGCTGTCCCTCCCGCGCTTCAGCGGCCAGGCGAAGCCGTCAACCTGGATCTACCGGGTGTGCCTCAACACGGCGTTGACGTGGCGCCGGGGCGCGGAGCGCCGCGAACGCCGGATCGAGCCGCACGCGGACATTGGGCGCCTGGCTGCCGAGGCCGCGACACCGGCCGAATTGGCGGGCGAGCGGGACCTGCTCGAGAACCTCTATGTCGCGATCCACGCCCTGGCGAAGGTCGACCGGGCGCTGGTGCTGTTGTCGCTCGACGGGCTCGCCTATCGTGAAATCGCCGAGGTGACGGGGTTGACGGAAAACCATGTGGGTGTGGCTCTGACCCGCGCCCGCAAACGCCTCGCGACCCTGATGAAAGGAGCCATCGATGAACTGGAGTGATCTGCAGTCGGTTTGGTCCGGGCAGAATCTGGCGGCGGGAGCCGATTTCGATCCGGCGGCGTTGCAGCGCGATTTTGAGGCAAAGCGCCGCCGACTGGCGCGGGGCCTCTTCTGGCGGGACACGCGCGAGGCGGCGGCCGGCATGTTCGTGGCCGGCGTGTTCGCCTATTGCGGCTGGCAGATGGGCCGGGCGGGCTGGCCCCTCAGTGCGGCGGTGGCGCTCATGCTCGGGCTGACGGGATTCTTCGTCCGCGAGCGCGTGCGGGCGCATCGGCGGCGGGTCGGCGCCGATGCGCCGTTGCTGGCGAAGCTCGACGCCGAGATTGCCGAGCTCCACCGCCAGCACCGCCTGCTGCTCACCGTCGGCACCTGGTACCTCGCACCGTGCAACACGGCGGCGGCGATCTTCGCCATCACGATGGAGGTGAATGCGCCCATTCCCTTGGCGGCGAAGCTGGCGGCGGGCGGCATCATGCTGGGTGTGCTCGCGACCGTGAGCTGGGCAGTGTGGGCCCTCAACCGCCGGGCGGCGCGGCGGCTGATTGAACCCCGCCTCAACGAGCTGGAGACCTCCCGCCGGGCATTTCTTTCCTTCCCATGAAAAAGACCCTTGGTCGCTTCTTCCGACTTTCTAACCGGGGTGCGGCGCTGGCTGCCGCGCTTCTGACTGCCGCGGCGACGCGCGCGGCCACCGTTCCGGACGTGCAAACGGCCATCGACGAATGGAATCACGGCAAGCCCGGAGGCGTCGCGGTCGCGTGGGTGGACGAGGCCGGCACGCAGTTCTTCCAGACCGGCCATTTCTCCCGCGCCGACGCGCGGCCGATCACGCCCGACACGCCGTTTGAGATCGGCTCCGTCACCAAGGTGTTTACGTCGCTGCTGCTGGCCGAGGGCGAGCGCGCCGGGAAGGTCCGCCGCGACGATCGGATCACAAAATACCTGCAAGTTCCCGCGAAGCCCGCGGAACTCGCCCGGCTCGAGAGGATCACGCTCCTGATGCTGGCGACCCACACCTCGGGTCTGCCGCGCCTGCCCGCCAACTTCGCCCCGGCCAATCCGGGCGATCCGTACGCGGATTTCACCCTCGAAAAGCTGCGGGCGGCGCTGGCGGCGAGCGGCGCGACGGTGGAGGCGCCGGCACCGTACGCCTATTCGAATCTCGGGGCGGGCGTCCTCGGTCAGGCGCTCGCCGCGGCGTGGGGCGAGCCGTATCCCGAAGCGCTGCGCCGGCAGGTGCTCGAACCGCTCGGGCTCGCCCACACCACGCTCGCCCTGGCCGGGGCGGCGCCCGCCGCCGACCTGGCCCCCGGTCACGACGAAAAGGGCGATCCCGCGGCCAACTGGACGTTTGACGCCATCGCTCCCGCCGGCGCGCTGCGCTCGTCGGCGCGCGACCTGGCGCTTTTCCTGCACTCCTGCCTGGGCCAGCGGCCCACGCCGCTGGCGGAGGCGATCGCCGCGACGATCCAGCCACAGCGGCCGCTGGCGGGAATGCCGGGCTCCATCGGCCTCGCCTGGCACCTCACGGCGGGAGATCCGCCGATCGTCTGGCACAACGGCGGGACCGGCGGCTACCATAGTTTCGTCGGCTTTGAGCCGCGCGGGCGGCGCGGCATTGTCGTGCTCGCCAACAGCGCCGCCAGCGTGGACGGCCTCGCCTTCGGACTGCTGCGGGGCGAAAGCAAGCCGGCCACAGCGACAACGGCCGCGACACCGGGCCCCGTGGTCCACCCCCAGGATTATGTGGGCCGCTATCCGCTGGCGCCCAACTTCGTGATGTCGGTCACGACCGACGGCGGAAAACTGTTCGTGCAGGCCACCGGGCAGCCGCAACTGCTCCTGCTCCCGGCGGCCGCTGATCGCTTCAAAGTCAAGGACGTCGACGCCGAGATCTCATTCGAACGCGACGCGGTCGGCATGGTGGCGGCCCTGGTCCTGCATCAGAACGGCCTCGACCAGCGCGCGCCGCGCGGCGAGGCCCGCATGCCGGTTGAGATCGCGCTGCCCGCCGCCCAGCTCCGCGAGTACGTCGGCGATTACCCGCTCGCGCCGAACTTTGTCCTTAGGGTGACGGAGGAGCAGGGCCAGCTCGGCGTGCAGGCGACCGGCCAGGGCCGGCTGTCCGTCTTCGCCTCGGCCAAGGATGAGTTCTTTTACAGGGCAGTCGACGCGCAGATCACCTTTCGGCGGGATGACGCCGGGCGGGTGAGCGGCCTGGTCCTGCACCAGGGCGGGCGCGATCTACCGGCACCGAAGCAGTGACGCCGGTGGGTGTGGCCGGGTGGATCGGGCAGATTCGGATTGGCCGGGTCGGCGGGCGCTGCTAGCGATGGGGGCGACCATGAACACGCCGCGTCGGCTCGCGTGGGCGTTGGGCGCCGCCCTCCTGCTCGGGGGCAACGCTGCCGCCAAGGAGAAGTGGATTCGCGCGCAGACCGAGCACTTCGAGATGTTCAGTTGCGCCTCCGAACGCGATTCGCGCGAGGTCCTGGCCAGACTCGAACAGTTCCGCGCCGCCGTTCTCAAGATCTTCCCATTGCGGAGCAACCGCGAGCCGCCGACGACGGTGATCTTGTTCGACCGCGACCGCCAGTTCGAGCTCTACCGGCCGATTCGCCACGGCGAACACGAGGAGGCGGGCGGGTATTGCATCTACGACCCGGCCGAAGGGGTGATCGTGCTGTCGGCGGAGTATGACCGGGCCATCACCCAGGAGATCATTTTCCACGAATACGTCCATCTGCTGCTCGCCGCCCGTGGCGACAGCCCCCCGCCCTGGCTGAACGAAGGTCTGGCGGAGTTCTTTTCGACGTTTGCGATCAAGAAGGACAAGTTCGAGATGGGCGCGCACAAGCCGGAGCGGGTGGAGGTTTTGCTGGGCACCACGCTGATGCCCTTGGGCCGTTTGTTTGCCGTGGAGCAGGAATCATCGGAGTACCACGAGGGCCACGGACGCGATGTCTTCTACGCCGAATCGTGGCTGTTGGTGCACTACGCCATCCTGAGCGAGGACCGCAAGACCATGCTGCCGGCGCTCCTGCAGTTTGCCAACCTGCTGGCCACGCCGGGCAGACCGATCGAGGAGTCCTTTCGCAAGGCCTTTGGCATGAGCTACGACGAGATGGAAAGACGGCTGTACGGCTATCTTCGCGGCGGACGCTATCACAAGGGCTCGGGCCCGCTGGCACTGGCCGACTTGGCCTCCACCATCACATTCGCTCCGGCCGACGATTTTGAGCGAGAGCTGACTCTGCTCGACCTGCGCTGGCGGCTCCAGGCGCCGGGTGACACCACGTACCGGCTCATGCAGTTGGCCCGGCAGAGGCCGGCGTCGCCGCGTCCCTACGAGCTTCTGGCGATCATCGCGGCGCAGGACAACGACCCGGAGGGCGCGCTGGAGAAATGGCGGCACGCCGCTGAACTGGGCTCGAAGAACGGGTATGCCTACCTGGTGTTGGCGCGGGAGAAGCTCGACCAGATGCTGCACAGTTTTTCGCCCGACTATCGCTTGCCGGACGATTTGGCGGCGACGCTTCGGGGATGGCTGGATCGAGCCTTGAGCCTCAACCCAAACTATCTGGACGCGTTCGAGGCGCTCGCTCTGGTCGAGGCCATGGCGGAGCATCCGCGGCCTGAGGTGTTGAACCGAATCCAGGAATCCGTGCCACAGATGCGCGACAAATCCCTCACTCTCTTTGCGCTCGCGGCTGTGCATTCACGGGTGGGTCACTGGGAGTCGGCCCGCCAGATTACCGATCTGCTGATGACATCGCCGCAGGCGACCCCCCAGATCCGGATGCTGGCGGAAATCCTGCACCGTCGCCTGCCGCCAGCGGCGGCGCCGCCGACATCGCCGGGTTCATCACCGCCGGCGCCAACCGCTGCCGGCGCCGCGGTGGAACTGCCCAAATCCCAATGAGCGGGCGGCCCCCGGTGGGATCATTCCGCCAGCTTGACGGGCACCGCGGCGCGTTCGAAGTCCACGGCAGCGAGCAGCGCCTGCGGCTGCATCCCGCCGAGCGCCGCGATCCACCGGTCGGGCACGATTCCGAGCCGCGTGTTGAAATAGGTCGCGATGTCGTTGAAATAGGCGCGCGCCAGGGCGATGCGCTGCTCGGTTTCCGTAAGCTGCTTCTGCAGGCCGAGGAAGGCGGTGTTGCTTTTGAGATCGGGGTAGGCCTCGGCCACGGCGCGCAACGCCGGGACGCAGCCGGAAAAATCCGGGCCGGCCACCCCCGGGGGAGTGGCCGCGAGCTGGCCGCGGAGGGCGGCCAGCGCGGTCTGCGTGGTGGCCTCGTGCGTGCGCAGTGCCGCCACGGTCTCGACGAGCCGGGGGATGAGATCGTGCCGGCGCTTGAGCTGCACGTCGACGAGCGACCACGCCTGTTGCACGCGGTTGCGCAGGCCGACGAGACTGTTGTAGGCCATCCACACCCAGCCGACGGCGGCCAGCCCCGCAAAACCCGCGGCCAGTCCGGCGTACTGCGGCCAGCATTCCGCGATCGCGCGCTGCAGCCCGACGTGGTTGCGCAGAGCGAAGCCGCCGAGAAACGCGAGGCCGCCCAGCAAGGTGAGCGCCCAAATGCCGCGCCCAAGGCCGGCGCGCACCCGCGCCTCGGTGCGCGTCGAGATCAGGAACATGGGGGCTTCGTGCTCGGCCGCGATTTCGGGCGCGACCACATCGGCCCTTTCGCGCGCCGGCCCGACCACGTAAAGCGACGCGTGCAGGGGAACCCCGCTTTCGACGAAACGGCGGCGATGGTCGGAGTTGGCCACGGCCTGGGCGGGGCCCTTGGCGTAGTAGAGCGGATCGCCGCGGGCGCAGGTCACATCAAAGAAGCCGGCCGGCTCAATCTTCGCGCCCTCCGGCCGCACCAGCACGGCGCCGGTGTCGTCCTGCAGGTAGAAATCGGTGATTTCCCCGCTGTCGGCCACGGTGGTCCAGCCGCTTTCCTGCCGCGTGCGGGTGCGGGTCCGGCCGTCCTTGTCGGTGTACGTCTCGGTGACGGTGCGGGACCAATGCTCGTCGACGCGGTAGCGATAGTGCACGCAGCGCCGGCCGCTGAGGTAGGCGGTCAAGGGCGCCTCGGCCTCGGCGGTGCCCTTCAACTCCACCAGGCCGATGAAGACCCCCTGCGCCTTGGCCGTGGGCAGGTCGTCGATCAGACGGCGCTTCCGGCGCAGGCGCAGGCTGCCCCACAGGCAGAGCAGGCCCAGCGCCACGCCCGCTGGCGGGGCATAGGCGACCGCGGCATTCATCGATGCCGTTGTGACCGGAGGATGCGCGGCTGCCAAGCTCGCGCTGGCGGGCGGGCGGGGTGGGCTTGACCGGGTGGAACCCGCGGTGTAGAGGGACCGGGTTCGGCCTGCTGCGGGCATGCCGTGGTGGGCGCGGCAATTCGCGACGCAACCCAGGAGATCGTCATGAAAGTGAACATTGGCACGGTGGATCGTGCGGTGCGCGTGATCGTCGGCCTGATCCTCCTCGGCGCGGGGATCTATTTCCGGAACCGGTGGGGGCTGCTCGGCCTGCTCCCGTTGCTGACCGCGGGGTTCCGCTTCTGCCCGCTGTACGTGCCGTTCGGGATCACGACGTGCCGGCCGGAGACAAGGGAGCCGCCGCTTCCGCCGGGCGGACCGAAGCCGGCGTGAGATCTCCGGTGGCGGCGCGGACCGCCGCGTTTCGTCGCGACCTTGCGCGGGGCGGCCTCCCAGCGTGGCCCTTCTTCGTTCGCGGCGTCGCCTGCCGGCGGTTGCCCGCTCCGCAGAGGGATTCAGCTACGGCAGTCGGACGAAGGTCAGCGTTCTGGTGATCGCGGCTCCATCGGCCGACGTGGTCGCCAGCTTGATCACGAGCTTGTCGCCCACCACCTCGATCTGTCGCTCGAACACGCTCCCAATGTTCGCGGGAGTGATTGCCCCCTCCAGTTGCGTTCGCAGGGCACCGGTGGCTTCGTCGAGCGTATAAGTTCCGAAGTACGCGTCGTAGCCATTGACGGCGCTGCTGTTGTTGGCGCCGCCGCCCGCCGGCAGTGGCGGCGAGGTCTGCGATCGATCGCGGCGCATGAACTGGGCGGCAAAGCGGTCCGCCGAGAAACACAGGATTCCGAGCGGATCGGCGCCCAGGACCGGGTCGAGGCGACGCTTTCCCACGGAATCCATGTCGATCCGGGACTCCAACCGCCATAATCCGATGATCTGAATCTTGCGTTCCACGGCTGGTCCCGGCGCAGCGTCGCTCTTCATGTCGTGATCCTTCTGTCCGCAGACTCCACCATGCGCCATTGTCAGGGATCGTCAAAAGCCGCCGCTCCTTTGCCGAATGGCAGACGGCCGGTCCGGCTTTCCCGCGTCGCCCAGCCGTCGACCAGCGGATAGCGGCTCGAGGCAGCGCGATGCTCAGGCGCTGTGGGGTAGGCCGCGCTGTCCGTATCTCGGCAGGCTATCGACCAGGCGAATCCAACGCAGGCGATCCTCGATCCAGGCATGGTTGCAGGGAGTCACGCTCGCGGGATCGTCGAAGCTGCACACGGTGACGTGAATCTCGGGCGCATCCGGCCTCGTCAGAAAGGTCAACGGCGTCCCGCAGTACGGACAGAACGTGCGCCAGCGCCCCGCCCACCGCAATCCTTTCGGCAGGCCCGTCAGCAGCTTGAAGTCGCCACGCTGGAAGGTGGCCCACGTCACAAAGGGCGCGCCGCTGCTCCGCCGGCAATCGGCGCAGTGGCAGTGGGTGATGTTGGCCGGCGGGCCCGTGACTTCATAACGAACCGCGCCGCACAAACAACCGCCGGAGATGACGTGCGGTTTCATGAATCTGGGTGTCTGGCGACGGAGGGATAAACGCCGCGCTCCTCCAAACTACTTCAAGAAACACGCGGGCGAACCGCGCGTGCAGGTCCGCCCGCGGCCTGACCTGCCACTCCAGGACCGCGCCAAACCCCCGCTCGCGGGACCCTGATGGCCACCGGAGTTCCCGAGTCACGGAACCCGTCGAATGCCCGGCCGATGCTCTCCGAACCCCCGGGGACGATTGCGGGGCGTCGCGAGGTCAGGCAGCCGGGATGAGGCGGATGCTTTCGACCGTCACGCGCTCGACGGGCTGGCTGCGTTCGCGGCCGCTGCCGGTGCACGGCACGCCGGCGATGCGATCGAGCACATCGAGCCCCTTCACGATCTCGCCGAAGGCAGTGTATTGGCGGTCGAGAAAGCGCGCCTCGCCGTGGCAGATGAAGAACTGACTGCCCGCCGAATCGGGGTGCGCCGAGCGGGCCATGGAGAGGACCCCCCGCACGTGCGGCTTGGCGTTGAACTCGGCCTTGAGCTGCCAGCCCGGGCCGCCCGTGCCGGGCACGCCCGTGGCGCCCGCCTTGGTGTGGGGGCAACCGCCCTGGATCATGAATCCTTTGATGATGCGGTGAAACGCCGTGCCATCGTAGAAGCCGTCGCGGGCGAGCCTCTTGAAGTTCTCGACGGTCTTGGGCGCGACCTCGGGCCAGAAAGCGACGGTCATTTCGCCGTATCCGGTCTTGATGACGGCATGTTCGGCGGGGGCGGAAGGAGTGCTCATGAAGGCGTGAGCAAGACGGAGGTGACCGGCGCGGGCAAGCGGCAAAACAGCGCGCGGGGTCATGGTTCCGCGCGGGATCGCCATCAATCCGGCGCTTCGGGCGATCGGCGCCCGCGGGCTACCCAGCCTCCTGGTCGATCAGTTCGCAGAAATAGTGCAGCAGGACCAGGTGCGCCTCCTGTGCGGTGCGGCCGCTGGTCCCGGGAACGACCAATTCGCAAGTGGCGAGGCCTTTGGCCTTGCCACCGCCGCGGCCGAGAAAAGCGAGGCTCTCGAGCTTCAGCCGTTTCGCCGTTTCCAGCGCGCGCAGGATGTTCGCCGAATTGCCGCTCGAGGTGAACACGACCACGAGGTCGCCCGGCTCCGCGAGGCCCTCGATCTGGCGCGCGAATACCTCCTCGAATTTGAAGTCGTTGCCGATGCACGACAAGAGGGTGCCGTCGGCGGTCAGCGCCACCGCGGGCAGGGGGCGGCGCGTCTGGAAGTAGCGGCCGACCAGTTCGGTGGCGAAGTGCTGCGCCTCGGCCGCGCTGCCGCCATTGCCGCAAAGGAGCAGTTTCCGGCCGGCTTTGAGGGTGCCGACGATCAGTTCGCCGGCGCGGTCGATTTGCGCGCGGAGGGCCGGCAGCGCCTCGAGCGTGCGCACGGTCTCCTGCAGGCAGGCGTCCAGGTTCATGCGAAAGGCATAGCGGACGATCGATCCCGACCGCGACAAAAAAACCACGGCGGGGGAGAGGATGGCGCGGAGGCCGTCCCGCCAACTTGCCTTGGCGGATTTCGTGAGGGATGGTTCGTTCGTGCCCTACTTCGATCACAACGCCACGACGCCGCTGACGCCGGCTGCGCGGGCAGCCTGGCTGCGCGCCGCCGACGAGGCCTGGCAGAATCCGTCGAGTCCGTATCGCGGGGCGGCCCGGGTGCGGGTCCAGCTCGAGCAGGCGCGGGAACAACTGGCGCAGGTGCTGGGCTGCGCCCCCGAGCGGATCGTCTTCAACTCCGGGGCGACGGAGGGAGCCAACGCCGTCATGGCTCATTGGGCGCGGAGGCTGGCGGCCGACCGCAAGATCGCGGTGAACCCGACCGAACATCCGTGCGTGCTCGAGGCGGCGCAGCACCAATTTCCCGCGGAACGGCGGATCGAGCTGCCGATCGACGCCGGCGGCGTGGTGCGGGGGGAGGCGGTGGCGGCGCTGCTGGCCGCCCATCCCGTCGGAGCCGTCGCGGTGATGGCGGCCAACAACGAAACCGGTGTCCTGCAGCCGTGGACTGAGATCGCGGAGCTCTGCCGGCGCCAGCGGGTGGCGTTTCTGTGCGACGCCTCGCAGTGGCTCGGCAAGCGCGCAGCGAACGGGTTGGGCGAAGCGGGCTGGGTCATCGCCTCGGCGCACAAATTCGGCGGGCCCAAGGGCACGGGCTTCCTGGTGCTCCCGGCGCAGGCGGAGGGATTCCACTCCCTGCGCGGCGGCGAACAGGAACGCGGCCATCGCGGCGGCACGGAGAATTATCCGGCGATTACCGCAATGGCCGCCGCGCTGATCGAGGCCGAGACCGCTCACGTCCCCGCGGCTGCCGGACGCCAGCGCTGGCGGGATGCTTTCATCGCGCAGGTGCAGGCGGTGCCGCCGGGCGCGCGGGTGGTGGGCGCCGGCGCTGGACGGCTCTGGAACACCGTGTCGCTTCTTTTGCCGCAGGGCGTCAACCACCGCTGGGTGACCAAGCTTGACCAACGCGGATTCCAAGTGTCGACCGGTTCGGCCTGTGCCACCGGCCAGGCGGGACCGTCCCACGTTCTCGCCACCATCGGCCTGGACGCCGTCGAGGCCGGGCGGGTCATCCGCATCAGCTCGGGGTGGGAAACGACCGAAGCGGAATGGCGCGGCCTTGCGGCGGCGCTGGCGGCGGTGGACACAGAGCTGCGACACGGCGCGGACCGGATTGTCACCGCTTGATCTCGTGGTGCGATCGGAGGGGAGGCCGGCCGGCCGGTTCCTTCGGGTTGCCTTGTGGGCCGATACCCCCCTAGGTAAAGCCATGTTCAGTTGTCCCGGCGCATGAGAGCCCTCTCCGATTACGGAGTGGCGGAACTCCAGCAGCAGATTGCGGGCTGGGGATTCAAGGCTTCGCATGCCCGGGCGTTGCTGCGGAATTACCATGCCGGGGCGGGCGCGGTGGCCTGGTCGGAGCTGGGGACGCCGCGCGGATTGCGCGCCCGGTTGGAGGGCGAGATCGCGCTGCTGGCATCCGTGCCGGTGGCGTGGGAGGCCGCCGCGGACGGAACGGTCAAGGTGCTGCTGAAACTTGGCGACGGGCGGACCGTCGAGGCGGTGGTCATGCCCGGCTACCAGGAAGGCCGCGCCGCCGGCTGTCTCTCATCGCAAGTGGGCTGCGCGCTGGCCTGTGATTTCTGCGCCACGGCCCAGAGCGGATTCGCGCGCAACCTCTCTCCCGGCGAAATGGTGGAGCAGTTCCTGCATCTGCGCCGCGAGGCCCGGGCGATCGGCCGGCGGCTGCAGACGGTCGTGTTCATGGGCATGGGCGAACCGCTGCTGAATCTGGAGAACGTGCTCGCGGCGGTCCGGCGGATAGCCGGCGGGGATCCGGGTGCGCTGGGCTGGCGGCAGATCACGGTTTCGACGGTCGGAATCGTGCCGGGGATCGATGCGCTGGCCGCCGCGAATCTGAACATCAACCTGGCCGTCTCCTTGCACGCCCCGGATGACGCCACGCGCGCGACGCTGATACCATCGGGCCGCCGGTTCGGGGTGCAGGAAATCCTCGCCGCAGCGGATCGCTTTCAGGCCAGGAACCACGGCCGGCCGGTGTCGATACAGTATTGTTTGCTCAAGGGTGTGAATGATTCTCCGGAGCAGGCGCGGCAGCTCGCCGCACTGCTCGCCGGCCGGCGAATGCATGTCAACCTGCTCCACTACAACCCGACCGGCGTGAGCCTGACCGGGCGAACCTATGCGGCGTCGCCGGCGGAAGCGGCGGCGGCCTTCCTGGGCGAGCTGCGCGCGCGCCGGGTGGTGGCGCACTTCCGCCGCCCCCGGGGGCGCGAGATCGACGCAGGCTGCGGCCAGCTCCGCCGGCGGCAGTCGCCCGCCGGAGAATGAAGCGCGGCCGCGAGGTGATTCCGCGACGCACCGGCGCCTTTCCGCATGCATCTCGAACCATGGCAGTGGGCGCTGGTCGTCGCGGGCGCGTTCCTCGTGGGCGTGTCGAAGACCGGAATTGTCGGCATCGGAGTTTTGTTCGTCGCCATCTTCGCCAACGTCCTTCCCGCCCGACAGGCCACGGGCTTCGTCCTCCCGCTGCTGATCTTCGGCGACGTCATCGCGGTGGCGAGTTACCGGCAGCACACGGTCTGGTCGCATCTCTGGCGCTTGTTCCCGTCGACTGCGCTCGGCGTCCTGCTCGGCACGCTCGCGCTGGGCCAACTCGATGACGCGGCGACGCGGCGGCTCGTCGGCGGCATCATTCTGGCGATGTCGGCGCTGCACGTCTGGCGAAAGCTGCGCGCGCGCCACGGCCGGCAGGACGAGGAGTTGGTGACCTCGGCGCCGCCGGGGTTTGCCGTCGCCGCGGGGGTGCTGGCGGGATTCACCACGCAGGTCGCCAACGCCGCCGGTCCCGTCATGGTCCTGTACCTGCTGGCGATGCGGCTGCCGAAGATGGAGTTCCTTGGCACGGGCGCGGTCTTCTTCCTATGCCTCAATCTTTTCAAGGCGCCCTTCATGGCCGGGCTGGGCATGATCACCGCGGCGAGCTTTTGTGCCAACTTGCTGCTCGCTCCGGCGGTGGTCGCCGGGGCGCTGGCCGGGCGGTGGCTGGTGCACCGGATCAACCAGCGGTGGTTTGAGTTGATTGCGCTGGCGCTGACGCTGGCGGCCGGGGTGAAACTGCTGTTCTGATCGCGCCGGCGGATAATCATTTCATTTCCCCGGCTTCCGTGTATTCCAAGGTCTCATCCATGGGGCGCATGTCGGTCAGGCAGATGTGGAAGGCGAAACTGGCGGGAAAACTGGCGGCCCGCGGCTGGCCGGAGGCGCCCGCCCTGCGCCGACCCGCCTTTGCGGGCCGGGTGCTCGGCGTGGATCCGAGCCTGCGCGGCACTGGCCTGGCGCTGATCGAATTTGCGCCCGGGCGTCCCGCGGTCCTGCTGCGTGCCCGCACCGTGCGCGTGCCGGCGCGGCGCCCCATGGCGGCAGCGCTGGCAGAGATTCACCGCGCCGTGGCCGAGTTTCTCGGCGATTTCGACGTGCGCCACGTGGCGCTGGAACAGACCATCTATGTGCAAAACATCCGGACCGCGCAGATTCTGGGCGCGGCCCGCGGCGCGGCGATGGCGGCGGCGGCGTTGCGCGACCTGCCGGTGTTCGAATACCCACCGCTGCGGGTGAAGCAGGCGGTCGTGGGGGTGGGCCGGGCGAGCAAGCAGCAGATGCAGCGCACCATCATGGGACTCCTCGGACACGGCGCGCCCCTGGCGCCGGACGAAGCCGATGCCGCCGGCGTGGCGGTGTGCCACGCGTTCACCTGGCGCGGCGAGGCCTGACCCGGGCCCCAACCGGCGGCGCGATCGGGAAGGCAGGCTTTCGATGAACCGGAGAGAAATCGTCGCGATCGCGATCTTCGCCTGCACCTATCTGCTGATCAGCGGCCGGCGGCTGAAAGTGCTGCCGCTGAACCGGCCGGCGGCAGCGCTGCTTGGCACCGTGCTGATGGTCGCCTGCGGCGTGATGACTCCGGAGCAGGCCTATCGCGCGGTGGATTACGACACCCTCGTGCTTCTGCTCGGCATGAGCCTGATGTCCGCCTATCTTTACCTGGCAGGCTTTTTCGAATGGACGGCGGACTGGGTGCTGAGAACGGCCCGGACTCCGCGCCGGCTGCTGCTCTATCTCATCCTCACCTCCGGCACGCTTTCAGCGCTGCTCGTCAACGACACGATCTGTTTCATGCTCACGCCGCTGGTGGTGACGGTGGTGGTGCGCGGGCGGTTGCCCCTGCTGCCCTATCTGCTGGCGCTGGCCATGAGCGCCAACCTTGGCAGCGTGGCCACGCTGGTGGGCAATCCGCAGAACATGATCATCGGCCATCTGTCGCAGGTGCCGTTTCTCCGGTTTTCGGCCTCGCTGGTGCCGGTCGCGATTGCCGGACTGGCCATTCAGTACGCGGTCCTCGGGTGGGGTTTCCGGGAGGTGCTGGCCCGGGCGGTCATCGCGCCGGCGCCGGAGGCGCCCCGTCCGGTCGACCGGCGGCTGTTGCGGCTGACCGGCATCGTGCTGGCGCTGGTGTTTGCGGGCTTTCTCGCCGGCCTGAATCTCTCCTGGACCGCGTTGAGCGGCGCCGCGCTGATCATGGTGCTGGCCCGCCGGGACACCCACGAGGTGCTCAAACTCGTGGACTGGCATCTGCTGCTTTTCTTCGCCGGTCTCTTCGTGGTCGTGGCGGGTTTGGACAACACCGGGCTCCCCGATCAGCTCTACGGCCGGCTGCACGGCTTGTTTGGCGTCACCGCCCGCGCGCAAGTCTGGACCTTTTCGTGGCTGTCCGTCGTCGGATCGAACCTCTTTTCAAACGTTCCCTTCGTGCTCATTGCGGGGAAGTGGATCCACGGCTTCGCCCAGCCGGAACTGATGTGGAAGGTGCTGGCGCTGGCCACGACGTTTGCGGGCAATCTCACGATTCTCGGGTCCGTCGCCAACATCATCGTGGTCGAATCGGCGCGCGGCCGCATCGAGGTCGGGTTCTGGGATTACGCCCGGCTCGGGATTCCGGTCACCGTCCTCACGACCGCCGCGGGGATCCTGATCCTGCTCGTGACGGGCTGAACCGGTGGGCCCCGCGAGGCCCGGCGGAGGGCGCCGGCCCTACCGCGTTCCCGCCGGCTCGGCCCAGGGGATGATCGCGGTCTTGCCGGCGGCGGCCCGCGCGGACCGCCGGCGCGAGGGACTCGCCGACTCCGGCGCGATCGTGACGAGCACGGTTCCACCGATGGCCTGCGTCGAGAGGCGGAAGGTCCGGAGCTTCACCCCCTGCGCGGTGGCCACGGACTGGACAGCGCGCACACGGCGGCGGGGTTTGCCGTCGGCGGCGGTGGCCACCACCGTCTGACGCAGGGTGCAGCCGGGGCAGTGAACGGTGCGGCCGCAACCGCCCGGCTGGCGCGCGTGAACGCATTCGATGATGTCGCCGCCGCGCCGGCCGGTCATTTCGACCGCGGTCAGGTTGAAGTTCGCCCGGGCGGCGTCGTTGGCGGCCAGCACCACGACGTCATCAGTGACGGCGAGAACCGGGACCGCGAATTCGTTGACGAGATCGGCCAGGGCAATCGGCCGTTCGTCCTGCAGGCGGCGCGCACAGTCCGGACAAAGACCGGCGGGGCCCGCCCCGTCCGCGGATGCTGGGGCCGGAAGGAGCGGTCGCTGGCACCAGGCGCAGAGGGTGGTCATGGATCCGGTGGCTTCAGGGACGGGGCCGGGTCGCGGCGCGGGGGCCATTCAAAGGGGGCGCCCGCGGCTCAACCCAACACGGTCTTGAGGATGCGGCCGAGCTCGGTAACGCGATAGGGCTTGGTGAGGTAGCCGCAGAAGCCGAGGTCCAGGTATTGCTTCGCCATCTCCTCGCTGTCATAGCCGCTGGTGACGATCGCCCGCACGTCGGGATCCAGCTCGCGCAGCCGCTTGAATGCCTCTTCGCCGCCCATGCCGCCGATGATGGTGAGGTCCATGATCACGGCGTCGTAGGGCCGGCCAATGTTGAGGTAGCGTTTGTAGAGCGCGATGGCCTCCTCGCCGTTCTTCGCCAGATCGTATTTGTACTCGAGGCCGTCGAGCATCCCGGCGGTGAGCGCGCAGATCTTTTCGTCGTCGTCCATGAACAGGACGCGGCCCGTGCCGAAACGCAGGGTGGGCGCGCGGCGGGCCTCGACTTCGACGGACTGGCCGGCGACCGGGAGGAAGAGGGTGAAGGTCGTGCCGGCGCCAACGGTGGAGTCGACGCCGATCTGCCCGCCGTGCCGGCGCACGATGTCGAGCACGGTGGCGAGGCCGAGGCCGGTGCCATGCTTCTTGGTGGTGAAGAACGCGTCGAAAATCTTCTCGAGGTTCTCCGGCGGGATGCCAGCGCCGTCGTCCTGCACCTCGAACTGCACGTAATGGCCGGCCGGCAGGGACGCCACCTGGTCTTCGGTGAGCGTGACGCCGCCGGCGCGCAGCCACACGTGTCCCGGGTGCCCTTCCGGCATGGCCTGGATGGCGTTGACAATCAGGTTCTGGAACACCTGCAGGATCTGGCCGCGATCGGCGTGGAGGTTGCCCGTGCCGGCGGCCACCTCGATCGCGACCTCGGTGGTGGCGCCCGCCGCGGCGAGCCGCGCGGCCTCCTTCAGCACGGTCAGGGGCGCGAGCACCGTCTGCACGCTGGCCCCGCCCCGGGCGAAAGTGAGGAGTTGCTTGGTGAGGCCCTTGGCGGCGAGGCACGCGTTCTCGCTGTCCTCCAGGGCGGAGTAGTTGTGGTTGTCCTTGGCGAGCGAGACGCCGCCGAGGATCGTGGTGAGCAGGTTGTTGAAGTCGTGCGCAATGCCGCTGGCGAGCACCCCCAGCGATTCGAAGCGGTCGGCCTTCACCAGCTCTTCGGGGGTGAGGGTCATTTCCTGCGGGTTGCGGAAAACGACGACCGCGCCGACGACCCGGCCGGCCGCATCCGGCACCGGGCGCGCGCTGAAGGCGATCGGCTGCGGCTCGACGCCCTCGCCGCGGGCGAGGGCGTGGTCGTTGTTGAGCGGAATGACCTCGGCCAGCTCCAACAGACGGTCCGCCGGGAAACCGGCGGCTTGGCCCGTCGCGCGGTGCACGAGGGGGAAGAGTTCTCCCAGGGGGCGGCCGCGCAGGGCCGCGGTGGTCTCGCCGAGCAGGCGCGCCGCCTTGTCGTTGGCAAAGAGGACGCGGCCGCCGGCGTCGGCCATGATGACCCCTTGCTGCAATTCGGCCAGGGCGGCCGCGAACATGGCGGCCGGCACGACTTCCTCCCCTGCGAGGGGCAGCTCCCGCGGCAGCGCGCAGTGGAACCCGAGCACGCGGAGGAGTTCGCGTTTGCGCGACACTTGGCGAAACACGCCGCCCAAGACCCAGAGAAAATGACCGTCCTTGTGGCGCAGCCGGCAGAGGTCGAGGTAAGCCGGCTCACCCGGATGCCGGGAGAGGAAGAACTCCTTCAACCCCGCCTGGGCGTCGTCCGGGTGGAGCACGCTGGCGAGGGCGTCGGGGCCGTCGATCAGATCCGCGGGCGCGTAGCCGAGGAGGCGCTTCCAAGCGGGGGAGAACCAGTGGCGGTCGGCGGCGAAATTGAGGTCAAAGGCGCCCAGATGGCCGTGCTCCGTGAGCTCCTGCAGGCGCTCCTCGCTTTCCACCGACGCCTCCTCGAATTCTTTGCGCTCCGTGATGTCGAGGTTGAGGCCGGCGACCCGCTCCAACTCGCCCTCGGGCCCGAACACCTGCACGCCGACGCCGTGGATCCACACGTAGTGACCCCGTTTGTGGCGGAGCCGGTATTCCGCCGAGAAGCCGCGCGCGCCGCTGAAGAACTTGGTGGCGACACGGTCGGGCGCCGCGGCGGAGTCCTCCGGGTGCAGGAGCTCGCGCCAGGTCTCGAACGTGGCGGCGAGCTCGTGCTCGGCATAGCCGAGCTGCCTCTTCCACACGGGCGAGTAGTAGAATGTGCCGACCTTGAAATTGAGATCGAAGATTCCCACCGGGCTGCGATCGGCGAGCACGGCGAGGAGGTCGGAGTCGCTGACGCGGGGCGCCCCGGCGGGCAGAACGAACGCCAGACAACCTGTGCCCGCGGCTGAGGGAGCCTTTTCCAGGTGCACCGACACCTCGACGCGCGCGCCATCCTTCGGCTGGGCGGTGAGCCGCAGCGGGGCGCTGCTCGCCGCAGCGAGGAGCACGTCCCATTGCGCCTCCAGCCAGCGGGTATCCCGCGTGGTCACCTCAAAGGCAAACAGCGCGGAGAAATGCTCGCCGATCAACTCGGATTCGCCCGCACGCCACAGGGCGCGCGCGGCGGTGTCCGCCATGAGAATCTTCCCGGCACCGTCCAGGACGAGCAATGCCTCGGTCCTGGCTCGGGCATTCGCGGTGGCGGCCGTATTCGATTGAGTTGTCAACTGGGTGCCCACGACAGCTGGAGGCAGAGCGCGCTGAGGGTGAGAATTCGCCCGCCCCGGGGAGGCAAAACCCTGACTAATCCGGCTGCGATGTTAAGGAAAAAATTACCTTTGGGCGTTGCTAGAGGCTTGCAGGAGCATGATTTGAGGAATTTTTGACAAGGAACCACGCGCCGAACGGGCCACCGCCGGCGGAGCGCCGAAGTCACGGGCTGACCCTTGCCGGCGTCGAGCCCACTCCCGCGGGCGGTTCCGCCCGAGCGATCGCTCCCTCGGCCAGCCATCGGCGCACGCGGCCGAGCAGGAATGCAATGTAGGCGGGGTGGTCGTTCAGGCAGGGAATATGCTGAAAGGATTCGCCGCCGGCCTGCAGAAAGGAGTCGCGGCCCGTCAAGCGAATCTCCTCCAGCGTCTCCAGGCAGTCGGCGACGAAGGCGGGAGTGATGACCAGCAGACGCTTCCGGCCTTCCGCCGGGAGGCGGAGGAGTTCAGCGTCGGTATAGGGTTGGAGCCAGGGCTCGCCCACGAGGCGCGACTGGAACGAAATGGAATAACGGGTGGGATCCAGACCGGCGCGGCGGGCGAGCGCGTGCGTGGCGTGCGTGACCTGGGCCTTGTAGCAGGTGGCATGCGCCGGGCTGCAGGTGGTGCAGCAGTCGGGCACGACCATGCAGTGCGCCTTGGACGAGTCGGCCTTCCGCATGTGGCGCACGGGCAGGCCGTGATAGCTGAAAAGAAGATGGTCGTGGGGCTGGGCGAGGTACGGGCGGACGCTGGCATATAGAGCTTCGATATAGTCATCATCCGCATAAAACGGTTGGACCGCCTGGAGGCGCATCCGCGGCGCGAGCCGGGCTGCCTCCTGCCGCACTTTGACCACGACCGTCTCCCAACTCGACATCGCGTAATGCGGGTACTGGGGGATCAGCAGAACGTCGTCGATGCCTCCCGCCGTCAGCTGCGCGATGACGGTGGCAATCGCGGGCTTGCCGTAACGCATGGCGAGGGCGACCGGTACGTCGGAACGCAGCTCCGCCGCCAGCTTCTGCTGGACCCGTCGGCTGATCACGATCAGGGGCGAACCCTCGGGGGTCCAGACCCGGGCGTAGGCGTGGGCCGAGCGCGGCGCGCGCCGGGGCACGACGAGCCACTGGAAGAGCAGGTGGCGAAATGGCTGCGGCGGCCGATCGATCACGCGCTCATCGCCCAGGAATTCCGCGAGATAGCGGCGCACATCGGCGACCGCCGTCGAAGCGGGCGAGCCGAGGTTGACGAGGAGCACGGCGCGTAGGGGCATGGAGGAAAGGAATGGGCGGCGGTCTTGCCGCCAAGTCAAACGCGACGTCGCAGAGGAGGATCAGGGAATGACCATCAGGCCGACGCGCACTTGATCGGGAATGCGTTGATTGTAATCGAGCAAGGTTTCGCCGTAGCCAGTCAGGTACTGCAGCAGCAGCCAGCCATGCACGTTCTTATTCTCGAGTTCGGGCGAGAACCAGCCGAGGAAGGTGTTTTGCGGGATGCCGAGGTTGAACTCCGCGAAGTAGCCACGACGGCCGGCGCGCAGCAAGGTGGAAAACACCCAGTCGTCGTGCAGGTACCGCAGCGTCAAATCGGCATAGCCGCGGTAGTCGGTGATATCCCGGTTCTCGCCGGCGCGGTTGTAGTAGGTGCAGAGCTTGAGCGCGGCCGAGAGCGTGTTCTTCTCGTTCACCTGCCAGGTGAGGGTGGGGCGGACGAAACCGATGTTGAGGCTGCGGGAATCGGAGCCGGCAGCGGTTCGGGCGAGATTGGTCTCTCCGCGTCCGTTGGATTCGTGCTCCCAGGCCGCCACCTGCCAGGTTAGCCGCAGGTGGGTGCGGTCGAGGAAGGGGCGTGGATCGCCATACCAGGAGAAAGACGGCCGGTAGGTTGAGTCCTTAAACGGCAGCGAGGTTGCGTGCAGATCCCAGAGCGAGGTCGTGGTGAAGGCCGCGCCCAGATGCCGCAGCCAGGTCGCCTCAAACGGCTGGTACTTGAAGCTGATTTGGAAACGCGCGTTGAGGCCCGGGCGATACCCGACGATGAAATAGGTGGGCTCGTTCGCGGAAATGCCGGGGATCAGCGAAGCGCGGACCGTCCGGCGAAGCTGGCGTTCGTGTTCGCCGGTGCGGGCGGGGGCGGCGGTGTTGATGCCGGCGGCGGCCGCCGGGGCCGGAGAAGCCAGATCCGCTTCGAGCAACTCCGTGGTGCGCGCGGTTTGCACCGACACCAGCATGCGGGCGCGCGGGATCTCGCGCGCTTCAACGACGGCCGGCCCCAGCAGGCCGCCGGGCACCGGACCGGCGTATGCGTAGGCGCGATAATCGGCGCCGTTCAGCGTGACCGGCGGCACCGGCGCCGGCTGCAGCGTGAACACGGACTCCTCCGTGCGGCCGCTGGCGACCCAGATCAGGGTAAGCTGCCGCGGTGGGCTCGGCGCGCCGCCGGCGCCGGGCGGGACCGCGGGCAGGAGGAGGGTGAGGGTCAGAGGCCCGCCGGCGGTCGCGTAGACATCCGGCGGGAGCAACCGAGGGCGCACGGACGCGACGTCAGCCCGCAGCGCCGCGGCCGAAACGACGGCGAGAGTCAGGAGGAACGAAGGGATCGGACCGGAGCGCATGGGCGAAGGCTGGCGCCGGGGGACCGGAGGGTCAATGAAGCCGGAAGGCGGGCG
>DATIWI010000199.1:0-7872 GCA_035519475.1 Opitutaceae bacterium
TCAGCGCGATGATTTGCAGCGGCGACCCCTTCGCGGTGGCCGTGTGGTTGCGATATTGGCCGTCGGGCAGGGCCTTCGGCACAATCGTGATATGGTCAGCCGCGTTGTCGGGCCCGGTCCAGGTCACCGCGAAAGACGCGCCAGCGGTCACCTGCTCGGGTGCCGCCAGCGTGACCTTGGCGGGGTCGACCGAAATCGGTGCCCGGCCGAGAACGGTGTGGGACCGGGCGGTGACGTAACGCACCTCGAACGCCCCGGCGTCCATGGGGGCCAGCAGGGCCAGGGGGCTGCCGTGGCGGGTTTCGGTGCGATTTTCGTAGTGCGCCGGCGGCGCATCGGCGCGCACGATCGTGATGAAATCGCCAGGATTGTCCGGGCCGATCCACGCGACATTGAAGGCGGCGCCGGCGGTGACGCGTTCGGGGATCTGCACCGTCGTGGGAGTGAGCGATTCCGGCGACAGCGCCGCGGAGGGCGGTGACGCCGAACTGAGGACACCCGCGGGCGCCGCCTTCGGAGCTTCCCCGGCCACGATCGCGGTGCGCTGGCCGCGGCAGCGCACCAGGAGGACGGCGAGGAGTGCGAGCAGGAGGAGGACGACGAGAATCAGCACGAGACGGCGCGAGTGCTTGTTCATGATGGAAGGCAGACCCGGGCGGCGGCCGGCGGCCGCTCGCTCCGCGGGGCGATTGGGGTTTGGCAAGGGGTAAGCAGGAAGCGGATGTCGGCCGAGGCCGGCTTGGAGAATCTGGCGCGACGCTGGCGCAGGGCAGGCGACGCCGCGCGATTCAGGGCGGGCCCACCGGAGGGGGCCCGTGACGGTGGCGCCAACTCCGGGCGATCAGGGCGGCTCCGGCAATCGCGACGATGATCGAATAGAAGGTGCCGCGACTGAGGCCGAGGATGAGCGGCGCGTCGGGTTCGCGGAAGAGTTCGCCCACGCAGCGCAAGCCGGCATAAGCCACGAGGAACTCGCCGCTGAGGCGGCCCGGCTGGGTCGGCACGACGTCGCTCTTCCAGAAACGCCATTGCACCAGGGCGAGCAGCACGACTCCCTCCAGGGCCGCCTCGTAGAGCTGCGACGGGTGTCGTGGGGCGATGAGCGCCACGGGGGTGCCCTCGAGCGCGCTCTTCGGGAAGATGACGGCCCACGAGACGGTGGTGATCTTGCCCCAGAGTTCGCCGTTCACGAAGTTGGCGAGGCGGCCGAGCAGCAATCCAACGGGCACGGTGCTCACGAGAATGTCGCCGAGGTGCAGGAACGGCAGGCCGGTGCGGCGGGCGAACCACCAGATGGCCAGGACCACGCCGATGAAGCCGCCATGGCTGGCCATGCCTCCTTCCCAGACCCGCAGCAGGACGAGAGGATGGGAGCGCAACAGCTCGAAATCGTAGAGCAGAAAGTAGCCGAGCCGCCCGCCCACGAGCACGCCCACCACCAGGGCGACGATGAAATCGGGCACCTGCTCGGCCGCCAGCGCCGAACGGCCCGCGCGCCGGTAGCGCATCATCAGCCAGCCCCCCGCGAGAAAGCCCAGCACGTAGGCCAGCCCATACCAGCGGATGCCGAAGTTCTCTCCGAAGCGGATGACGAACGGGCTTAGATTATGGACCCAGTAGGCGAGCGGTGGCGTCATGGCAGGCGTCAGGGGCGTGGTTCGCCCGGGCGGCGGATGCGGCTCTGCTTCTGCAGCTTGGCGCGGGCCAGTTCGCGCATGTCCACCGCCACGTCATCCTTCTCGAATATCTCCCGACCGAGGATGTGCTCCATCACGTCCTCCATGGTCACGACGCCCGCCGTCGAGCCGAATTCGTCCACGGCGACGAGCAGCTGTTGGTGCGTCTTGAGGAACAACTGAAGGGCGTTTCCGACGGTCACCGTCTCGGGGATGAAATTGATCTCCTGCATGAGATTGCCGACGGTCTCGAGATCCTGGTCGTTGGCCTTGGCCTTGAGCAGGTCGCGGCGCCGTACCAACCCGACGACGTCGTCGAGATTCTTCTGGCAGACGGGAATGCGGGCAAACGGGATATTGGGATATTCGCGGAAAACCTCACCGACCGTCGCGGTCTTGCGGAGCGTGGTGACGACCGTGCGCGGCGTCATGATTTCGCTGACCCGCACGTCATCGAGCGAGAGGGCGTTGGCGATAATGTTCGATTCGCTCGGGGAGAGCGTGCCTTCCTTCGCGCCCTTCTCGGCGAGGAGGATGATCTCGCGGTCGGAGGCCTGGGCCGGCGGGCGCGTCCGGATGAAGAAGCGAACCACGACGCTGCAGACGTAGAGAATCGGGGCCAGCGCGCGCCGGATCCACCAGAGCGGGTAGACCACATGGGGCTGCAGGGACTCGCGGTAGGCGACGCCGATGTTCTTGGGCAGCACCTCCGAAAACACCAGGATGGTGAACGTCATGGTGCCCGAGGCGATCCCGAGCAGGGCCTCGCCGTAGAGGTGCGTGACCATGCCGCCGACGATCATCGAACCGAGGGTGGTGGCGATGGTGTTCAGCGTCAGGATGGCAGAAATGGTGTCCTCCAGGCTGAGCTTGAGGGTCTCGAGGAGCTGGCCGCGGCGCGGCCGGCGCCGCTTGAGCGCCTCGATTTCGGCGATGGTCGTGCTCAGGATCAGCGCCTCCGTGAGCGAGCAGGCAAAAGAAACGCCCAGCGTGAAGACGATGGCGACGACGAGCCACAGCATGCAGGCTACTGTCTAGCGCTCGTAGTTCATTTTCGAATCAATTCTTGCAGCGGTTCTTCCGGGTCCTGCCCGCCGGGCGCGAGAACAGCCTTGCGCATCCCCCGGGGCGGGCGGTTAGGGTCTGGGGATGGGCAACCTCAAGCACACGACGCTCCGCGACTTTCACGTCGCCCACGGCGCGCGCCTGGTGGATTTCGCCGGCTGGGAGATGCCGGTGCAATACCGCAGCATCCTCGAGGAGCACAAGGCCGTGCGGCGCGCCGCGGGCCTGTTCGATGTGAGCCACATGGGCGAGGTCGACGTGCTCGGCGCCGGCGCCGCCGCCTTCCTCAATCACGTCGTGACCAACGACGTCGACCGGCTGTTTCCCGGCCGCGTGCTGTACTCGCCGATGTGCTACCCGCACGGCGGGGTGGTGGACGACCTCCTGATCTACATGCGCGCCCCGGAGGTTTACTTCCTCTGCATCAACGCGGGCAACATCGACCAGGACCTCGCGTGGCTGCGCGAACAGGCGGCGGCCTTCGCCGTAACGGTGACCGATCGGTCTGCCGACTACGCGTTGCTGGCCGTGCAGGGTCCCCGGGCGGCCGCGATCGTGCAATCGCTCACCGACGCCAAACTTGAGCTGGTCAAGTATTACCATTTCACCGAGGGCGAAGTCGCCGGCGTGCGCTGCCTGCTCAGCCGCACGGGCTACACGGGCGAAGACGGCTTTGAGCTCTACCACGCCGCGGGTGAGGCGCCCCGCCTGGCCGAGGCCCTGCTGGCGGCGGGCGCGCCGCACGGGCTGGAACTCGCCGGCCTGGGCGCGCGCGACAGCCTGCGCCTCGAGGCCGGCTATCCGCTCTACGGGCATGAGATCACGGCCGAGGTGTCGCCGATTGCGGCCGGGTTGGGCTGGACGGTGAAATTCGACAAGCACGGCGATTTCATCGGCCGCGCGGCCCTGGCCGCGGAGAAGAGCGGGGGATCGGCGAGGAAGATCGTCTTCTTCAAGACGGGCGACCGCCGGATCGTGCGCGCGGGCGCTGCCGTGCTGGGACCCGCAGGGGAGGTGGGCACGGTGGTGTCCGGCACGCTTTCGCCCGTCTTGAACGAGGCGATCGGGTCGGCGCTGGTGGCCACCGGGGCCGCCGCCCTGCCGCTCGCGGTCGAGATCCGCGGCGCGAGCATCAACCTGCAGCTCGTCAAGCCCCCGTTCGTTTCGTTGAAGAAACTGTAGGAGCGTGCTTGCACGCGAAACGCCGCGTGTTCAAATCGCCTGCAAGCAGGCTCCTACCCATTTTCCGATGAGCAATGTTCCATCCGACCGGAAGTACACCAAATCGCACGAGTGGCTCAAACTGGAGGCCGACGGCACCGCGACGGTCGGCATCACCGACTACGCCCAAAACAGCCTGGGGGACATCACGTTCGTCCAACTCCCGAAGACTGGCGCCGTGCTCAAGGCCGGCGAGGTCTTTGGCGTGGTCGAATCCGTCAAGGCCGCCTCCGATCTCTACCTGCCGGTGGGCGGCACGGTCCTGGCGGTCAACGCTGAGCTTGACCGCGCCCCGGAGACGGTCAACCGGTCGCCGTTTGACGACGGGTGGCTGGCCAAGATCAAGGTCGCCAATCCCGCCGAGGCCGGCGCGCTGCTGTCGGCGGGAGACTACGCGAGGTTGACCGGGTGAGTCGCCAGCGTTACTCGCGCCGCGCGGGAAGTTGCCGGCGCGCCGCCATTCTTCCATGAAGATCCTCGCTCTCGAAAAGGAAGTGTCCGGGGTCACTGCCGGCGCCTTCAAGCCGCATCTGCAGGCGGAAGCGGCCCGGGTGTGGGAGCTGCAGCAGGCGGGCGTCCTGCGGGAGATCTATTTCCGTCAGGATCGGCGGGAGGCGGTGCTGGTCCTGGAGTGCGCCGATGCGGAGGAGGCGCGGCGCGTGCTGGGCACGCTTCCGCTGGTGCGTGCCGCTCTGATTGCGTTCGAAGTGATTCCCCTGGTGCCGTATCCCGGCCTCGCGCGGCTGTTTGCCGGCGCGAAGTGATTGCGGAACGGGGCAAGGTGTCTGCCGAAAAACCGGCTGTCAGCTTGGCGCCTGCCGAGTCGTCGCGGGTGTTGTAGGGCATTGAATGGCATCGGCCCGCCCCAAACAGCGACGTACAAGGTAGTCTCCCAGCTACTAACCCCAACGGGGAGATCAGCGAAGCTGTCCCCTCCCCAATCCCTGGTGAAGGCCCAATCTTTGGTGTAGACCCCTTAACCTCCGCTGCACTGCAGCGAAGGCTGGAGGCGCGGGCCGGAATCGAACCGGCGCATAGGGCTTTTGCAGAGCCCGGCCTTACCACTTGGCTACCGCGCCCGAAACGCAGAGCGTGCACGTTGCGCGAATTGGCGCGGCCGCGCAAGTGTGGAAATCTTCCTCCGGGCGGGAGCGACGCCCTTCCGGCCGCCAAAATGACGCCGGCCGGCGCTGAGGCCGGCCGGCGGATGATACCTAACCGACAGTAACCCCAACCGTCTAGAAGTTGTAGGTCGTGGAGACCCGCCAGGACCGCGGTTCGCCGACGACCGCCGACGTACGGCTGCCCGCGGCGAGGATATAATCCTTGTTGGTTGCGTTCGAGAGCTGCAGGCGCACCGTCCACGACGGCATCCGGTAGGTGAGGCCGACGTTGATGAGGGTCCGTCCGGCCACCAGAAACGTCGGTTGCTGCGGCACCAGTCCGACGCCGCCGGTGATGGGTCGAGTCGTCGTGTAGCTATTGACGTTTTCACCCGCGACGTCGCTCTTGTAGTCAACGCCGACGTTGACGCCGAATCCCTTGAGTGCCCCTTCGGTGAACCGATAGTCGATGTAGAGTGCGCCGGCGTGATCGGGCACGGCGCGCACCCGGACATTCGTGACCGGCTGGCGTTCCTTGAACGAAGTATAATTGGCAAGGATCGTCAGGTTCTTGCTGAGCGCATACGTTCCTTCGATCTCCCATCCTTTCGAATTGAGGTTCAGATAGATCGGGTTCTCCAACGCGTTCGCTTCCGCCTGCCGGCCCTGGGCAACAAGCGTATAATACTCGCTGTTGGGAACGCCGTAGTTCTGTTGCGAAATCTTGAAATAAGCGAACGAGGCGGTGAACCGCCCGTCCAGCAGCGCAGTCTTCACGCCGAACTCATCCTGGCTGCCCGAGGTGGGCCGGAATCGCTGGACGGTCACGGGGCCGCTCGGATAGTAGGGCCCCGAGAAGGTCGTGGTGTTCTCGAGATAGGTGCCGGGCCCGAGTTCGCCAGGCATCGTTCCGCCCGTTGTATTCCGGCCGGCAAACAGCGAGAGTTCCTTGATCGGTTTCACCACGATGCCGATCGATTTGGCGTTGGTGACCAGATTATAGGTCGGAGCGGCCAGCAGGATGTTGGCGTTGAGGCTGGTCAGCGTGCTGTCCGCACGAGTCAAGACTCCATAGAAACGGGAGAAGCCGCCGGAAAGCTCCACATGGTCACTGAGCAGGTTCAATGTCTCCAAGATGTAGCCCTGAAAAGTGGTCTGCTTGGACACAATGTCACCTCCGCTCTGCACGCTGGTCGGCGACGCGAGAGTGAAATCCGCTGGCACGATGGCCGGGAACTGGTAGGGCGGAAACGTGATGTTCTGAAGACCCACGTAGGTTGCGCTGCCGACGGTCAGCCCGTTGGGGTTGTTGGCCACGCCCGGGCGCGACGCGCTGTAGGCGCCGAAGTTGGTGACCGCGGCCGCCCAGCTCTTGAAATGGACCTTGGAGAAATCCGCAGTGATGCCGCCCAAAGTGGTCGATTTGAACCAGGAGCCCTCAAACTTGGCGGCATAGTCGTTCTTGAGATGCGCTTCCGCGTATTCCAAGTCGACCCGCGTCACGTTGTGGGTGTAGTACCAGAGGGAGGGGTCGGTGACGGGAACGCTGGTCGACACGGGCGTGACGGTGCCGTCGGCGTTGTTCGTGGTCGTCCAGGTCACGCCTGGTTCGTACAGGCCCGTCGAAGGGTTGCGGCTGCCACCACCGGTGCCGGCAATGGCGTCGTTCGTGCCGCCGACGTCGATGCGGCGGACGTGATCTCCCATGACATAGAGCCGTGACGTGACGTGCTCACCCAAGGTCGAGAGCAACTCCGCGCTCAGGCGCTCGGTGGAACGGTGGCGGCAGTCATCCTGATTGCCGAATGACCAGTCATGGGGCAGGCCGCGCGCGATGAAGGCGGTTTGCGTGCTGCCCACCGTGGGATCAATCGGCAGACCGCCCAGGTTGGTCTCGCGGTTTTGCAGAAAGTCAGCCTTGAGGACCAGCTTCTGGGTTGGCGTGAGCTCCACCGAGAACGACGGCGAGATTTCATAGCCGATGCGGAACATACGGTCGATGTACATGTGCGTGTTCCGCCAGTAGCCGCCGGCGAGACGGACCGCCATGTGGTTCTTTTCATTGATCACGCGGTTGATGTCGAAACCCACATCGTTGCCCTGGTATTGAGCCAGGTTCAAGGTCACCGACTGCGCGTTCCGGGGCGCCGGCGCCTTCGTGATGGGATTCATGGCGCCGCCCGGGCTGCCGCCCGGGACCAGGATCGCGTTGGGGCCTTTGATCACCTCGATGCGCTCGAGGTTGTACTGCGGAATGGACATGCTGTAGCCCGATCCGCCCGAAATGACACAGCCGTCAATGAATTCCTGCGAGACTTGGAAGCCGCGAATCATGTAGCGGTCACCGCCGAAAGGCAGCGTCGACTCGACCACCGGCGTCACAAACTTGGCGGCATCGAGCATTCTGAGGCTCATCGAATCGGCGATGAAATCGCTGGTGACCACCGAGAGGGTCTGCGGGACGTCTTGGATGGACATCGCGACGCGCGTCGCCGACAGCGCCTGCTGCGACTGGTAGGGGTTGACCGGGGTTTCGGTAATGACGAACTTGGGCAGTTCGATCACTTCGCCGCCGGCGGCGGAAGCGGTCGAACTCGGCTGTGCGAAAGCGAAACGGCCGGCGCCCAAGGAGAGGGCGGCCACCGTCGCGCGAAACAATAACTGCGAACGACTGTTTGGACTTGAAGCAGTCATGGGGGATTTTGGGTTTGCTTTTGAGCTGGAATCCGCGCCGCCAATGATGGGGTCATGGGCGGGGCGAATCGGGACGGTGCGTAAGCACTCCGCGCCGGCATGAGTTGACGCAA
>DATIWI010000200.1:0-3769 GCA_035519475.1 Opitutaceae bacterium
GTCGGCCGTGAAGGGCTTCGGCTCGCGCAGGTGCGGCCAGATCTCGCCGACCGTCGCCACCGCCGTGAACAGCTCGTGCAGGCCGGGCGACTTGAAGCGCTCCCGGGTCATGCGCTCGAAAAAGCGCAGCAGGTCGTCGTAGAAACCGTCCTGGTTGACGAGGATCAGCGGCTTGTGGAGGCGGTTGAGATAGCGCAGCACCATGATTTCGAGAAATTCCTCGAGCGTGCCGATGCCGCCCGGCAGGGCGATGAACCCTTCGGCGCGCTCCTCCATGAGCTGCTTGCGCTCGCGCAGGGTGGCCACGGTGATCAGCTCGCTCGCGTCGGCCAGGGCCAGCTCGCGCGATTTCATGAACTCGGGAATGATGCCGACGACATGGCCGCCCGCCTCCTTGACCGAACGTCCCACCACGCCCATGGCCCCGCGGTTGCCGCCGCCATAGACGAGCCCCCAACCGTGCGCGACCAGCTGCCGGCCCAGCGCCGCCGCCGTCTCGTAGTACCGGGGCGCCAGGTGGTCGCTGGAGGAACAATAGACGCAGATGAGGCCGGGCATGATCTTGACCACGGATGACACAGATTAAACCAGATGAAAGCAGAAATAGTTGATTCCCCCCGGCCCCATCCGCGTTTATCCGTGTCATCCGTGGTTTCATCCCCCTCCTATCGCGGGCGGCTCGCGCCCTCCCCCACGGGGTACCTGCACCTCGGGCACGCGCGGACGTTCTGGATGGCGCAGGAACGCGCCCGGGCGGCCGGCGGCGTGCTGGTGTTGCGCAACGAGGATCTCGACCCGGCCCGCGCGCGCGCTGACCTGGCCGCGGCGATGCTGGAGGATCTGCGGTGGTTCGGCTTCAGGTGGCAGGAGGGGCCCGACGTCGGCGGACCGTACGGTCCCTACGACCAGAGCAAGCGGCGCGCCCACTACCTGGCGGCCTTCGAGCAGCTGCGGACCGCCGGCGCCATCTACCCCTGCACCTGCTCGCGCCGCGACGTGCAGGAGGCGGCCGGCGCGCCGCATGAAGCGCCGCCCGGCGAGGCCTGGACGCCCGACGAGCCGATCTATCCGGGCACCTGCCGACCCTCCTTCGCCCAAGCTCGGGAGGGCGGGCCCCCGCCTCCTGCGCCCAGCCTGCGGAGCGGGATCAATTGGCGCTTCCGCGTGCCCGACGGCGACACGCTCACGTTCACCGACGGCCGCTCCGGGGCGCAATCGGCCACGGCCGGCGTGCATTTCGGCGATTTCATTGTCTGGCGCCGGGACGACACGCCCGCCTACCAACTGGCCTGCGTGGTGGACGACGACGCCATGCGCATCACCGAGGTGGTCCGTGGTGCCGACCTGTTGTTGTCGACCTTCCGCCAGCTCCTGCTCTACCGCGCGCTCGCGCTGGCGCCGCCCGCCTTCTATCACTGCCCGCTGCTGACCGACGCGCAGGGCGTGCGCCTCGCCAAGCGCCACGACGCCCTCAGCCTGCGCACGCTCCGGGCCGCGGGCCGCCAGCCCGCGGAACTCCGCTCCCACTTCTGACCCTGGATTGCCCGGATTGGTTCAGGATAAGGCTCGCCTTGCCGGTCTTCATCCATGTCATCCGTGGTTCATCCCCCGATGATCAAGCTCGGCGTCATCAACGTTTCCGACCGCGCCAGCGCGGGCGTGTATGAGGACGCGCCGGGCAAGGCGGCGGTCGCGCTGCTGCGCGAATGGCTGGCGACACCCTTTCAGCTGGACTACCGGGTGGTGCCCGACGAGCAGCCGGTGATCGAAGCCGAGCTGCGCCGCATGGCGGACGAAGCGGGCTGCTGCCTGGTGGTGACGACCGGCGGCACCGGCCCCGCCCCGCGCGACGTCACCCCCGAGGCCACGGCCGCGGTCTGCCACAAGCTGCTGCCGGGATTCGGCGAGCGGATGCGGGCGGTTTCGCTCAAGTTCGTGCCCACCGCGATCCTGTCCCGCCAGATCGCGGGTGTCCGCGGCAAGACGCTCATCATTAACCTCCCCGGCCGCCCCAAGGCCATCCGCGAGAACCTCGAGGCGGTGTTTCCAGCAATTCCGTACTGCCTCGATCTCATCGGCGGTCCGCGCCTCGAGACCAACGAGGCCACGATGAAGGCCTTCCGGCCGAAAAGCTGACGCCCGGGCCGCCGGCGGCGGGTGAACGCGGGGATTTCGTTGAACTGTTGCGCGGCGATGCCCCCGCAGCGGAGTCAATTTCGCCACGCCGGCGGCAGCACCGACTGCGGCCCATGGATGTACACCGCGTAGTAGAGCGCGAAGATGCCGACGCCCAGGGCCACGAGAAAGACCGCCTCGCCGGCATGGCCCCCGCGCTGCCGGCTGGTCTGGTGCAGGGAGTCGACCAGCGACTCGATCGCGGGCGACAGCACATACGCCACCAGCGAGCTGCCGACCAGCACCATGAACATGACAAAGGCCGTCTGCAGCAGCCGGTCGGGGATGAGCTTCGCCTTGTAGGAGAGCACGGTGGTGCAGAGGTTGAGCAGCAGCAGGCAGCAGGGCAAAATGAAGTAGTGGCGAACGACTTTGCGGGGAAGGGCCATGGCGGACGGGTTTGTCCCGAGTGAATGGAGCCACGGCCGGGCGGCAAGCGCCGAGCATCCCGTGGGCAACGCGCCGCCGACTTGGCATTCGACAGCTGGCGGCGAACCCTTCATGCTCCGCGTTGTCAGACGCAGACGTGGGGACTCTTCAACACTCAACCGGAGGTGCATCATGCCCTACCTGAAGATCCAGACCAACCTGCCGCTCTCAAAGAAGGCGGAGCGGAATGTGCTGAAGGATGCCTCGGCGCTCGTGGCCCGTGAACTCGGCAAACCCGAGGAGTTCGTGATGATCGCCCTGCAGCCCGACACGCCCATGGTGTTCGCCGGCACCGACGACCCCGTGGCCTTCCTCGAGCTGAAGAGCATCGGGCTCCCGGCGGACAAGACCAAACGGCTCAGCCAGACCCTGTGCGAGCTGATCAACGAGCACCTCGGCATCAGGCCGGAGCGCGTTTACGTGAAGTTCATCGATGTGCGCCACGGCATGTGGGGCTGGAAGGGCGACACCTTTTGACCAAGTGACAAGTCAGAAGTCGCAAGTCACAAGGCCGGAAATCATGGCTGGGCTTGCCTTCCGAGTATCTTGATACTTGTTACTTGGCCCTTCTCACTTTTCCGACCCCATGGCCACCTACGTCTACGAGACGATTCCGCGGCATCCCGGCGAGCTGCCGACCCGCTTCGAAGTGATCCAGAGCATGAAGGATGCACCGCTCACGCGGCATCCGGATTCGGGTGAGCCGGTGCATCGCATCATTTCCGGCGGCTATGGCCTGATGGGGGTGGGCGGCAAGAGCGCGCCCAAGCCGCAGGCGACCCGGGGCGGGGGCGGCTGTGGCTGCGGCGGCGCCTGCTCGTGCGGCCGGAGCTAGCGGGAGTCCATGGTTGAGGTTGAGGTCCGGGTTTCGGACCAGGTCCTCCGGGTGGAACCGTGGTCCGGGGCGACAGGTGTAAGGTTTAAGGTGTAACGTGTAAGGTTTCAGGAGGGGAATGCCCCCTGTCCTGTCGCCTCTGGCCTGAGATTCGACCTCTGTCCTCTGACCTCTGGCCTCTGTCCTCCCGCCTTCGCCCAAGCGCTTCGGCGCGGCAAGCTGGCCTCTGGCCTTCGCCTAAAGCTCGGTGTACTTGTCCGCCCGGCCGCGGGCCTTCTCCACCGGGTATTTCCGCGCGTTGGCCGCGAGCTTGGCCTCGATGGCCGCGGC
>DATIWI010000201.1:0-8631 GCA_035519475.1 Opitutaceae bacterium
CCAGCGGAGTCTGTCGCCCTGCTTGCACCATTGCTACGCGCGCCGAGCAGCATAACCGTCCCATATCTGCGGGTCGACCCGGACTGGGATTCGGTCCGCGATGACCCGCAGTTCCAAGGGCTGCTCAACGACCCCAAGAACAACGAGCCGTTCTGAACATCGGGTGCGAGCGGTTCCTCCAAGGCCGGGCGGTAAAGCCAAAAACGCCGGGATAAGCCCGCTTCGCGCCGACCGTTTCACCCGAGCTGTTTCTTCAGGATTTCGACTTCCGCCTTGAGCTGCTTGGTCAGCCGGTGGCCGATCAGGTAGACGGAGGCCGGAGTGATCCCCAGCTCGCGCGCCACCTTTAGCGCCGGCCACTGCTGGCGGATGTAGAGGTCGAACACCTGGTAATGGCGTGCCTTGACCCGGCGGGCGATGCGTTCGCACGCCGCGTCGAGCAGATGGCGCTGCCATTCCTTGTCCCACGCACTGTCCTCTTCCGGCCGGTCGGGCACCCGTTCAATGGTCGACGTGCGCAGTCCGGTGTCATCGTGACTGCGTACGCGATGGTATTCGCCCTTGGGCCGGCTGCCGAATTTGTCGGCGATCCGCCAGCGCGTGAGATTCATGAGCCAGCCACGGAAAGTTCCGCGGTTGGGATCCGATTGAAACACGTGGATCGTCTCGGCCACGCGTTTGAAGACATCCTGGGTCACGTCCTCCGCATCCGCGTGCTGCAGGCCGGACCGGCGGGCGAGCCCGTAGATCAGCTTGCGGTAGAGCCGGTGAAACTCCGTCCAACTCGTAGCATCCTCCCAGGAGCGCACGCGAAGAAGCAGGCTGGGTCGCGTGCGCAGGGTCGAGACCGCCTCCTGTTTCAAGGCGTTCATGGCATTCCGCGCGGACGGACGTGCTTTCCGATTAGCAGAAAAGCGGCTGGGTGAAAAGCCGCAATCGGAATGCATTCCATTGAAACCCCAAGCTTGGAAACCACGAATCCGCCCCACAGACCCGAAACGCATCCGACCCGGAGCGAATGCGGGCAACCGGCCTCCGACTGGGTCCGTGAGCGGAGAGAAGAGGAAGGCCCATCCGGAGAATGGGTTCCACCGCCGTTAGCCAAATCGGGCGGGCCGCTGAAGATTTTTGAAAGATCGCGGGGCGAGCAGGCGTTTCGTCGGGATGCAACCCCCGAAATGCCCCCTCACGCGCCCCGGCTCGCTCGTCGTTGCTCTCGTGCTTGCAGCAACTCTCGCCGCCGCGGGCGCGCAGACGACCGGCCACGATCACGGAGCTTCGACCGCTCCTCAAGTTCCTCCCGCGTATCCGGATAGCGACCATGTCGCGAACGGCTGCCACATCTCGACGATCACGTTTCTCGCCCGGTTTTCGGCGGATTTCCCCGTCGAACGGGGCGAACCGTTGGTGGTCACCGCGCGCAGTGCTGACGGGGTCAGAAGGCCCCATACGATCGCGCTGATCAGCTGGCAGGGCGAATGGTGGTGCCGGGACGAGTGTTTTGGCGTGTTTACGCTTGGCTGGCGGGTCGAGGCCCGGCCGGACCTGCAGCAAATCACCCGGCGGGCGGAAACCATTCTGGAGAAGCATGTGAGGACCGTGCTGCGCACGACGGTCGTCGACCCGCGGCCCGCGCCACCGCCGAAGGTGATGTCGTCCGAGCAGAAAGCCCGGGACGTCGAACTTGTGGCCCGCATGGTCCCGTTTCCTGCGACGATTTTCTGGGTGAGAAGCGGAAGCGACGAGCTCCCGATGGTCTTCTTCCGCCCGACCGACTGTCAGATTGCCGTCTACGAACCCCTCCACGGCACTTCCCTCGCCGAGTGCTCCAGCCGCGACGATGCGAAGATCGTCGCCGCCGTGGCCTCCCGGCTCGGCTATCACGTGGACGGCGTGCAGGTGGCGCCCCCGAACCGCGAGCGCCGGCAAAAGGAGGCCGCATGAAAATCCTTCTGATCGGCCACGAACCGCGCGCGATGTCGCTCCTGGAGGAGCGCTGCCGCGCCATCCTTGGTCGGCGGCTGACGCACCTGGCCACCGTCGATTCAATCTCGGCCGCCACCGCCTGCCTGGAAAAGATGGCTTTCAGCGTCGTCCTGTTGGATCCGGACCTCGTCCAAGGCGACGCACTGGAATCGCCCTTGCTCCGAGGCCGGTCTGCGATTCGAACGATTATCGTCTCAGCGAACGCCGAACTCGTGTTGCCTGCGTTTGAACGTGGCGTGCTTGATTTTGTACCCAAGCCGGTCAGCCAGGAACGGTTGGCCATGGCCTTGCGGCGGGTCGGCGAGCAGGAGCAGTCCGCCGAGCCGCCGGAGCGGTTTCTCGCCGTGCGCCGCACGGGACGAATCGATCTCGTTCCGCTCGACGACCTGCTCTACGTCGAGGGCGCAGACAAGTACTCCGAACTCGTCCTGACCAACGGCCAGCGAAGTTTTTATGACAAATGCCTCGGGCGCCTGGAGGCCGCGTTGCCGCCGACGTTCGTGCGCATCCACAAATCCTATCTCGTCCGCTTCCCCATGGTGTCCCGCCTGGTCGTGAAGAGGGGCAGCCGTTACTTCGCCGAGTTGCGCAATGGGCTGCGCCTGCCGGTGGGACGCTCGCGCTACGAACGGATCAAATCGCGCCTCATCTGACCAGGGCGCTGCCGACGGTGAGTCGTTGGCTCATTGGGCGAGCCCCGTGTCCCTCTGGTGAGTCGTTGACTCCGCGGGGGAGGCGTTGGCGACGTAGGGCTCGCCGTTGGCTTATTTGATGCTATGTTTCCTCCCATGCATTCTTGGAACCTCATCGCGTACCGCGATCGCGGCGATCCGCTCACCCGATCGGCCGGCGGAAGCCTGGCGAATCCCCGCGCAGGAGGCCTCAGCCTGGCCCGATGGCTGGCGGTGGTTCTGGCGATCACGGCCGCCACCGGCCAGGCGAGCGTGCACCTCTGGGCGCCAAGCGGGATGCCGACCGGAAAGACTGTGACCGCCGAGGCACTCTGGGAGGTGTTCGACCAGGCCCTGCCGCCCGAGGTGTGGGTTTCCCCGTTGGAAGATACCGAATACGAAGTGATCTCGGCCAAGTGGTTGCGGCGGGAATTCCTCCCGGCGGTCAAGGAGCAGATGAAGGGGTTTCGCCAAAAGGGACTTGCGGAAGACCGCACCGCCGGCAGCTGCAACGGCTTCGCGCTCGTCTGTCGGCTGATGCTCAGCCTGTCAGCCATGGAGGCCCACGCCCGGGCGCCCGCCGCCGCCACGGTCATCGTCCGGCAAGAAAAGCCGTTCGGCGGGCTGGACGCCAGCAAGGAAGGTCATAGTGTGATCTTCGTGCTCACCGACGAGGGTCCCTGGATCGTCGAAGCACAAAGTGGTGCCTATACGAAAATCAGCGATTACCCGAACCTGGGAACCGTCAAGCTCGTGAGTGTTCACTGACTCACAAACGCCCCTTAACTCAGCCAAGACGAAAAATGAAAAACATACTGGCAATCATCGCGGCATTGGCCCTGGCCGGTGTCGCTCTCGCGCAGGTTGATCCCACCCGGCCCATGGTGACCGGTCACGGGAACGTCAGCGGCCGTCCGGGCCGGGTCATTCCCACCTACCAGACCGCGAAGCCGGGCGAAGTGCAGCTCGAGAGATTCATCGTGACCGGCTCGCTGCTGAAGGAGCCGGCCGCAAAAGCCGTCCGGGGCAAGTAGGGGCAGCGCCAAACTGGCCCGTCACCGGCGGCGTCAACCGGCCAGCCGGAAATCGATCTGGCGCTTGAAGCGGTCCACGCGCTCGGTGACGACCTGGATCTTCTGGCCGACGTCGAGGCGCCGCCGGGTGCGGCGGCCGATCAGCGCCGTGCCCGCGTTGTTCAGCAGGTAGAGGTCGTCGCGCAGCGTCGAGAGGTGCACCAAGCCGAAGGTCATGGCGTCGGGCAGCTCGACGAACAGCCCGTGGTTGCGCACCTCGGTGATGACCGCGGCGAAGGCGGTCCGCTGCTTCTTCGCCACCTCGCGCTCGAAGAATTCGAGCAGCTTCACCTTCTGCGATTCGCGCTCCGCCTCCATGCTGTTCTGCTCGGTGAGGCTGAGATGCTCGGCCAGGCTTTCCATGCGCGCCGCGGTGTAGCCGGAGCCGTGCCCGCGCGGCGCGGTCTGGCCGAGGTGCTTCACCAGGTAGTGGTCGAACACGCGGTGCACCACGAGGTCGGCGTAGCGACGGATCGGCGAGGTGAAATGCGTGTAGTCTTGCTTCGCCAGGCCATAATGCCCGTCGGGCGTGGCGCGGTAGACGGCCTTCTTCAGGCTGCGCAGGAGCTGCGTGCGCAGCGTGTAGCCCTGCGGGTGCGATTTGAGGATGCCGAGCAGGCGCGTGACCTCGCCGCGCTGCGTGAGATCGCCGACCGTGACGCCGAACGTGGCGAGCAACTGACGATACTCCTGCAGCTTTTCTTCGTCGGGGTCGTCGTGCACACGGTAGAGCGAGGGCAGGTGGTGCTGCTTCGTCACGCGGGCGATCGCCTCGTTGGCGGCGAGCATGAATTCCTCGATGAGCTGGTGGCTCTCGTCCGGCTCGATCCGCTCGAGGCGGTCGGCGTAGCCCTGCGCGTCGACGAAGATCTTCACCTCGGGCATGTCGAGGTCGAGGCTGCCCTGCCGCAGGCGCTCGCGGCGCATCCGGCTGCCCAGGTCCCAAAGCTGGCGGATCCAGCGCTGGAGATCGGCGAGTTCGGGGCGGGTCAGCGCAGACAGCGCGCGTCCGGTTGCCCCGGTCTGGTGCGCGGGCGGCAGCGGCAGGCGGCGGATCCGGTCGAGGTTGTCCTCCTTGAGAAAGGCGTAGGCCTGGTGGTAGGTGAGGCGTTTGCGGCTGCGGATGACGGTGTTGGCGAACTCGGTTGCGCGCAGCCGGCCGTGGTGAAACGTGAGCAGCACCGCCTTGGTGAGCCGGTCTTCGCCCTCGACGAGGCTGCACAGCCCGTTGGAGAGCTTCTCGGGGAGCATCGGGATGACCGTGCCGACGAGGTAGGTGGAATTGCCCCGGCGCTGGGCCTCGCGGTCTAGGGCGGAGCCGGGGCGCACGTAGTGGCTCACGTCGGCGATGTGCACGCCCACGCGCACGTCGCCGTTGTCGAGCGTCTCGACGGACAGGGCGTCGTCGAAATCCTTCGCATCGTCCGGATCGATGGTAAAGGTGGGCACCTGGCGGTAGTCGCGCCGTCCGGCGGCTTCGGCCGGAGACACCCGCGCGGGCAGGGCGGCGGCCTCGCGCAGCACCTCCTCGGGAAACTCGGGCGCGAGGCGGTATTTGTGGAAGATCGCCGCGAGTTCGGCGCGCGGTTCGTGGGTGCGGCCGAGGCGCGCGACCAGCTCGCCCTCGGGATTGACGTGGCGCTGCTTCCACTCGCGCAGCTTGACCACCACCTTGTCGCCGACGGTCGGCACCGGGCGCACCGCGGACTTGGCCGGGTCGGGCACGTAGATGTCGTGGATGAAGCGCGGGTCATCGGGGACGACGAAAAAGAAGAGCCGCGTGCGCTGGAGATTGCCGGTGAGCGTCTCGTGCGCGCGCTCGAGGATGCGGATGACGCGGCCGGTCGGCTCGCCGCCGGGGCGGTTGCCGCGGGGGCGGGTGAGTTCGTCGCTGAGGCGCACGACCACCTTGTCGCCGTGCATGGCCACGCCGGTGTCCTCGGCGGCGATCTGGATGTCGGGCGCCTCGCGCTCGCCGGGACGCACCTCGGGCTCGACGTAGGCGGAGCCGGCCTGGCGGAAACTGATCCGGCCGGTGACAAGATCGGCGCTTGCGGGCAGGCACAGCCGGTCCTGCTTGATGCGCACCACCTCGCCGGCCGCCAGCAGGCGGCGGACTTCAAAGGCGAGCGAGGCGCGCTCCTTTTTGCCGAGGTTGAGCGCCCGCGCGATTTCATCTTCGGCGAGGGGCGCGTAGCCGGGGGCCCGGAGCAGGGTCAGGAGTCGGTCGCGAAGCGGCATGGAGGGAGAATACGAATCGAAGGGTGAGGGAATCAGGACAGGACGCGTCCCGGCGCACCGGGGTGTTCGGGCCGAATGGCGTCGGCTCCCCGCCGGCAGGAATCCCGGCGATGAGATTTGGAAGCGACAGCCTAGGCGCAATGGCGATCACCGCAAACGATTAATCGGAAGAGTGATGCGGCGCACGCGGCCGCGCCTTTCGGCTGGCATGGGCCGACTGGGGCGGCTAGGGTGCGTTTACAGAATGTCATTGCGAGGAATCCCGGCTCGGCGGGATGACGAGGCCATTCGTCCCGCCTTCGCTGCTGCGAGCTTCGGCGCGGCCACACGCCCGGACGGGCCGAGCCGCTGGTTGGGCGCAAGCTGGCTCGATCGCCGCGGCCCGCGTGGCGGGCCTCGCGATGCCAGGACAGGTTGAACGCACACTCTCAATTCTCGCCATGAAGATCGTTCACGCCGCCAGCGAGCTCTACCCCTATGTGAAGACGGGTGGCTTGGCGGACGCCGTCGGTTCGCTCGCCGCCACCCTGGCCGACAAGGGTCACGACGTGACGGTGTTCGTGCCGGCGCATCGGGCGGCGCTGGAACACAAGGACGTGGCGAACGCCGAGCGGCGCCTGGGGCTGCGGGTGGAGATGGGGGACCGGATCGTCACCGGCGACGTGCGTGTGCTGCCGGCCAGGAAAGGTCTGACCATCTGTTTCATCGGCCGGGAGGAGTTCTTCGACCGCCGGCTGCCCTACGGCAACGGGGAGCGCGATTACGAGGACAACGACGCGCGCTTCGTGTTTTTCTGCAAGGCCGTGGTCGAGTGCATGCGCGTGGCCGAGATCCGGGCCGACGTGGTGCACAGCCACGACTGGCAGGCCGCGCTGCTGCCGGTGCTCCTGCGCTACGAGGAACGCCGCACCGCGATCTCGCTCGCGATGAAGACGGTGTTCACCATCCACAACATCGCCTTCCAGGGCATCTTTCCGATGCGCTCGTTTGCGCTCACCAACCTGCCGGACGAGCTGCTGGGCATCGACGGCTTCGAGTACTACGGCCAGATCAACCTCCTGAAGGGCGGCATTCTGTTCGCCGACCGCGTGACGACGGTCAGCCCGCAGTACGCCCGGGAGATCCAGCGGCCGGAGTTCGGCTGCGGGCTGGAGGGCGTGGTGGGTACCCGCGCGGACGATCTGGTGGGACTGCTCAACGGCATCGACACGCGCGTGTGGAATCCCGCGAAGGACCGCCTGCTGCCGGCGCGGTACGCGGCGCACGATCTGACGGGAAAATCCGTCTGCCGCGCGGCGTTGCTCAAGAAGCACCGCATGACCGACGATCCGCCGGGGCCGATCTTCGGGATGGTCTGCCGGCTGACGGAGCAGAAGGGGCTCGATCTCCTGCTGGCCGCCCGCGACTTCTTTCTCACGCAGCCCTGCCGGCTGATCGTGCTGGGCACCGGCGAGAAACGCTTTGAGACCGCGCTGCAGGAGCTGGCGCGGGCGCATCCGGGGAAGATCGCGCTGAGCATGCGCCATGACGAGGAGATGAGCCACCTGATCGAGGCGGGGGCGGATTTTTTCCTCATGCCGTCGCATTTCGAACCCTGCGGACTGAACCAGATGTACAGCCAGGTCTACGGCACCGTGCCGATCGTGACGCGGGTCGGCGGATTCGTGGACACCGTCGTGGACTTGGACGAGCGCCCGGCGCACGGCACCGGCATTGTCTGCGAGCCCACCGCGGCCGATTTCGAGCGCGCGCTGCAGCGGGCGGTCGGGTTGTACGGGCAGAAGGAACGGCTGGGCGCGGTGATCGCGCGCGGCATGGCGCGCGACTTTGGCTGGCAGAAAGCCGCGGCCGCGTACGAGCAGTTGTATCAGGATACGATATGAAACGGCGGCGACCCCGCCTTCGCACGCAGGGCTACGGCGGGCAGGCAAGGTCGCGCCCTGCGGCCGACTACCTCACGCCAGCCGGCCGCGCCCGTTCAGCGATCCGCGGGCTGATCCGGCACCAGCGGGGCGATCCGCACCGGCGCGACGGCGCGCCGTCGCTGCCACAAGGCTTCCGCCGTGAACACGGCCAGCGCCGCCCAGACACAGGCGAACGAGACGAGCCGGGCGGTGGTAACCGGTTCGTGGTACAGCGCGGTCCCGAGGACGAAGCTCAGGCTCGGCGACAGGTATTGGATGAACCCGACGGTGCTGAGGGGCAGGCGCCGCGCGGCGTGCGAGAACCAGAGCAGCGGCACGGCCGTCACCACGCCGGCGCCCATCAGGAACGCCGACGCGCGCAGGTCGTGCGTTCCAAACGCCGCCGTGCCGCCGAGGCCGGTCCACGCCAGCCACGCCAGGGCCAGCGGCGCCATGGCCAGGGTTTCAAAGAACAGGCCGGGGAGTGAGTCGAGATGGGAATCCTTGCGCAGGGCGCCGTAGAGGCCGAAGGAGCCACAGAGTCCCAGCGCCACCCACGGCACCCCGGCCCGCACCACGATCGCCTGGCCCACCCCCGCGGCGGCGATCGCCACGGCCAGCCACTGCAGGGCGCGCAGGCGCTCGCGGAAAAACACCAGGCCCACGAGCAGGTTGACAAGGGGCATGAGAAAATAGCCCAGGCTGGTGTCGACCACCCGGCCGGCGTTGACGGCCCAGATGTAGATGCCCCAGTTG
>DATIWI010000202.1:0-8050 GCA_035519475.1 Opitutaceae bacterium
CGCGGGGTGTAGGGTATGCTGCCCGTGGCCTTGGTCTCCGTGCCGGTGCCCACCTGTTTCTCGACCGCCGCGCGCACGGTCTCCAGATCGAGCCCCATCTTCTGGAGCACGCTGACCGCCACGCCCTGCCCCAGTTTGATCAGGCCCAGCAGAATGTGCTCGGTGCCCACGTAGTTGTGGTGAAAGCGGTCGGCCTCCTTGCGGGCCAGCGCGAGCACTTGTTGCGCTCGCGGCGTGAAATTGTTCATCGGTTCCATGGAAAAAGCAGGGAGCGGAGGGTCAGTTCTTGCCGCCGACGTTGAACGTGGGGGCCTCAAACTTGGCGAATTCGGTGCGGAGGAGCTGCGCCCGGAGCTGGTCGCGCTGGGCGGATTCGAACGTGCCGTGGGCGGCATACTGGATGTGCCCGGGCTGCGCTTCGATGAAGAGGCGGTCGATCTGCGGGCGGCGGGTTTCGGGGAACACCCCGAGGTCGATGCCCAGGCGGATGAGCGAGAGCAAATTCATCACCTCGGCGGAGGTGAGCAGCCGGCCGTTCTGCAGGATGCCAAAAGCCCGGCCGATCTTGTCGAAAAGCTTGCTGCCGTCGGTCTCGAGCAGCTTGGCGCGGGCGTTGAGCTCATGCTCGATGATCGTATTGAGCACGCTCGTGAGCCGCTTGATGATCTCCTCCTCGGACTCGCCCAGGGTGGTCTGGTTGGAGATCTGGAAGATGCTGCCGCTGGCGTCGGAGCCCTCGCCAAACAGGCCCCGCACGACCATGCCGAGCTGGTTCACCGCGCGCACCACCTTCTCCATCTGACTCGAGATGACGAGGGCGGGCAGGTGCATCATGGCCGAGGCGCGCATGCCCGTGCCCAGGTTGGTCGGGCACGCCGTCAGGTAGCCGAGCGTGGGCGAAAAGGCGTAATTCAGCTTGTCCTCGATCTCGCTGTCGAGGGTGTTGATGGCATTCCAGACCTTCTTGAGCTGGAAACCGACGCGGAGCACCTGCAGGCGCAGGTGGTCCTCCTCATTGATCATCACGGCCGCCACCTGGTCGCGGCTGATCACCACGCCCGCGCCGCGCTTCGCCGTGCTCAGTTCGCGGCTGATGAGATGCCGCTCGACCAGGATCTGCTTCTCCAGGTCGCTGAGCTCCTCGACGGTCAGGCTCAGGCCTTTCTTCATCTGCGGCAGGCCGGCGACGACCCCCATGCTGTCAGCCAACATGGCGCTCCGCTGCGCCTCTTTGGCCCAGCCCGGGAACGGCTGATTGGCCAGATTGCGCGCCAGGCGCACCCGCGTCGTCAGCACGATCGCACACTTCCCGGCCGCGGCGTCGGTCAGCTCGGACTGCGCTTCAAATAGGGGGGCAATCTTCATGTCAGCCTGGCGCCTTCTCGCCGAAAGCCTGCTTCACGTGATGGATCTCGTCGCGGCAGCGGGCGGCGTCCTCGTACCGCTCGGATTTGATGGCCTGGTCCAGCTCGACCTGGAGCTGGGTGAGTCGGTCGTAGAGGGTTTTGCGCTCCAGCGCGCGCCGGGGCACCTTGCCGATATGGACCGTGCCCTTGTGCATGTTTCCCAGCATCGGGTTGATCACATCCTTGAAAGCCTCGTAGCACGCCGGGCAGCCGAAGCGCCCGTGCTTCTTGAAATCCGCCTGGGTGAAGCCGCATTGCTCGCAACGCGCCCCCTCCGCCGCCGGCTCCGGGTTCAGCGACGCCTTCATCAACAGATCCGCGAGCGAAAACCCTCCCGGATCCGTCACGCCCTTGGCCTGCGCGCACGCCTCGCAGAGGTCAACCTTGTGGATCTTGTTGTTGACGATCTGCGTAAGATGGACGGTCGCGGGCTTGCCGCAAAGGTCGCATTTGAGGGAGTTGGCCATGACTCAATATAACACGTTGCTCAAAAACGGCGATGGGCGCCTCCCAAAAGTGGGACACACCGGCACCGTTCCCGGCTTTACCTGCACCTATCATGCCATCCGCCCGTCCGGTGGCAAGGACGAGCGTACGGAGGGAAAACCCCAGTTCCCTTGGACCGCCAGGCGGCGCCAGGGTTGCGTCAGCTGAGCCTCCCCGGACCGGGACGGGCGTCAGATCCTGGTGCCCTCGACGAGCACGCGCTTTCGGAACTCCGCCAGCACGCGGCTGGTCACCGGCCCCGGCTTGCCGTCGCCGATCTCGCGGTTGTCCAGTTTGACCACTGCGATGACCTCGGCGCCCGTGCCCGTGAGAAAGCACTCGTCCGCATTCCACAGGTCGTATCGCGTCAGGTCATGCTCCTCCAGCGGCAGCCCGAGGCTCCGCGCGATGTCGAACACCGTGTCGCGGGTGATGCCCTTCAGCGCGCCCTGCTGCGCGGCGGGCGTGAAGAGCCGCCCTTTGTGGACGATGAAGACGTTGTCGCCGGTGCACTCCGCCACGAAGCCCTCCTCGTTGAGCATGATGGCCTCGAGCGCCCCCGCCTGCCGGGCATCCAGCTTGGCGAGGACGTTGTTCAGATAATTGAGCGACTTGATCGCGGGCGGCAGCGCCGCCGGTCCCATTCGCCGCGTTGCCACCGTCGCGACCGTCAGCCCGGTCGTATAGTATTCCGGCGGATAAAGGGCGATCTTGTCCGCAATGATGATGACCGAAGGCTTCGGGCAGAGCCACGGCGCGAGGCCGAGATCGCCCACGCCGCGGGTCACGACGAGGCGGATGTATCCGTCGCGCAGGCCATTCTGCCGGCAGCTCTCGCACACCGCGTCCGCCATCTCCTTTCGCGATATCGGGATGGTAAGCTGGATCGACTTGGCTGAATACCAGAGCCGCTCCAGGTGATCCTCCAGACGGAACACGTTGCCCTGGTAGAGCCGGATGCCCTCGAAAATCCCGTCGCCGTAAAGCAGGCCGTGGTCGAACACGGAGATTTTCGCGTCGGCTTGGTTCACATAGTTTCCGTCCAGATAGATCTTCATACGAGGCCGGTACTCTAAAAAGAGCGCGCCGCCTTTGTCCAGCCTCGCCGATAATTTCGTCTTGTGTTCGATTAAAAATGTTGGAATCTGTGCTCCACACCCCTCCCCCTATGCAAACGAATGTCCCCCGCGGCATCCGCGGTTTCACATTGATCGAGCTGCTGACCGTCATCGCCATCATCGGCGTGCTGGCGGCCATTATCATCCCCACGGTGGCCAAGGTGCGCGAGACCGCCCAGCGCACGGTTGACGCCAGTAACCTTCGCGAGATCGGCAAGGCGGCCATGATCTACGCCGCCGACAACAACGATCGCCTGCCCGACCCGCTCGCCGCGGCGGCGCAAACCAACGTCCAGGCCTCCAGCAATTACTTCCGCTGGCTCGGACTGCTCGGCCGGGCAGGCACGCTCAATGATTCCGCGTTCTTCTTTTCGAAGAATGATCCGTCGTATGACGGCACCGCGCCCGCGACCATCATGGATCCCGATGATGACACCCGCCGGCAGGTGCTGGCCGCCCTGCAAAACAAGACGCCAAGCTTCGAGGTGGTCGGCGGATTGAAGATGAGCGATCCCGCCACCACGCCGATCGCCTTCACGCGAGGCCTGACCACCGCCGGCGGCTGGGATCGCGATCGTGGTGTCTACCGCGAGGCTGGCGGCCACATCGTCTTCCTCGGCGGCAACGTGCAATTCTACCAGTCGATCGACAGCCGGCTCGTGAACACCCGCGGGAAGGCCACCAACGACATCCGGGAGACGATTCCGGCCCCGGCCGATGGCAATCAGCGGATCTACGGCAAGAACTCCGCCTTCGCCTCGGAGGACGGCGTCCCCGCCGTGGCCCCGCCGTGAGGTAGTCGGTCGTCAGCACCTGTTCGCCGTCGCTTTGCTCGCAAAGGCGGGATCGCCGGCGTCCGGGCATGGCGCCCGCCTGGATCCGGCGTCTGTGCCCTCTTCGGCCCAAAAAGAAATCTTTGCCTCATGCGGCGACCCCGTCATTTTGACGACGCCACTGCATGTCCAGCCCGCCCTTCACGCCCGCCGACGGAGTCACCTACGTCATCGGCCACAAGAACCCCGACGCCGACGCCATCTGCTCCGCCCTCGCCTACGCGGCGCTCAAGCAGGCGCGCGGCGAACCCGGCTACGTGGCCGCCCGCTGCGGCAACTCCAACGCCCGCATCGACGCCATCCTGGCGCGTTTTCACCAGCCGCTGCCCCTTTACCTGAGCGACGTCACCCCGCGGGTGCGCGACCTCATGGTCTCCGAGGTTATCTCGATTCCGCGGGACGCCACCTGCGCCGAGGCGCTCGCCCTGATCGAGGGACACGACATCCGCATCCTGCCCGTAATCGACGCCGATGGACGCGTCGCCGGCACCGTCTCGATCTTCCAGCTGGGGAGCTTCTTCACGCCAAAAGTCAGCGAACCCCGGCTCATGCGCCGCGTGGACACGCGTCTTGTCGACATCGCCCGCGCCCTCCGGGCCAACGTCCTGCACCTCACCGGCGAAAACGCCCCCGAGGAACTCTACGTCCGCATCGGCGCGATGGATATCCGCTCCTTCGGCAAGTTCTCCGACCAGGAGAATATTCCCGCCCGCCAGTCCATCATCATCGTCGGCGACCGCTGGGACATCCAGCAGCGTTCCATCCAGATCGGCGTGCGCCTGCTGGTCGTGACCGGCAATCTCCCGGTGGACGACGAGGTCGTCGAACTCGCCAAAGCCAAAGGCGTCAGCCTCATCGTCAGCCCGTACGACTCGGCCACCACCGCCTGGGTGATCCGCACCGCCACCACCATCGGGCGCCTCATCGACCGCAAATTCGTCTCGCTCGACGCCGACACCCGCATCGCTGACGTCCGCCGGAAGATCGCCGTCTCGCCCTCCGCCGCCTTCCTCGTCCTCACTGATGAGGGCCGCCTGCAGGGCATCCTGACCAAGACCGACATCCTCAAGCCGGTCAAGACCCGCCTGGTGCTTGTCGACCACAACGAAATGACCCAGGCCGTCACCGGCGCCGGCGAAGTCACCATCACGGAGGTGATCGATCATCATCGCCTTGGCGCCCTCAACACCGCCCAGCCCATCCTTTTCATTAACGAGCCCGTCGGTTCGACCTGTACCATCGTCGCCGATCTTTTTCGCCGCGAACATCTCGCCCCGGCGCCTGACCTCGCCGGTCTCATGATGGCCGGCATCATCTCCGATACCCTTAATCTCAACAGCCCGACCTCGACCGAGAAGGATGGCGTGGTGCTCCGGTGGCTGGCGGAAGTCGCCCGCGTTGATCCCCGCGAGCTGGCCGACACCATCTTCAACTCCGGCTCGGTCATCTTGGCCAGCCCGCCCGACAGGGTCGTGCGTTCGGACTATAAGATCTACACCGAGGACGGCGTTCGCTTCGCCGTGTCGCAGGTCGAGGAGCTCGGCTTTGCCAATTTCTGGGCCCATGCCCGGGATCTGTCGGCGGCCCTCGAGGGGCTCCGCGCCGCCGAACGCCTGATGTTCGCCGGCCTGCTCGTGACCGACATCCATACGCAGAATTCACTGCTCCTCGTCAAAGGCGACGCCGAGGTGATCGCCCGCATTTCCTACCCGCACGTCGAGAAGGACGAGATCTTTGACCTCGCCGGAATCGTCAGCCGCAAGAAGCAGCTCATCCCGTACCTTACGAGTTTGCTCAAGGAGATGCAGGCCGACGGCGCCATCCCCGCTCCCAGGAGCGGAACGTGACGATGCCGAGCGACGCCGGTCTCCGACCGGCGCCCCGGGCATTCGCACCGCACAGCGGCCCATCGATCGCTGCGGCGGACCTGCAACGGCGCAGGCTTTCCCGCGATGGGCTCGCCGCACCGCCGGGCCCCTCATTCGCCCGCTCAATTGTACCGCTTGATCTTCTGCCGGGTGATCTTCTGGGTCACGTAACGGTCGTTGAACATCAGCAACTGGATCGTCTCTTCCGTCGCCTGGTACAGATCGCCGTACTTGACTTCCTCGCTGACCGTTTGCTGATGGGCCTGGCCGTCGTTCCCAATCGTGCTGACCGTAATCGGCACCGCCGCGATCTGCACGCGTTCCACGCGGGCCCCAACATCGCGCCGATAGATCCAGATCTCGGCCTTTCCGTCCGGCGCCGTCATCGGCTTTATCTCCCGCGGCGCGCCCATGATCTTTTTGACCGCCTCGGGCGACATGCCGGCTTTCAGGCCGGACTCCGGCTCGGGGCTGGCGGCCACAGCCGGTTGCGTAGGCGGGGTGGGCTTGGCGGGTGCGGTCGGCGACGCGGCGCGCGCTCCCGCGATCGCAAACGCAACGAGTGCAGCCGACAGGAATAGGCTACGAGTATTCATTGATTGAAGGCGGTGGACTTCGTGGATTTCTGTCTTCAGATGAGATGCATAACGCCCGTGACGCGCTGATCCCTGCATGCGACCGCGAATCAGGAGCGCTTTTGCTGAACGAACAGCACCGCCCGTGCCAGAAGGTGGTTAAGCCCGTAAATAGCAAATAGCCAATGAATAACAGAATGCCCTGATCCGAGCCATGATTAGATCCCCTACATCAGTGGGACGGCACCTTCCCGGAATTGGGATGATGCCTAACCATTCTACGGCCTCTATCCCGGGAGGTCGGGGCGTGGATCAAAGGCCGCCGCCGGTCATGCAATCGTAGAACTTGCCTTCCGTACGGGCTCGAGCATCCGCGCCCTTCGTTATCGCCTGTGCGTTAATTGGCCTTTTGCGAATTCTGTGTCGCTTCTGCCTGGAATGAAACCGTATTGGCGTCTGACGTCGCGGCATGGAGCTGCGCCGACACGCTCCGCCTGCTTTGCGCGCCTTTGTGGAAACCCGCTTCTCGCGATTTCAAAACGTTGAGCTCGGGCCCCGTATCTGCTTACCATCGTCCCGCCTCTCTGACTTCTCGCATGAATACCGACATCGCGGCGCAAAAGGCCCTTGATCGGCTCGCCAAGGTGGGGTTCGACCTGCTGGCCGAGCGCGAGAAGATCCTGGCCACGATTTGGACATTCGAGGCCCAAGTCACCTATCGCGGTTTCCGCCGCTACTTCTCCAGCGCTGCTGGCGACATGGCTTTCTATGCGCCCACCGCCTTCACTGCCATCGGTGCCTCGCAAAAGGCGGCGATCGCCGCCAAGGCCATCGGGGCGTTTGGCGAAAACGGCCCACCCAGGGACCGCAAGGCCCGGAAAGAACTGGTCCAGGCCTTCGGTGCCAACACCCGGAAGTCCCTCGGCGCCCTTGAGACCGAATTCTATGAGTCGCCGGAGGACGCGGATGAACTGCTCGAGGCCTACCTGGGTAAGCTGCCGAAGCCGTAGAGACCCTCTCGCCGCCGTCGCGCGGGATCGTAATGCCGGACCTCGTGTCCGGGCCACCACCCTCGACCTTGATCAGTTCGCACGCTCGCGGCCGCCACCCGCAGGAGCCTGCTTGCAGGCGAATCGCGGCTGGCATTGCAGCGCCGTCGACAGGGCGACCCCTTCCTCCCATCGACATCCCGCCGAACAGCGTCGACTTCTGGAGCAGATTCAGCGCCGCGGGCGGCCGGCGTGCGTCATCGAAACGGTCGTGGTCGAGATCGTCCCTTTCGAAGACGTAAGTGCCGAATTCGCTGCCGGCGAAGGCGAGGCTTCGCTGGAGTCGTGGCGCCGTGCCCACTGGGCTTATATCGGACGCGAGTGCGCGCGCCTCGGCCGGGAGCCCACGCCAACCATGCCCGTGGTGTGCGAACGCTTTAAGGTCGTCTATCGGGGCATCCCGTGAACAAACGGCTCCGGACGCCCTCCTCGAATACCGGAATCAAACGCGGATCTTCGCGCGCAGCTCTCCGTGCCTTCCCCGCAGTCTGCCCAAACGTAAGCGCCCCCCACCCCCCCTCCTCCGTTTATTCCGTTGCCGGCTGTGGGGTGCCCGGGCCTCTGCGCCTCCTGTAGCACTATCTCTCAAAATGTCGTTTTCTTGCGCGCATTTCTTCGTCACGGAGTTCACGGAGGCGGCACCGAGGTCACAGAGGAATCCTCAGTGGCCTCAAGACGGGCTCAGTGACCTCTGTGACAAGAAGAGATTTCCTCT
>DATIWI010000203.1:0-3292 GCA_035519475.1 Opitutaceae bacterium
GTCTCGAGCAGAAGCTGTCCGTCGGCGCCGAGCGCGCCGGCGATCTTCTCCGCCGCCAGCCGCCGCGGGGCCATGGTCAGCCGCCCGGTCAGCCCGCTGATCTCGGTGGTGCGGCCGTAAACCAGCGACTTGACGTCGAGCTCCACCTGGCCGGCCAGTCCCGACCACGGCGCTACCGGCATCGCCGGCGACCCGGGCGGTGGCGGGGCCGGTTCCGCTGGCGTCGGCGTGTCCGCTCCCTCCGTCGTACCGCGTCCAGGCGCCGACACCGGCGCCCCGGCCGGCGGCGCCGGCACGCTGAAGGCGTGCACCAGTTCCCAGAGATCATCGATCACGAAATGCTGGCCGGTGATTTTGGCGTCGAGCGACCGGCCATCGGTAGCCGGCTGAAGGGTGGCGGCCAAGGTCAGGTCGGACCGCTCGCCCGATCGATCGATCAGCAGCGGGACCTGCACGGCAATCTCACCCTTCTCGCCCCAACCGGCGCGGAACGACACGTTGACCACGGGAAGCGCTTCGCGGCCCGCGGGCGAAACCAGCCCGTTGAGCGTGAGGCGGCCCTCGGCCAGCAGATCGCGGTCAAAGGTGAACTTGGCCTCCCCGCTCATCTTGCCTTGGCCCGGCGGCGTTCGCCCCCCGAGCAGCGGCTGGCCGGCGAGAGCGGGCACCGCCACCTCAAACGTCGTCGACGCCCGCAGCTTGGGCCGGGCGAGATCCGGCCAGAGATTGGCCTCGGCTTGCGCAGAGAGCAGGAGAGTGTCGGCCGCGTCGCTGGCGCGGAGCGCACCCACCCGGGCGGTGACCCCTTGCGATGTGAAGTCGATCACCGGCTCCAACTCGATCGCGAGATCCCGCACCAACGGCCGGCCCGCGATTGTCGCGGAAAAACCCTCCACGCGTACCCCCGCCTCGGTGGCGCCGTGCAGCGTCTCTCCCTGGGTCCGCACGGCGAAGTCGGCCGGCATGAGGTCGCCCCCCAACTCCAGCGAACCCAGATAGGGCCGGAGCACCCGCAGCGGCACACGCCCGACCTTCACCCGGAGAACGTCACCCGACCGCCCTGACACCGTGGCAAAACTCCACTCGGCCAGGTTGAAGCGAAAAGCCTCGTCGGAAGACAGTTCAAGCAAGACGCGCCCACCCTCGGACCGGGCCACCTGCGCGTCCAGCCGCTCCACCTGCACGGTGCCACCCGTCAGCGCACCGGTCAGCGCGCCGTGAGCCTCTACGGGGCCGATTGGCGCCCAGGCCGCCAGCAGGGTCGGCAGGATTGCCTCAAAACTCGCCTGCAGAGTCACGGCGGGGCTCGCTCCCGGCCGCAGGCTCACCTCGCCCCGCGCGTTGAGCCAGTCGTTCGCGGCCGTCTCCAGCCCCAGCTTGACCACTTTGATCCGGGTCTCCGCCTTGGAATGCTCCACCTCCGCCTCGACGCTGACGTCACCGGCGGGCAGCAGAACCCGGCCGGCCCGCGCCACGGCGAGTCCCCGAACAGTCAGCGGCGCTGTCGTCCGGAACGAAACCCGCCCGGCGTGGAGGGACGCGACAAATCCGCCCTTCAACTCGTCCCCGCCGATCTCGCACGCGGAGAGAAACGGGCGGATCCACGCCAGCGGCAGACCTTCGATCCCGACCTCCAGCAACTCCTTCGCGGGATTCGCCGCGGCGAGCTGCTGGGAGGCAAGCTCGAGCGAAAACGGCTGAATGGCCCGCACGGAAAGCACCGGCGCGCCGCCGCCGACCTGGACGACCAGCTCGCCCACCTGCACCCGGCCGCGGCCATAATCGAGGTCAAAGGTCGCGGCGGTGTTGAGCCGGCCAAGACCGCGCAGGCGTCTGTCGACGGTTCCAAGTTGGTCAAAATCGCCGGCGAGCCGCCCGGTCAGGTGCACGTCCCGGGTGGCCGCGTCCACCTCAAACCGGCCTTCGCCGGCGGCCGTGAACTCGGGCAGCGTCGCTCCGAGGGCGAATGGCGCCAGCTGCCGCTTGCTCGCCTGCAGCTGCCACGATCCCGCCAGTTTGGCCGTGGCGGCTGCAAATTCGACGTTCGCGCCCAGGATGCGGCTCTCTGCGCCCCCTTCCAGCGACTTCAGCGTGATGGCGTAGGTCTCGCCCGCGGCGGTGCGGGCGAGCCCCACGTCCGCCTGCAGCCGGGCCGGTGCCGAGACGCGCGGGCCGCTGGCCACCGCTTCAAGGTGGGCTTCCACTCGGGCCAGCGCCCCTTGGAAATCGAACGCGGCCGTGAGCGTGCCGCGCGTCTCGACCCGGTCGATCAGCGCCGCCGCATCCGGATTCTGCATCACGGCCTCCAGATCGAACTTCGCCTCCTGCCCGGCGGCAAGGCGCCCGCCGGTGAGTTTCAAGCGCAAACGGCTCGGGGCCTTCGCCCGTGTCAAGGGGAAGACGATCTCGACTTCCTCGCTGTGCGTCTCGAGTACCACCCGGACCGGCGGGAGGAGATATGGAAACAAACCATCGAACGCCAGGTTCCGTCCGGCCGGCGCGGCGGTGGCGGGACCCTGCGCTCCGACGGGGGCGACCGGGTGCGAGGCCGATTCCGGAGTCCGCGGCGGCGGCGCCACGATTCCGGTGAGATCCACCTTCAAGCCCCGGACGCTGCCGGGACGAACGACGACGCGCCGGTGGGCGAACGTCTCCCATAGCGAAATATCGGCGGCGGCCGCGGCCAGCACCACGTGGGTGCCCGGCTGTTCAAAACGCAGATCCCGGACGGCGATGAAGCCGCGCCACGGGTTCACCCGTTCCACTTCAAACTGCAGCCCGGGCCGGCCGGCCACCGCCACCCGCACCGCCCAGCGTTGCACCGCCGGGATGGACGCCGCCGCCGCGACGAGTGCGGCTGCCACGGCCATCGTGGCGGCGACGACGAGCAGACCCCGGGGGATTTTCACGGCTGAAGCGAGGATTCAGGAGAATGCCGTTATTGGCAACCATCCGACCACGGAACGCGGCGTAAGTGCCTTCAGGCGATGATCATTCCTCCGGCCACCGACCGTTGACCAACCGCGAGGGGATGCGCGGGCGGCCCGCGAGTTCATCTCACGGATTCACGAATTCGTCGGCCTGGCCCATGGCCTGGCGCATGGCCGCCAGGGCCACGTTGTAGCCGTAGTTGGCCTGCAGCTCGTTCAAACGCGCCTCCGTCAGCGCCACCTGGCTGGTCAACACGTCCAGCTGCGTCGCCGTGCCCGCCCCGTACCGCACGTTCGCCAGCCGCAGCGCCTCCTGCGCCTGCGCCGCCGTCTTCACCGAGGCCTGCACCAATTCCCACGCC
>DATIWI010000204.1:0-5532 GCA_035519475.1 Opitutaceae bacterium
CGCTCACGTTCGGAATCTGCCGCGCCCGCACCGTGATCTCCACCCCCTCCTGCTGCCTGATCCGCTCCCGCGCCGCCCGAATCGCAAAGTTGTTCGCCAAGGCATACCCGATTGCCGCCTTCAAATCCACCGTGGCCGGCAACGGCGGCTCCGGGCTCGGAGCCGCACTGAGGGCGGCCGGCGCGAGGCCGAACGCCGCGGCAAAGACAAATCCAGCAACAAGGACTTTCATGGACGTGCGGAAAGTGGTGAAGACAGATCAGGCGACGGGGTGCAACTCTACTTTGACCGGGCGCTCCACCGCCGGCGTGCCGAACTTCTCGCGGTCGGCATGGTGATCGCGCGCCAGGAAGGTGTACGCCGTGGGCACGACAAAAAGGGTGAAGAGCGTGCCCACGCTCATCCCGGTGGCGATAATCAGCCCCATGTGCTGCCGGCTCACCGCGCCCGCACCGGAGGCCAGCACGAGCGGCAGGACGCCGAGCACCATGGCGGCCGTGGTCATGAGGATCGGGCGGAGCCGCACACCCGCCGCCTCCTCCACAGCAGCCCGCCGGCTCCGGCCCTCGCGCTGGAGCTGGTTGGCAAACTGCGTGATGAGAATGCCGTGCTTGGTGACGAGTCCCACCAGCGTGATCAGGCCCACCTTGGTGTAGATGTTGAGGGAGAGATTGTGGTAGCCGACACAGATGAACGCCAGCGCCCCGGAGACCGCCAGCGGCACGCTCAGCATGATGATGAGCGGATCGCGGAAGCTCTCAAACTGCGCCGCCAGCACGAGAAAGATGATGATGATGGCAAAGGTGAGCGTGAGGAGAAACGTGCCGCTCTCCTGCACGAATTGCCGCGACTGGCCGCCGTAGTCCACCGAATAGCCCTCGGGGAAAATCTCCCGGGCCTTGGCGTTCAGGAAATCCAGGGCCTGGCCCTGGGTGACGCCCGGCTTCGGCACCAGAGTCAGGGTGGCGGCGTTGAGCTGCTGGAAGCGATTCAGCGACTGGGGTTGCGCCTGGTAGCGCACCGAGGCCAGGGTCGAGAGCGGCACGAGGCGGCCCTTGCCCGTGCTGACGTAGTAGCTGCCCAACTGGTCGGGGTTGAGCCGGAAGACGCGGTCGACCTGCGGAACCACCCGGTAGCTCCGGCCCTGGATGTTGAAGAAGTTGACGTAATTCCCGCCGAGCAGTGAACCCAGATCCGCGCCCAGCTGGGCCATGCTCACGCCGAGCGCCGCCGCCTTGTCGCGGTCGACGTCGATGTACGCCTGCGCCTGGTCGAACTTCAGATTGCTGTCCGCGTAGAAAAACATGCCGCTTTTGAAGGCTTCCAGGACGAGCGAATCCGCCACCTGGGCGATGCGGGCGGGGTCGTCCGTGGACACGACGACGAACTGCACGTTGGCGCCTCCTGCGCCCGGGAGCGGCGGCCGCAGAAAGGCCAGCATGCGCATGCCGGCGACGCTGCCGAGCTTCTGGGTTACATCGGGCAGCAACTGCATGGTCGTGCGCTGGCGCCGGTCCCAGGGCGTCAGCGCCATCAGCGTGATGCAGTTGTTGCTCGCCGGGTAGCCGCTGATTTGGATCGTTTGCGCGGTCTCGGGGTATTTGCGCACGATCCCAGTGATCTCGTCGGAGTAGCTCGCCAGCTGATCGATGTTCGCGTTGGCCGCGGCCGTGCCGATGGCGATGATCATCCCCTGGTCCTCGTCCGGGGCCAGATCGGTCTTCGACAGCTGGTAGAACGGCACCAGGCTGGCGAAGACGATGAGGGCGAAGACCACCACCACCGGGCGGTAGTTGAGGGTGGCGTTCAGCAGGTGTTCATACGCGGCGCGGATTTTGTCGAACTGCCGGTCGAGGAAATGCGCGAAGCGCTGGTGGCCGCCCTCATCGTGCTTGAGGAGCTTCGAACACATCATCGGCGAGAGGGTGAGCGCGACCACTCCCGAGACGATGACCGACCCGGCGAGCGTGAAGGCGAACTCGCGGAAGAGCGCGCCGGTCAGCCCGCCCTGGAAGCCGATCGGGGCGTACACCGCCGCCAGCGTGATCGTCATGGCGATGACCGGCCCGCCCAGCTCCCGCGCCCCTTTCAGGCTCGCCTCCAGCGGCGACAGGCCCTCCTCGATGTGGCGGTGAATGTTCTCCACCACCACGATGGCGTCGTCCACCACGAGCCCGATGGCCAGCACCATCGCCAGCAACGTCAGCAGGTTGATGGTGAAGCCCATCACCAGCATGAGGAAACACGCGCCGATCAGCGACAGCGGCATGGCCACGATCGGAATGACCACCGACCGCACCGTCCCCAAGAACAGATAAATGATGACGATGACAATCAACAGCGCCTCAACAAGGGTGCTGACGACTTCGTCGATGGCGCTGCGGATGTAGTCCGTGGCGTCGTAGGGGATCGCCGCGTAAACGCCGCGCGGCAGCTCGGAGACGATCTGGGGAAAGACCTTGCGGACATCGTTAATCACCGTCAGTGCGTTCGCGGTGGGCAGGACGTTGATGGCGATGGCGGTCGTCGGATTGCCGCCGAATTTGACCGTCGCCTCGTAGCTCTCGGCGCCGAGCACCACGTCGGCCACGTCGCCCAGGCGGATGATGGCGTTGTCCTGCTCCCGGATGACCAGCCGGCGAAATTCGTCCGCGGTGTGCAGGTCGGTCGACACGTTGAGATTGACCGAGATCATCGTGCCCTTGGTGGCCCCGACCGCCGAGAGGTAATTGTTCGTGGCGAGCGCCTGCCATACCTGGGACGGGCTCAAACCGTAGGCGGCGAGCTTGTCCGGCTTCAGCCAGATGCGCATGGCAAAGATGCGGGCGCCGAGGATCTGGGCGCTCTGCACGCCGGCCACGGCGGTCAGCTTCGGCTGCACGACGCGATACAGGTAGTCGGTGATCTGGTTCGAATCGAGCTGGTCGCTGGAGAACATCAGGTACATCGCGGCCGTCGACTCGGCCATCTGGACGTCGATGACCGGATCCTGCGCATCGGCGGGCAACTGGTTGCGCACCCGGTTCACCTTCGACGTGATCTGGGTGAGCGCGGCATTCGGGTCGTAATTGAGCCGCAGGTGGACGGTGATGAGGCTCACGCTCGGCCCGCTGCTCGACTCCATGTAGTCGATGCCGTCGGCGCTCGCGATCTCGCGCTCCAGGGGGGTCGTGATGAAGCCGCGGATCAGATCGGCGCTGGCGCCCACGTACACGGTCGTGACCGTGACGACCGCGATGTCGCTGCGCGGGTACTGCCGGACGTTCAGCAGCTCAATGGAGCGGAACCCGATCAGCAGGATGAGCAGGCTGATGACGGTGGCCAGGACCGGCCGCTTGATGAAGATGTCCGTGAAGTGCATCGCCGGTCAGGGATGGTCGGGCACCGGCGCCGCCGAATTGCTCGGCGCAACCGTGTTGTTGACGGAGATGCTGGCGCCGTTGCGCAGCTTGAGCTGTCCCGCGGTGACCACGAGGTCGCCGGCTTTGACCCCCTTGACGATGGCCACCTGGTCGCCGCGCGTCGCGCCGGTCTGCACAAACTGCTGGCGCACGGTGAGGTTCTTCCCGTCCTGGCCCGCGGGCTCAACCACATAGACCGCACTGCCGTACGGAGCGTAGACGATGGCCGAGAGCGGCAGCGTGATGACCTTCTCCGTGGCGGGCAACTGCAGCTCCACCGAGGCGAACATACCGGGGTGCAGCTTGCCGCCGGCGTTGCCCAGCGTGGCCTGGAGCTGGAAATTGCGCGTGGCGTCATCCACGTTGGGATTCAGGGCGTTGACCGTGCCGTCAAAAACCTCCCCGGGATAGGCGTCCAGCGTCACCCGCACCGGCTGGCCCACCGCGACCTGGGCCGCGTTCTGCTGCGGCAGCGCGAAGTTCAGGTAGATGGGATCCAGCGACTGCAGCGGCACGATGGCGGCGCCGCTGCGGAGAAACTGGCCGAGATTGGCTTGGCGGATGCCCAGCCGGCCGTCGAACGGCGCCCGGATGGTCTTCTTGTCGATCGCGGCCTTGATCGCCGCGACGTTCGCCTGCGCCTGCTGAAAAGCGGCGGTGGCGGCGTCGAGCTCGGCCGGGGCGTTGGTGCCCTGGGCCCGCAGCTCTTTGGCGCGGTCGAGGCTGAGCCGCGCCAGCGCCGCGCTCGCCTCGGCATTCGCCAGCTGGGCCTGCTCGGCCGAGATGTCCTGCTGGACCAGGAGATCGCCCGCCTTCACGGCGGCGCCTGATTCGAAGGCCACCTGCGTGATTTCCCCATCCAGCTGGGCGCTGACGATGATGCCCTGCACGGCGGCAAAACTGCCCACGGCGTGGAGCGTCGGCTGCCACGTCAGTTCCGCGGCCTCCATCACGGACACTACCGCTGGCGGCGGCTTCTGCGCCGCCCGGGCCATGCCCACTTTGTATTTTTGATAAAGTACGTAGCCGATGCTCCCGAGGAGGAGGAGCATCGCGAGCAACATGAGGATCATTCGTTTGGCCATGGGTGAAGCGGTTTGGAGTTTGTCAGGAGAAGGCGGATGCCCCGGCGCGGTCAGCTGTCGGCGCGCTGGCCCGGCGCGCCCGCGGAGGCGTCGGGGATTGCCTCCGCGATCTTGGCCATCAGCCCGACCAGCGTCCGGCGCTCGGCCTGCGTGAGGCGGCGCATGACCGTGGCAACCCGGCGGAAGTAATCCGGCAGGATTCTCTCGAAATAACGCCGCCCCTTGACGGTCAGCCGCACGAGCATCATGCGGCGGTCATCCGGCGTGGGCTCCCGCCGGACCAGGCCGTCGCGCTCCAGCCGGTCGATGAGGCCGGTCATCGTGGCGCGGGTCACGTCGGCCCGGTCGGCCAGATCGGCCGGATTCACCGGCTTCTCCGGCGCGCGGTTCAGCAGCATGAGCACGATGAAGCGCCCGTGCGAAATGTTGTGGCTGGCATGCAGCACGCCGAAGGCCTCCGTCAGGTCGGTGCTGGTCCGCATCAGGTGCAGGAACGCCTCCATGGCCGACGGATCCAGCTCGGGATAGCGCCGGGAGCGCTCGAGCAGGCATTCGTATTTCGGCACTTCTTTCAGGAGGAGCATCGGCTTGGGTTTTGGTTAGGCTGGAGGATAATCAGGTGGCTGATGGTAAGGCCCCTAATCACCTCCGCAAGCCGAAACGGCCCGGTAGTAGTGCCGGCTCCGTCGGGAGAAGTCGGGCTTATGCCGCTCCCCGCAGGCTCCGCCGGCGGGCTCTCCGCCGCGAAGGCGGCCTCACCGCGGCGGGCGATCGGCCGGGGCGTCCCGAGCCCGCCGCTCCCGCCCGCCGCTCATGATTTCACGAATTCGTCGGCCTGGCCCATGGCCTGGCGCATGGCCGCCAGGGCCACGTTGTAGCCGTAGTTGGCCTGCAGCTCGTTCAACCGCGCCTCCGTCAGCGCCACCTGGCTGGTCAACACGTCCAGCTGCGTCGCCGTGCCCGCCCCGTACCGCACGTTCGCCAGCCGCAGCGCCTCCTGCGCCTGCGCCGCCGTCTTCACCGAGGCCTGCACCAATTCCCACGCC
>DATIWI010000205.1:0-22155 GCA_035519475.1 Opitutaceae bacterium
GCCAGCACCGGCAGCAGCGGCCGCAGCTCGTCGGCGAACCGCCACGGCGGATTGAGCACCAGCAGGCCGCAGGCCTTCATGCGGACCTCCGGCGCCGCCGTGACGGCGAGCTCGGCCACGAGCGCCGGCGGCGGCCGCAGCTCGTGCAGGCCGGCGAAGAACCGCGCCACCCGCGCCCGCTCCGTCACCGGATACCACACCGCGAAGACGCCGGCGGGCAGGCGCTCCAGCCCGGCGCGCAGGGCGCCGAGGATCGCATCGAACTCGTCGGCCGCCTCAAACGGCGGGTCGATGAGGACCAGCGCCCGCCGCTCCAGCGGCGGCAGCCAGGCCTTGGGCGCGGCGTAGCCGTCGCCGCATTCCACCGTGATCCGGCGCTCCCGCGCGAACGCGCGCCGTAGCGCCCGGGCCTCGGCGGGCTGCTGCTCCCGGAACGCCAGCCGGTCCTGCGGCCGGCGGACGAGCGCCGCCAGCCACGGCGAGCCCGGGTAATGGCGGAGGCCGCCGGCGCCGGCGCGTTCGTTGAAGGCGCGCACCAGGGCCACGTAGTCGGCCAGCGGCGCCGGCAGCCCGCGCGCCGCCCACAGCCGGCCGATGCCCCCCGGCCACTCGGGGGCGCGCCCGCCCGGCCCCGGCGTGGCCGGCAGGTGGTAGGCGCCGCGGCCGGCGTGCGTGTCGAGATAGAGAAAGCCCTTCTCCTTCCGCTGCAGGGCGCGCAGCAGCAGCACGAGCAGCGCGTGCTTGAAGACGTCGCCGTAGTTGCCGGCGTGAAAGGCGTGGCGGTAGTTCATCCGCGGACCGGCGGACCGGTCGGGCGCCGGCGGTTCACAGCTTGGCCGCGCGGGCGGCGAGGTGCGCGTGCACCGGGCCGAAGTTGCCCGCCTCGCAGCAGCGCACGAAGTCCTCCGTCACCGACTTGAGCTCCTCCCAGCGGCGGCGGATCTCCTTCGCCTCCTGCGGCGTGATGGTGTTGTCGGTCGCCGCGGCGGCGATCACCGCGAGCATGTCGGCGAACTCCTGTACAATGTTGTTGGTGGCGGGGATCAGGTGGAGGGCATGGGCGTGGGCCCGGGGGTTGTGGATGAAGAAGCCGCCGGCACGCTCGCACACCCACTGGGCGAGGCGCCGGTCGCCGGTGATCTTGAGCAGCTGCCCGAGGCGGTCGAGCGGGCTGGCCGCGCCGCTGCCGTCGGCGGCCGGCTCCGCCCATTTGTAGATCAGGGACAGGGAAAGGCCCAGCTCGGCGGCGATCTGCTTCGCGCTGGTCTTCTGCAGGATCTCCTTCATCAGCTCGTGCGATTCCATGGGCGCCATCCTGCGGGCGGGCGCGCCCTTGGCAACGCTGCGGTGGCCGGCCCGCCGGCGGGCGGACAGTCCGAATCCGGCCGCGTCGCTTTCGCTTTGCGTTGCCCCGCGCTTTTGTGGCTAAATGCGCGTCCTTTTATCCGATGAACATCCACGAGTACCAAGCCAAGGCCTTATTGGAGAAATTCGGGGTCGCGGTGCCGCAAGGCGTCGCCGCCCGCTCCGTGGCCGAGTTTGAGCCCGCGCTGGCCCAGTTTCCCGAGGGGCCGGTCGTCGTCAAAGCCCAGCTGCACGCGGGCGGCCGCGGCAAGGGCACCTTCACCGACGGCTTCAAGGGCGGGGTCAAGATCGCCCAATCCAGGGCCGAGGCGCTCGACTACGCGCGGAAGATGTTCGGCAACACCCTCGTCACCGTGCAGACCGGCCCCGCCGGCCGCAAGGTGCAGACGATCTACTTCACGTCGCCCTGCGCGATCCAGAAGGAGTATTACCTCGCGATCCTGCTCGACCGCGTCACGGCCCGCCCGGTGATCGTCGCCTCCACCGAGGGCGGCGTGGAAATCGAGGCCGTCGCGCGCAACACCCCCGAGAAGATCTTCAAGGTTCACGTCGATCCCGCCGTCGGTCTCCAGGCCTACCAGTCCCGCCAGCTCGCCTTCCAGCTCGGTTTCACCGGCGACGTCTTCAAGCAGGCGGTCAAGCTCATCACCGCGCTCTTCCGCGCCTGGTGGGAGTCCGATGCCACGCTGGTCGAGATCAATCCGCTGATCACGACCGCGGACGGCGCCGTGCTCGCGCTCGATGCCAAGGTGGCGCTCGATGACAACTCCCTCTTCCGCCATCCTGACCTCGAGGCGCTGCGCGACCTCAATGAGGAGGACCCCAAGGAGACCGAGGCCGCCAAGTACTCGCTCAACTACATCGCGCTCGACGGCAACATCGCCTGCCTCGTCAACGGCGCCGGCCTCGCCATGAGCACGATGGACATCATCAAGCATTTCGGTGGCAACCCGGCCAACTTCCTCGACGTCGGCGGCGGCGCCTCGAAGGAACAGGTCCAGGCCGCCTTCAAGATCATCCTCACCGACCCGCAGGTGAAGGGCATCCTCGTGAACATTTTTGGCGGCATCATGGACTGCAACACCATCGCCCAGGGGGTCGTCGCGGCCGCGCAGGAGACCGGCCTGGCCCTTCCCCTCGTCGTGCGCCTCGAGGGCAACAACGTCGCCGCCGGCAAGCAGACGCTGGCCGCCTCCAGCCTCAAGATCGAGAGCGCGGATTCGATGGCCGACGCCGCGCAGAAGATCGTGCGCCTGGTGGCGGCGTGAACCTTCGCGCCTCACCCCTTACACCCTAAACCTTTTACCTCCGAGTCCATGTCTATTCTCGTCACTCCCCAAACCAAGGTCCTCGTCCAGGGGATCACCGGTGAATTCGGCGCGCGCCACACCCGGCTCTCGCTCGACTACGGCACGAAGATCGTCGCCGGCGTCACGCCCGGCAAGGGCGGCCAGGTTTTCGAGCACGGCAAGAAGCAGGTGCCGATCTTCAACACGGTCGCCGACGCGATCGCCGCCACCGGCGCCACCGCCTCGGCGGTCTTTGTGCCGCCCGCCTTCGCGGCCGATGCGATTCTCGAGGGCGTCGAAAACCGCCTCGAACTCGTCGTCGCCATCACCGAAGGCATCCCGGTGCGCGACATGATCCGCGTCAAACGCGCCATGCAGGGCAGCCCGACGCGTCTGATCGGCCCCAATTGCCCCGGCATCGTCACGCCCGGCAAGGGCAAGAACTCGCGCGGCGGCTGCCGGATCGGCATCGCGCCCGGCTACATCCACAAGAAAGGCCACGTCGGCGTGGTCTCGCGCTCCGGCACGCTCACGTACGAAGCCGTCTGGCAGGTCACCTGCAAGGGCCTGGGCCAGAGCACGTGCGTCGGCATCGGCGGCGATCCCGTGCCCGGGATGTCGCACCTCGACGTCATCAAGCTGTTCAACGCCGACCGGAACACGAAGGGCATCATCCTCATCGGCGAGATCGGCGGCACGGCCGAGGTCGAGGCCGCGCGCTGGATCAAGGCCAACTGCCAGAAGCCGGTCGCGGGCTTCATCGCCGGCGCGACCGCGCCTCCGGGCCGCCGCATGGGCCACGCCGGCGCCGTCATCGGCGGCAAGGAGGACACCGCGGCCGCGAAGATCGCGATCTTCCAGGAATGCGGCATCGAGGTCGCGGTCACCCCCTCCGACATGGCCGACGCGCTTCTCCGCAAGGCCCAGGCGATGGGCGTGGACCTGGCGTAACGCGCGCGAGTGGTGGGGCGGGGTCGCCTTGGCTCGCCGAAGCTCTCGCGAAGGCGGCCGGACCCCGTGTCCGGCCTTGTCGTCTGGCGCAATCCGCCGCCCGTTCCAAGTTCGCAGCCGCGCCGCCGCAGCGTCAGTAGACTTCCCAAATCCCCGGCGTGATCAGCTCCAGGAGGTTTCCGTCGGGATCGCGAAAGTAGAGGCTGCGCCCGCCGCGTTCCCATCGCGTTTCACTCTCGATGGCAATTCCCCGCTTCTCCAGCCGCGCCCGCCACGGCTCGAATGCCGCCGCCGGGATCGCGAAGCCCACATGATTCTGCCCGGTGCCGTCATGCGGCGGAATCACCCCGCCCGGCACCGCCGTCGGCTCGCGCGTGCCGCCGCGCTTGAACAGCAGCAACACCCGGTGCGCCCCGGAATCGAACGCCTGGAAACGCACCGCGTCGCCCGCCAAGAGCCGCAGGCCGAGCACATCGCGGTAGAAGGCGCCGGCTCGCGCCAAATCATCGACGTACAACGCTGTCTCCACCACGCCCTTGATCGGGAGAACCGCGGCCGTACTCATGCGCCCAAGAAAGCACGGACGGACCCGCGGCGCCAGACCGATGTCGGCGGATACGCGACCACTTGGATCCAGCGGGGCTCCTCCTGATCGCCTGTGTTGCGGACAACCCTCGCCCTATGACACATTTTCGGCTGGCGCGGCGACGGCGCCTGTGCCACGTTCCGCGCCGCATCAGGAACGAATCCCGGCACGGGCCGGGGTTCTGCCAACCGGGCCGGGAGCGGCCACGGTGGCTTCGGGCGCACGCCCGGATGTGCGTCGCGGTCCGCCGCGGCGAACAAAGCGCTCCCGAAAACGACAACCGCCCTGATGCCCGGGCGGTTTTTGTTTTCCCCTGATGCGCAAACCATCAACCGACGTTTACGCATCATGTCAGCCACCTCCGAATCGTTCACCGACTCATCCGTGGCGCCCGCCAGCGCCAATTCTCCCGGCCAAGGCGCTGCCTTCGCGAGGCCATCGCAGCCTTGGCGACGGCAGCCGGTTTCAGACCGGCGCGACCCCAACCCGCCAGGGCCGCCGGCCTCGGCCGCCGCACGCCCCCTCCTCCGGATCCGCGTCCGCCCCGACAATGCCAATCATCATCTCTGGAACAACCACGGGACGTGGTTCCTCCACTACACGGTGCATCCGACGCCCTTCACCAAGGAGCGCGTGCGCCGCTCCCTCGGCACGCCCTCGCTCGCGGCTGCCCGCGAGCGCCGCGACGCGTTCTTCGCGCACCTGCGAACCGAAGCGATCCCGCTCGCGGCAGTAGCCTGAAGGTGACGCGAGCAAATCCGAAACCACGAAGCCAGGGGCCACCCTCGGCCATGGCTTCCGGGCCTCGGAACTGATCTCCGCGCCCCCGCTACGCGCCGAGCGCCTGGCAGCACTTGCGGAAATGGTGGCCCTGGATGGCCAGCGTCACCGCGAGCTGGAACGACGCGGGCCGGCGCACCGTCGTCCACAGCAGCAGCCGCCAGTATTCGAACCGCTCGCGACCAATGATGCCGAGCCGCACGACCGACCGCGCAAACGCCATCCACAGTCCCGGGCTGAAGGTGAACTTCACCTTCGGCTGCTTGAACTCGCGCAGGAAGGTGCGCACGCGCTTGTAGTAGGGCCGGGGGGCATAGATCGATTTCATCAACCGGCGGTAGCCGGCCCGCAGCTCCTCCATGCTCATCCGCGGGATGAAGTTCGTCGTGCAGCTCACGTTGTCGCCCGTGGAGTCTCCCACGAGCCGGCCCTCGCGCTTCAGGCGCGCGTAGAGTCTGGTGTCGGGCAGCGCGTTGAGCAGGCCGACCATCGCCGTGACAATCCCGCTCCTCTGGATGAACTCCACCTGGCGGCGGAAGATCGACGGCGTGTCGCTGTCGAACCCGACGATGAAGCCGCCCTGCACCTGCAGGCCGGCGCGCTGGAGCCGCTTCACATCCTCCACGAGGTCCCGGCCCTGATTCTGGATCTTGTGGCACTCGGCCAGCCCGCCGTCGTCGGGGGTCTCGATGCCGATGAACACCATGTCGAAGCCCGCCGCGACCATCATCTGCACCAGCTCCGCGTCGTCCGCCAGATTGATCGACGCCTCGGTGTAGAACGACAGCTTCCGCCGGTGCGCCTTCTGCCACTCGATCAGATGCGGCAGCAGTTCGGTGCGCAGCGCGCGCTTGTTGCCGATGAAGTTGTCGTCGACAAAGAACACCTGGCCGGTCCAGCCGTGGGCGCAGAGCGCGTCGAGCTCGGCGAGAATCTGGCGCGGTTCCTTGACGCGCGGGCGGTGGCCGAACTTTGCGGTCACATCGCAGAACTCGCAGTCAAACGGGCAGCCGCGCGAGTACTGCACGCTCATCGAAGCATAGCGCCGCAGGTCCGCCAGGTGCCAGAGCGGCACCGGGGTCCCGCGGACGTCGGGAAACTCCGCCGTGGCGTACAGCGGCTTCGCCGCCCCCGCGGCCAGATCGCGGAGGAAGGGTGGCAGGGTGAGCTCGGCTTCGTTGAGGACGAAATGGTCCACGCCCGGGAACTGGGTGTGCTCGCTCGTGAAGAGCGGCCCGCCCGCCACGATCCGTTTGCCGGCGGCGCGACACCGCGCGATGAGCGCCTCCGTCGAGGCCCGCTGGGCGATCATCGCGCTGATGAAGATGACATCCGCCCAGCGCAGGTCGCGGTCCCTGAGCTTGCGCACGTTGACATCGACGACGCGCTTCTCCCATTCGGGCGGGAGCATGGCGGCGACCGTCAGGAGGCCGAGCGGCGGCGAGCCCGCCTTCTTGCGGATGAACTTCAGCGCGTGCTTGAAGCTCCAGAAAGTGTCCGGGAATTCCGGGTAGAGCAAAAGAACCTTCATGCTCCGTCGAATCTATCCCGATCCGCGACGGATGGGAAGAACCATTCGCACCGCCGCCGCCGCGTTTTCTGTTTTGCGCCGCCGCGCCGCGTGTGCTGACGTGAACGCATGAGTCATCCCGTCGATACCGACGACCTGCTGGAACGCTTCTGCCGTTACGTCCGCCTCGACACGCGGAGCGACGCCCATTCACCCACCTGCCCGAGCACCCCCGGCCAATGGGACCTGCTGCGCCTCCTTGAACAGGAATTGAAGGGACTGGGTGTCGCGGGCGTCCGCCTGACCGCCGACGGCTACGTTCTCGCCACGGTGCCGGCCACCACGCCCCAGGCCGGCGTGCCCCGCGTCGCCTGGTTTGCGCACGTGGACACGGCCACCGAACTGCCCGGCAACGCCCAGCCGATCGTGCACCGCAAATACGACGGCAAGCCGATCACGCTGCCCGACGATCCGGCGCAGCGGCTCACCGTCGACACGATCCCGCACCTCCGCGAGAAGATCGGCGACGATCTGATCACCGCGAGCGGCACGACCCTGCTCGGCGCTGACGACAAGGCGGGCGTCGCCATCGTCATGAACACGGTGCGGCACCTCCTGCGCCATCCGGAGATCCCCCACGGCGTCATCCGCGTGTGTTTCAATCCCGACGAGGAGATCGCGCGCGGCGTGACGAAGCTCGATCTGAAGGAGCTCGCCGCCGATGTAGGCTACACGCTCGACGGCGAGGGGCTGGCCGGGATTGATTATGAAACCTTCTCGGCTGATGCTGTCGCGCTCGAGATCCGCGGTGTGTCGATCCACCCGGGCTGGGCCAAGGGGGTGATGGTGAATGCGCTGCGCCTCGCGGGCAGTTTCCTCTCCGCGCTGCCCGCCGAAGTGTCCCCCGAGCGCACCGCGGGCCGGGACGGGTTCATCCATCCGACGGAAATCAGCGGCAACGCCGACCGTTGCACGGTGCGTCTGATCCTGCGGGACTTCGAGCTGGCGGGCCTCGCCGCCAAGCGCGCCATCGTGGAGCAGGTCGTGGCCGGGCTGCGCATCGTCGAGCCGCGGGCGGTATTCACGCTCACCTTCACCGAACAATATCGCAACATGCTCTACTGGCTCGAGAAAGACATGCGCCCGGTGGAGTACGCGCGCGAAGCCGTGACCCGCGCCGGCCTGACGCCGGTCTCGATGGCGATCCGCGGCGGCACCGACGGCTCCAACCTCACCGCGCGCGGCCTGCCCTGCCCCAACCTCTTTTGCGGCACCCACGAGGCCCACAGCCAGCGCGAATGGGTGAGCCTGCAGGACATGGCCAAGGCGGTGGAGACCCTGCTCCACCTGGCGCAGCTCTGGCACGAGCGGGCGTGAAAGGACGCCAGTTGCACCTGCGCGGAAGATCCGTTTTCAGAATGTCATTGCGAGGAGCCCCGCCGCGGCGGCGGGGCTCGCGATGACATGATCAGCAAAGAACCCGTCTTGCCATGGAGGCACACCATGAAAGCGATCCGCGTGCATGAATTCGGTCCGCCCGAGGTGATGATCCTCGAAGACGTGCCCGACCCGGCGGCGGGCCCGGGCCAGGTGGTCGTGCGGGTGCGCGCGGCAGGCGTGAATCCGGTCGAAACGTACATCCGCTCGGGCGTCTATGCGGCCAAGCCGCCTCTGCCGTACACGCCGGGCGGCGATGCGGCGGGCGTCGTCGAAGCGGCCGGCGCGGGGATCACGCGTCTCCAGAGAGGCGACCGGGTGTACACGGCCGGCTCCGTGAGCGGCGCGTATGCGCAACTCGCGCTTTGCAGCGCCGACCAGGTTTATCCGCTGCCGGACGCCATCTCGTTCGCCCAAGGTGCCGGTCTCCACGTCCCCTATGCCACCGCCTATCGCGCGCTGTTCGAGCGGGCACGGGCGCGCGCCGGGCAGACGGTGCTGGTGCACGGCGCGTCGGGCGGCGTGGGCATCGCCGCGGTGCAGTTCGCGGCGGCCGCGGGGCTTTTTGTCATCGGCACGGGCGGCACCGAACGCGGCCGCCGGCTCGTGGCCGAGCAGGGCGCCGCACACGTGCTTGACCACCGCGCGCCCGACTATCTCGAGCAGCTGCGGCAGCTGACAGACGGCCGTGGCGCGGACGTCATTCTCGAGATGCTGTCCAACGTGAATCTGGGCAAGGATCTGACCGTCCTCGCCCGGGGTGGCTGCATCGTCGTGATCGGCTCGCGCGGCGAGGTGCAAATCAATCCGCGCCTGCTGATGCGGACGGAAGGCGCCATCCTCGGAATGATGGCCGGAAGCAAGGAACAGTACGCCCAGGCCCACGCGGCCATCGGCGCCGGGTTGCGCGCCGGCACGCTGCGGCCCGTCGTTGGCCGGGAGCTGCCGCTGGCCGAGGCCCCGCGGGCGCACCACGAGATCATCGAGGGCACCGCCTACGGCAAGATCGTGCTCGTGCCGTAGGGGCGCGGACTGCCCCGGCTGCCGGATTCCGAATCGAGAATCGACCCGCCGTTCTGCCGTCTGCCAGAGCCACCCTGCCTGTCCCAACCGATGATCGATGACTGCTCGACCTCCCCTACCCTTATGACGCCGCAAACCGTGTTCGTACCCTGCTTCGCCCTGGCACTCTGCGCGGCCGCGCAGAGCGCCGAGCCCGTGTGGCGCGCCTTTTCCGCGGACAGCCCGTGGAACCAGCGGATCGCGCCCGACGCCGCCAGCGACCCCGCCTCGGCGGCGCTCATCGCCGACTTCGCCTCGCGCGGCCCGCTGCATATCAACATCCCCGAATGGTCGATCCCCGTCTACTTTGTCGACGCCGACCACACGCCGCGCCATGACGTCGCCGACTCGCGTCCCGGCGTCTACGGCCGGGGTTTCGAGTTTCCCCGGCGCATCCCGATTCCCGACGGCGCGATCGCCTCGCCGCCCGTCGACGGCGACAATCACCTCTGCATCGTTGATCGGGCGCGCCAGCTCGAGTGGGGCATGTGGTGGGCGCGGCAGGATTCCGCGGGAGAGTGGAGCACGGGCCTGGGCGCCGTGACCGACTTGGCCGGCACCGGCGTGAGCCCCCCGTGGTTCGCCGTCGAACGCGAACTGGATGCCGCCCGCGCCCGGGCCAGCGGGTTTCCGCTCATCGCCGGACTGATGCTGGTGGACGAGATCAAGGCGGGCCGGATCAATCATGCGCTGGTGTTCGCCTATGACCACTGCCGCACCGGGTTCTTCGTGCCGCCCGCCAGCACCGCGCAGGTCACCGTCCCCAAGACCAAGAACTCCTTCGGCATTCCGATGGGCGGTCGGATCCAGCTCGACCCGCGCTGGGACGTCGACCGCGCGGGGCTTTCGGCCGCCGGCAGGATCATCGCGCGCGCGCTGCAGGAATACGGCGCCTATTGCGGCGATTACGCCGACGGCAACGTCCTCTTTGCGGACAACTCGCCGGCCGCGCTGCGGGCGTGGCAGGGACTGCTGCGGCCCGAGGAACTGGAGGCCGTCTTCACGCCAGCGATGATCCGGGAGCACTTTCGGGTCTTGGACCTGGGGAACGTCCTGCCCGGGCAGAATTGCGAAGTGCCCCCGCCGTATCTGATCAGCTTCGGCTTCGCCGGAGCGGCCGCCACCGCGCGGATCGACTATTTCACCCGCACGGTGCGCGTCGCGGTGCCGTCGGCGGGCGACGCGAAACACCTCGTGCCGCAATTCACGGTCTTCCCGCCCAAGACCCGCGCCCTCGTTGCCGACGTCGAACAGCAGAGCGGCCAAATGGTTCTCGATTTCTCGTCTCCCGTCACCTACCGCCTCGTCGGTCCCGACGGCGCCGCAAACCTGTGGACCGTGATGGCGACGCGTGACAAATGACCGCCTTGGGTCTATAGGGCCCGTCGGCGCCCCATGACCAATCGCATGTCAGCCTGCGGCGTGATCTGCACCGAATGTCCCGCCTACCTCGCGGGTCGGGCGAAGGATCCCGCGGCGCGCGCCCGGGTGGCGGCGGCGTGGCACGAGCTGTACGGGCTGAATTTCGCGCCCGAGGCAATCTCCTGCGGCGGCTGCTTCGGCTCCGACGAGGATCTCTTCTTCACGTCGCGCCAGTGCGCGGCGCGGCGCTGCTGCCAGGGGCGCGCGCTGGCCAGTTGCGCCGCGTGCGCGGACCGCCCGTGCGCCGACCTCGAGCGCGCCCAGTCCGTCTGGGATGGCCTGGAGGAGCGGGCCCGGACCCTGCCCGGGCCGGTGTTCCGGGAATTCGTCCTGCCCTACTGCCATGCGCGCCAGCGTGTGCCCGGCACGCCCGCCGGGCCGGCATCCTAGGCGGCGGCGCGCCACCATCGGCTCCTCAATCCGGGCGCTGATTCCACAGGCGGAGGGCAATCTTGGCCGCCAAGTGGTCGAGGGTCCGCGAGGCAATGAGCAGCAGCCGGGCGTGCTCGAGCCGGTAGGCGGGCCGCTCCGCCAGCACGCGCAGGGTCGGATCGAGATGCAACCCGACCGCCACCTGTTTGAGCGGCAGCGGCGCCTCCTGCAGCCGGGGATCAAGGCAGAACCAATTCTCGTGATAGCGGTACACCAGAATGCTGTGATCGATGATCCCCACATCGGGCTCCGCGCCCTTCTGCGGACGGTCATAGGAAAACAGCACGAGGCCCGCCTCGTCCGGCGTGCCGGCGTTGACGAGCAGGCGTGAGATCTGCGCCAGGCACGCGATCACGCAACCGTTGGGCAAGTCCGCCTGGCTGGTCAGCGGTGTCTGCGCGCCGCGGTAGATGGAGATTGAGGAAAGGGAAGGATCCACCTGATGAATCCAGCCCGTCACCAAGGCGCCTGACGGCGGCCACTGGTCGGGCGCCGCGCCGCACACCCGGGTACCCAGTTCCGGCGCATAACTCCAAAAGAGGCCTTCGAAACGGAAGAAGACGAAATACTGTTCCCGGCTCGAGGCCCCGGGCTTGCTGGCCATCGCGCGCACCATCACCGTGTCGGCGATCTCCGCCACCGCCTGTTGTGCGACGGCGGCATCCCGGTAGCTGGCGGCCGCCGCGGGGCCGCACCACCACGCCATCAGCATCACCAAGACTGCCCGCCGCGCCTCCACGGGGAGCCCGCGCCCGTTCGTCCACCGGGGGAATCGGGGTTCATATCGCGTCATGGCCGGACTGTCCGCCGGCAGACTCTATGAAAACCGCCCTCCCGACAACCGGTTTTCCAACGGTCACCAACGCTCGTCGTGGACGTACCGCGGATCGAAGCGCGTGCGCGCTTCCTTGTGCTCGGCGGGAATCCCCACGGCGATGGCGCTGACGGGGATGATCCCGGGGGGAAGGCCGAGAAGGCTGCGGAGCGCTGCGATGCGCGGCTCCCGGGGATGCACGCCGAGCCAGCATGCGCCCAGGCCCAGCAGGTGGGCGCCAATCAGCAGGTTCTCGATCGCTGCCGCGCAATCCTGCAGCAGATAGCTGAGCTGCCCGTCGTGGGCGGCGGCCAGATCGCCGCAGACCACAATTCCGGCGCCCGCCTCGGCGAGCATCCCGCCGTGCGGCAGCGCTTCGGCCAGGCGCCGAAGCATCGGCCGCTCGCGCACCACGACAAATCGCCAGGGATCCTTGGCGGCGGCGGAGGGTGCCGCCATGGCGGCACGCAACAAATCGGTGATTGCCTCGGGCGCCACCGGGGCGTCCGCATAGGCGCGGATGCTGCGGCGGCCCCAGAGGGCGGAGAGTTTTTCGTTGAGCTGCACGGCGGAACTATAGATAAGCCCCGGCCCGTGAATCCAGCGTCTCCTCCTCCGATCACAACCGCCCCGGCGGCCGGAGCGCCCCTCCCCCCCGCCTCCCGCCTTTCCGCATGAAGATCTGCCTCTTCGGCATTACCGGCATTCCGCCGGGCAAACATAACGTCCGCGACGCGCGCCTCGACCGAGCCCACGAACTCGTGGAGGCGAAGAAGAAGACGTACGCCCAAGTGGAGGTCGCGGCCGACGACGAGGCGGCGGTGGCCGACGCGATCGTGGTGTCGCCGTCCGGGCGCCTCGACGTGATTCTGCGCGACTTGGAGTTCGTGGAGACGCGGCTTGAGCGCGCTCCGCCGGAACCCGAGAAGGCGGCGCTGGGCAAGATCCGGGCGGCCCTGGAAAAGGAGCAGCTCGTTTCCGCGGCCGGCCTCCTGCCCGAGGAATCCGCCGCCGTGGCCACCCACCCTTTCCTTACCCTGAAGCCCGTCGTGGTGGCGGACGAGACGGAGGTGGCGAAATTCGACGAGTTCCTCGTCCGCGTGCTGCGGGAAAGCGGCTACCTCAGCTTCCTCACGGTCGGCGGGCCGGAAAACCGCGCCTGGCTCATCAAGGCGGGAGCGACCGCGCCGGAGGCCGCGGGGGTCATCCATACCGACATCCAGAAGGGTTTCATTCGCGCGGAGATCATCGGGTTCGCCGATTTCATCGCAGCGGGCGGCGAAACGCAGGCCAAGCGCGCCAACAAGCTGCGGCTGGAAACCAGGCAATACGTCATTCAGGACTACGACCTGGTGAACTTCCGGTTCAGCAAGTAGGCGGGGGAAGAAGGCACGAGGCGGCATGCGGCGATGCCGCCCTACAAGGCGGCGATCCCCGGAGTCTGTAGGGCGCGGTCGCCGAACCGCGCCATCGCATTTCGGGGGTACCGAATCGTGGGATAACGTGGCGAATTCCTGAAGGCGGCATGCGGCGATGCCGCCCTACACGCACAGGCGGCCCCGCTTCACGCCGTCAGCGCCGCCTCATCCCCCGACGCTGCCGCGAGTCATCCCGTGCGCCGTTCCGGAAACAGCGCGAGCAGACCCTCCTCGGTCGCAGCGCAGCGTCCGCGTTCGGTGAGCAGGCCGGTGATCAGGCGCCCCGGGGTAACGTCGAATCCGTAATTGGCCGCGCGCGTGGTCGCCGGACAGATCGCGACGCGCCGTAGCTCGCCCGCCGCATCCACGCCTTCCACGAGGCGAACCTCATCCTCCGCGCGCGACTCGATGGGGATCTCGCGCACGCCGTCCCGCAGCGACCAGTCGATGCTGCTGGCCGGGAGGGCGACGTAGAAGGGCACGCGGTTGTCGGCGGCCGCCAGCGCCTTCAGGTAGGTGCCGATCTTGTTGGCGGCGTCGCCGCGGCGGGTGACGCGGTCCGCGCCCACGAGGCAGAGATCCACCAGGCCATGCTGCATGAGGTGTCCACCCGCGTTGTCGGCCACGAGCGTGTGCGGCACGCCGTGCTGGCCGAACTCCCACGCCGTCAACCGCGCGCCCTGGTTGCGCGGCCGCGTTTCGTCCACCCAGACGTGCACCGCGAGTCCGGCGTCGTGCGCCGCGTATACCGGCGCAGTGGCGGTGCCGTGATCGACACAGGCCAGCCAGCCGGCATTGCAGTGCGTCAGCACGTTCACGGGCGCCCCCCCTTTGCGCGCAGAAATCTCGCGAATCAGCGGCAAGCCGTGGCGGCCGATCGCCGCGCAGGCCGCGACGTCCTCGTCGCACACGCGCTGCGCCTCCTCGCGCAGGCGCCACGCGGCCTCGCCCGCCGAGCGGCACGCTGCCGCGGTCGCGAGCATCCGGTCCACCGCCCACGCCAGGTTCACCGCGGTGGGACGCGTGCCCTTCAGCCGGTCGCCGGCGTGCCTCAGCTGATCGAGCCAGTCGTCCCCCGAACCTCGGGCCGCCAGCACCAGAGCCCAGGCCGCCGCCGCCCCGATCAACGGCGCGCCGCGCACGTGCATGTCGCGGATCGCCATCGCCATCTCTTCTGCCGAGCGAATGTCCTCCACGACGAAGCGATGGGGCAACTGGCGTTGGTCGATGATCTGCACCACGTCTTCCCTCTCCGGGTGGGGCCAGATGGTCCGATAGGGCGCGCCGCCGACTTTCATGATCCGGTTCCTGCATATACCAAACCGCCGCCGCCGACAACTCCCGGCGATGGAGCGCGGAAATCGTCGGCGGTCGGAGATTGGCGCGCCCCGGGGCCCCTAACGACCGCCCAGCACGTCCAGGGTGTGCTGGATCAGTCCAGGATCGAGGCGGTCACCATGACCGGGAACGACCACGTCCGCGGGGAACTGCGCGAGCCTGCGGACGGATTCCGGCCACTGCGCCAGATCGGCGTCGGCCGTGTTGCCGGGTCGGTCGCCGGCAAGAATCATGCAGCTGCCAAAGAGCAGCCGGCGCGCCGCGAAATACACCACCACCTTGTCCGGCGCCTGCGAGGGACCGGGGAAGAACACGCGCACGCGCTCGTCGCCAAAGCGCAGCTCGAGCCCTTCGCGGAGCGGGAAGACGTGATCGGGCGGCTCGAACCTCAGGTGGGCATGGGCGGAGTACGCCGGCGACGCCACGTCGCCGATCGCCTGCAGGGTCAGCCGGCGGGTCTTCTCCCCGCGCTCGGCCAGCAACTGGACCGTCAGGTCGGACCCGTAGACGGCGATTCCGGCGGCCCGCAGGGCCTGATTGCCGCCGAGATTGTCGACATGATAGCCGGGGTTGATGGCGACAATCCGGCGCGGCCCAAACTGACGGGAGGCCCACGCGAGCACCGTTTCCGTGGCCGCTGGCGTGTACGGCGTGCCCGCCAGCACGAGCGCGCCGTCAGCCATCTCCACCAGCAGCGAATTGGCGGGCCAGGGGAAAACGTGGGTGATGACATACGCGCCCTCCCCGATCTGCCGCAGGTACAGGTCGGGCGCAAGGTCGACGCGCCGCCGCGCCATCGGCGAGACCGCGCGCGGCGCGGCGCCGACCCCGCCAGCCGCCAGCGCGAGCAGCAGGGCGACGAGGGCGGTCCGGGGGAACGGTTTCATCGTGCGCTCGCCTCACACAGCGGCGCCCACCCTGCCGCTGCCCGCCAGCCGCCGGCAACCCAAATCCGCGCGGCTGCGGCCGGGCGCCCGTTGCTCCTCCGGCCCCTTCGCGTTCCGCGGGACCGCGGAAGGCCTCCCACCCCCAGAATCTTCTCGCCTTTGGCCGTCAGGCAATCAATTCTCCTTAATGCATTTGATTAGTTCGCATAATGCCATAAGAGTCAGGCACGACGTCAAATGCGCCGCACATAGGACTCATGCCCCGTGATCGCCCCTCGCGGGAGAGGTGTTTGTCTCGCCCTGCTTCCTCGCCCCCTTCGTCTTCTCGCTGGTCAACTCAATCGAAACTCGAAACGCACTATGAACAAACCCAATAAAGTCATCTCCTGGTACGGCTGGGTGCCGGACCGGCCCGATCAACGCGACAAGTATTATGCAGCCATCGCGGCGCCGCCCAGGAAGCTGCCGCCGTCGGTGGATCTCCGGCCCACCTGCTCGGCGGTGGAGAACCAGGGGCAGCTGGGCAGCTGCACCGCCAACGCGCTCGCCGGCAATCTCGAGTTTCTTGAGAAGCAAGCTGGCAAGCCGGCCACCGACCTCAGCCGTCTGTTCATTTACTACAACGAACGCGCGCTCGAGGGCACGGTCAACGAAGACTCCGGCGCGATGATTCGCGACGGGATCAAGACGCTCGCGCAGCGAGGCGTCTGCGCCGAGAAGAACTGGCCCTATGTCATCACCAAGTTTGCCGTGAAGCCGTCCGCAGCCTGCTACAAGCAGGGCATGACCCACCAGATCACGTCCTATCACCGCGTCGTGTCGGTGCTGGAGATGCGTTCGTGCCTGGCCGAGGGCTACCCGTTCGTCTTCGGCTTCACCGTGTACGAGAGTTTCGAATCGGCCGCGGTGGCGAAGACCGGCGTGCTCAACATGCCGAAGCCGAAGGAGAAGGTCCTCGGCGGCCACGCGGTGCTGTGCGTCGGCTACAATGACGCCGCCAAGCGCTTCCTCATCCGCAACTCCTGGGGGACCGATTGGGGCATGCAGGGCTACTTCACCATGCCCTACGACTACCTCGGCAACCGGAATCTCTCGGACGATTTCTGGACGATTCGCGCGTTCGAAGACTGATCGCCCCTCGGCAGCAGCAAGCGCACCCAGGCCAGCGGGCTCCTCCGGTCGCACCCGGAGGGCGCCCGCGTTGTGGCGGTCCTCATTCACGCGGAGATCCCGGGCCCATGAAGGCATTGTCCGGCCGACGGATCACCCTCGGTTGCCTGCTGACCGTGCTGACGGCGGCGGGCTGCCGGCTCCGCAGCCGGATTGTGCCGTCCGACGACGGCGGCGGGCGCACGCCGGACGATTTCCCGGAGCTGGCAGTGGATGTGTTCGCCGCGATGGATGGCGGCATCGCCCTGACCGACGACGAAGTCAAAGGCCGCAACACCTGGAACCTCTGGTGCGGCGGCGACGAGCAGTTCTGGGACCTGATGGCCCGCGAAAGCGCCGGGACGATCGATCTGTTGAAAACCATCGATTCACGCAATCGCGCGCATCGCTTCACGGAGATGGGCCTGATCAACGAGCCCGGCTACCGGCAGGCGCCCCACCCGGACGCCTCCGGCCTGTGGATCGACGAACCCGTCGCGCTCGAACCGGCCGCGGTCGACCCGCGGGTCTATGGCCGCGCGACCGGCGTCATGGGCTTCCGCCTTTTCGCCAATCCCGCCTTCGACGAAGCGGCGCGCGCCCGCTGGGATGCCCGGCGTTACTACGATGATCCCGCCTATGCCGCCCAGCCCAAGCTGGTGCGCCCTTACCGCGTCGGCGTCGCGTGCGGTGCCTGCCACATCGCCTTCAACCCGGTGGCGCCGCCCGAGGATCCGGCCAATCCCCGGTGGGAGAACCTGGCGTCGGCCATCGGCAACCAGTACATCCGCGAGGGGCGGGTGTTTGCGCACAATGCGCCGGCGGGCGGCTTTTTCCGGGAAATGCTGGAAGCCCAGCCGCCCGGCACGTCCGACACCTCGCGCATCGCCACGGACCACATCAACAATCCCAACGCGATCAACGCCATCTTCGAACTCGGCGCGCGCCTGAGCGTGGCGCACGAGGAGCAACTGTCGGGCGAATCGCTCCTGCTCCCGGACGCGCGGCCGGTCCTGGCGGTCCCGCACATTCTCAAGGACGGCGCCGACTCGGTCGGCTTCGCCGGCGCCGTGCTGCGCGTCTACGTCAACATCGGCATGGATTCGCCAGACTGGCTGCAGCGGCACCAGGCCTTGCTCGGCCTCACGCCCCAGCGCCCGTTTGAGATCTCCACGGCGCGGGCCCACAGCGTCTACTGGCGCGCCACGGAGCGAAAATGCGCCAACGTGGCGAAGTTCTTCACCCGCCTGAAACCTTTCCGGCTGGAGGACGCGCCCGGCGGACGGGCCTACCTCACCGCCGACCCGGCGGTACTCACGCGGGGTAAGCGGGCGTTCGCGGCGGCTTGTGCCGGCTGCCACTCGAGCAAACAGCCGCCGCCCGGAGCCGAGCCCAAGGCGTGGTTCCAGGAGGCGGTGCTTCGCGACGATTTTCGCGACGGAAACTTCCTTTCCAACGAGCGGCGTTACCCGGTCACGCGGATTGGCACGAACGCCGATCGGGCCTGCGCCACGAACGCCACCCCCGGCCACATCTGGCAGAACTTTTCCTCGGACACCTACAAGGCGCAGCCGTCGGTCGGCGAAATCCAAGTGTACAATCCCTACACCGGCGCGATGCAGCCGTTCCGCGCGCCCGCGGGCGGGCCCGGCTACTACCGGCCGCCGTCCTTGATCAGCCTCTGGTCCTCGGCCCCGTTCTTCCACAACAACGCGCTGGGAAAGTTTACCGGCGATCCCTCGGTGGCCGGCCGGATGGAAGCCTTCAACGATGCGGCCGAGAAGCTCCTCTGGCCGGAAAAGCGTCTGGGCCCAGAGTCAATCTGGCGAACCTCGCGCGAGTGCCGCCTGGAGATCCAGCGCACCCTTCTGCCCGAACCGTTGCGCACGCTGCTCGCGCCCTACGTCGATCCCGATGGCTGGTTCCGCCTCGGCCCGATTCCGGCGGGCACGCCCATCAACCTCGTGGCCAACCTTGACCCGGAGGGGGATCCCTCCGGCCTGGTCCGGCTTTGCCTGAAGCTGCGAGCAGCCTTCGCGGCCATCCAGCGCGAGCACCTCGATGCGACCGCGGCGCGGGCGCTTCTGGCGGCGGAGGTCGCCCCCGCGCTGTTCGCGGCGAACAAATGCCCCGACCTCGTGACCGACCGCGGCCACACCTTCGGGCAGGATCTGCCCGACGACGACAAGCGCGCCCTCATCGAATACCTCAAGACCCTCTGAGCCGAATCCATGCATTTCAGCCCCAGATTCACTCGCGGTGTTCGGAACGCTCCGATGGTAGGGCCGGACCTTGGTCCGTGCCGATCTCTGCGAGTGAACGGCACGCGCCAAGGCGCGGCCCTACAAATGCAACTGCATCGTCTCGGCTAAGCCCGCCCCACATGGGATCTTTAGCGCCGCCACTTGCCGCCGCTGGCGACCCAGATTTGCACCGCCCTCCACCTTAACCCCCGAACAAAATGAACCTCAACGACCTCCTCGGTAAGACGCAAAAGGACCTCGACCAAATCTTCAGCGCCCACGAGCCCGGCCCCATCCCGACCGGCAACGCCGCGGGTGAGGCCATCGTCTGCCCCGGCTCCTTTTGGTCCCGGATCATCGCCCGCTTCGTCCACGACCTCGCCTGGCAGGGCAAGGTATTCACGCCGAATCCCGACGGCGACGGGGCCACGCTGGTGAACAAGCTGACCGCGGCCGGCGTGCACGCCGTCGTCGCCCGCGTCTATTACACCAACAGCTGGCTCGACGGCAAAAAGGTGATCGTCCTCGATTACTCGAAGACCTCCCTGCTCGCGCGCAAGATTCGCGACGAGATCCGCCTGGTCGATCCGGCCACCCACCTCTACCTCGGCAAAGTCTGGTGGGGCCAGACCCGCCTGATCGACTTTGCCCTGAGGTTTCCGGCCTGACGCCGCCCGCCCGCCCACGCCTGAACCGCTCGCTCCACGCTCTCGTCCTCCTTCGCATGCCTCCCGACCAATCCTCCGACCACGCGCGCTGGCGTAGCTGCCGGCGCTTCCTCCTTCTCGGCGGCGGGCTGTTGCTCGTCGTTGTCCTGTGGGGCGCCTGCCGTTTCACAAGCGACGACCCGGTCACCTACGCCAGCATCGATGACCATTTCAAATATGGCTCCGCCGGGGGCGAACGCGCCTCGGGTATTCCCTACTCCATCTGGATGGCGCTGCCGGAACTGTTTCCGGAATACCTGCCGGGCAAGGGGCTGCAGTCGCTCGGCTTCATCTTCGAGCCCGGCAAGGACCTGCCGATCGGGGTTTCCAAGCGCAAGGTCCAGGGAGTCGACCGCGTCTTTCTCACCTGCGCCGTCTGCCACGTCGGCTCGGTGCGCGACACGCCCAGCAGCCCGCCGCGCATCATCCTCGGGATGCCGGCGAACACGGTCGACCTCCAGGGCTTCCAGCGCTTCCTCGGCGCCTGCGCCCTCGACGAGAAATTCACCGCCGACCGCATCATCCCGGTCATCCAGCGCATGGGCACCGACGACGCCGTCAACCGCTTCCTTTTGCGCTGGGTGGGCATCCCCCTGATGCGCGACCGCCTGCTGATGCTGCGGCAGCGGTTTGCCTTCATGGACCGCGAACCGCCCTTCGGGCCCGGGCGCATCGACACCTTCAATGCGCCGAAGGTGCTGCTCAACTTCCGCATGGACAAGCTGCCGGAGGAGGAATGGATCGGCGTCTGCGACTTCCCCTCGATCTGGCACCAGCGGCCCCGCCGCGGGCTGCAACTGCACTGGGACGGCAACAACACGGACGTCGACGAGCGCAACCACAGCGCCTCCTTCGGGACCGGGGCGCTTCCGCCCACGCTCGATCGGCCCGCGCTCAAACGCACCGCCGACTGGGAGCTCGACGCCGCGCCGCCGCCGTACCCCTATCCGATCGACGCGGCGCTCGCTGCCAAGGGCAAGGCCGTCTACACCGAGTACTGCGCGGATTGCCATGGCGCCAGCGGCACGGATTTCACCGGCAAGTACGTCGGGACGGTGACGCCGATCGACCGCATCAAGACTGACCGGCACCGGCTCGATTCCTACTCGTTCGCGCTCTGCGTGAACCAGAACCTGCTCTACGCCGCCTACCCGGACGAGCGGTTCAAGCATTTCCGCAAGACGAACGGCTATTCCAACATGCCGCTCGACGGCCTCTGGCTGCGCGCGCCGTATCTGCACAACGGCTCCGTGCCCAACCTGCGGGCCCTGCTCGAGCCGACCGCGCGGCGTCCCGCCGTCTTCTACCGCGGCTATGATGTCTACGATCCGAAGAACCTCGGTTTCGTCGCCGACGTGGCGGAGGAGAACGGCCGCCAGTTCTTCCGCTACGACACCGCGCTGCCGGGCAACGGCAATTTCGGCCACGAGGGCTGGACCTACGGCACCGAGCTGCCGCCGGAGGAGAAGGACGCGCTCATTGAGTTTCTGAAGACCTTTTGACCATGCACCCCTCCCGTCGTGTTCGCTGGATTCTCGCCCTCGTCGTGGTCGCGGGGTTTTTCGGCTTCTGCTCGTGGTACAAGCTGCTGCGGGAAGTCCCGCAACCGCCGTTCGCCAACGAGGCGGAACGCTTCAAGTACGGCTCGATCGGAGCCGAGTATTCGCGCGGCCTGCCCTTCTGGATCTGGGAGGTGCTGCCGCGGATCTTTCCGGATTTCCTGCCGGGCCCCGGCGGCTACGCGTCGTTCGGCATCGTCTGGGAACCGGGCCAGGAGGTGCCGGTGGGTTTCTCCAAGCAGACCATCGGCTTCCCGCGGATCGCCAACAACTGCGCGGTCTGCCACGTGGGCACATGGCGCACGGGCCCGGAGGATCTGCCGCGTGTCGTGGTCGGCGCGCCGGCGCACACCTCGGACGTCCAGGGCATGATCCGTTTCCTCACGCGCTGCGGGGCCGATCCGCGCTTCAATGCCGACACGCTCCTGGCCGAGATCGCGCGCGACACCAAGCTCTCGCTCGTCGACCGCCTGCTCTACCGCTATCTGCTCATCCCGCTCACGCGCAAGGCGCTCCTCCAGCAGGCGCAGCAGACCGCCTGGATGAACCGCCCCGGCTGGCCCGATTGGGGCAAGGGCCGCGACGATCCGATGAACCTGACGAAGTATTTCATGACGAGCATGCCCGTCGACCACTCCACCGGGCAGGCGGATTTCCCCTCGCTTTGGAACCTCCAAAATCGCAAGGGTCCGGACCTGTTCCTCAACTGGAGTTGTGACACCCCCGCCGTGCGCTCGGTGCTGATCGACTCCGCGCTGGGCCTGGGCGCGGCGCCCGCCCCCGGCAATCCCCTCGATCATTTGAACTGGGTTCTCAAGCGGCGCGCCTGGTTTCTGCACCGCATGGAGGAGCTCGATAATTTCCTCAGCGCGCTCCCCGCCCCCGCGTATCCGTTCCCGATCGACCGGGCGCTGGCCGACAAGGGCCGCCCCATCTATGCCGAGCGCTGCGCTTCCTGTCACGAGCCCGGCCAGCCGCACACGAGCAAGCTGATCCCCATCGCGGACATCGGGACCGACCGGGAGCGCATGGACACATGGACGCAGGCGGCCGCGGACCAGGCCAATCGCAAGGTGCTCGAGCTGGGGATCGTCCGCCCCGGCCTCGTGAAGCAGGAGGGCTACGCCTCGCCCCCGCTCGACGGCCTGTGGCTGCGCGCCCCCTACCTGCACAATGGATCGGTGCCGACGCTGTACGATCTGCTCC
>DATIWI010000206.1:0-8857 GCA_035519475.1 Opitutaceae bacterium
CGGCGTGGGGGGCGTGGTCGGGCACGGCCTGCAGATCGTCCGGGTCGGTGGCCACGGGGGCGGTGCTGTGCCGGCGGAAGTGATCGGCGGCCACCTTGCGGGCGAGGTGATAGATCCAGGCGGAGAACTTGCCCTCGTCGCGGTAGGTGTGGCGGTCCTTCAGGATGCGGTAGAACACGAGCTGGACGAGGTCCTCGCTGGTGGTGCGGTCGCCGGTGTGCCGCACGAAGAAGCCGTAGAGCGGGCGGTGATGACGTTCAAAGAGCTCGCCAAGCTTGTCGATCTCGCCGGCGCGCACCGCGATCATGAGTTCGTGATCGGAAAAGGTGTCCACGTCTGAGGTGGGCGATTCAACCACGAGCGGAGAGGATTGAACACGCAATTGTGGCAGGGCTTCGGCGGTCACGGGCGGGAGGGAACATGCTGGCTGCGGGGTTAAACCGGTTGGCCGGGCAAAGGTTACAGGGATTCTTTCCTGTTTATTCCGGCGCGCGCCCGGCTAGGATAACGCCATGAACCGCCGCACCTTCCTCGTTCGCTCCGCCGGGCTGGCCGCCGCCGCGTGGTGTTCCCGTTCCCTGCTGCGCGCCGCGGCGCCGGCCACCTCCAGTCCGCCGCCCGCCGGCCCGGCCCCGGCCCGGACCCCGCCGGGCCCGCCGGTGACCCAGTTCACCCCGCTCCGCCGCGGCACCGGGGTTTTCACCGGGAGGGGCGGCACCATCGGCTGGCTGGCCTCGCCCGCCGCCCTGGTGATCGTCGACACGCAATTTCCCGATACGGCGGCGGCCTGCCTCGCCGGGCTGCCGGGGCGCGAGCGCCGCCAGCTCGATGCCGTCATCAACACGCACCATCATGCCGATCACACGAGCGGCAATCCTGTTTTCCGGCCGGCAACGAAAACGATCGTGGCGCAGGCCAACGTGCCGAAGCTGCAGTTCGCGGCGGCGGAGAAAGCCGGCGAGGTCGACAAGCAGGTTTTTGCCGACACCACGTTCGCCGACGTGTGGCGCCACGATTGCGGCGACGAGGTCGTCACCGCCCAATATTTCGGCCCCGCGCACACGGGCGGCGACGCGGTGATCCTGTTCGAGCGGGCCAACGTCGTGCACATGGGCGACCTGGTCTTCAATCGCCTCTATCCGTTCATCGACCGGCCGGGTGGCGCGAGCGTGCGCGGCTGGGTGGCGCGCCTGGAGGAGGTGCACCGCACTTTTCCGGCGGACGCGATCTACATCTTCGGGCATGGCAATCCGAAGTTCGGCGTCACCGGCACGCGGGACGATCTCCTCGTGATGCGCGACCTGTTCACCGCGCTGCTCGACCACGTGCAGAAGGGCCTCGCCGCCGGCCGGAGCCGGGACGCCATCATCGCGCTCGACAATCTTCCCGGCTTTCCCGATTTCCACACCCCGCCGCCCAACCGCCTCTCGGGCAACCTGGGCGTCGTGTATGACGAGCTGACGGCGAAGAGCTAGGTGGGAGGGCGGCGTCTCAGCGCCGGTCCAGCCGCGCGAGCAATTCGGCGGCCAGCTCGCGGAAGGCCTCGGCGCCGGGCGCGCCACTGTCATAGAGGGCGACCGGCTTGGCCTCCATCGGCGCCTCGCTGAGGGTGATGTTCTCGGGAATGAACGTCCGGAAGAAGTGCAGGCGGCGGAATTCCGGCGTGCGCGGCAGGCGCTGCATCGTCTCCTGGTGAAAGGCGACATGCCGCCGCACGCGGGCGAAGATGACGCCGAGGCAGCTGATGCGAAACTCGAGCTCCTTGCGCAGGTAGGTGAGTCGGTCCTGCAGCAGCCCCAGGCCGATCGAGGAAAGGTAATCGGGCTGCATCGGGACGACGTAGTGGTCGCTCGCGTAGAGGGCGTTCTGCGTGGCCGTCTGCAGGTTCGGCGGGCAGTCGCAGATGACGAGGTCGTACTCCGGCAGCACTCGCTCAAGCTTGCGCGCGAAAATGCGCTCGCGGCCCGGGCGGGCGGCGAGGTCCAGATCCACGAAGGTGAGCTTCAGGTGGCTGGGCAGCAGATCGAGCGTGGGCAGTTCCGGCCGCACGCCGCGCACGATGCAATCGGCGAGCTTCACCGCCTCCTCCGGCCGGCGGCGGCCCTCGACCTCAAGCAACTCGGCCATGGTGCCATGGGCCTCGGCCCACCGCAGCCAGGCATCCTCCGACATGAGGCTCAGCGAGGCGTTGGTCTGCGGATCGAGATCGACCAGCAGCACCTTCTTCTGGTGGTCCCGCGCCAGATAGGCGGCGACGTTGACGGCGCACGTGGTCTTGCCCACGCCGCCCTTCATGTTGACGAACGCGATGACTTTGGCCTTCGACATGATGACTCCCTTCTTGGACAGGAGACGCTGCGGCGGGTGCCGGGCGCGGGAATTCGCGTCAGCCGCCACATGTCTCGGGGGAACCTATTAGACAGCGGCAGCCGGCTGACAATGCCGGAAAGTGGCGCGCCGCGCCGCCGCCTGGCGGGCGGCGCCGCCAAACGAGCGAGATGGCTCGCTTTCCGGGCGCAAGCCGGTTCATTCGTGGCCTCGGGTCCTCCCGTCATGGCGGCAAAACTCTCCTGGGGCATCCTCGCCACCGGCCGCATCGCCGGAATCTTCGCGCGCGGCCTCGCGGCCTCGCAGAGCGGACAACTGGTCGCGGTCGGGAGCCGCGACCAAGCGTCCGCGGATCGTTTTGCCCGCGAATTCGGCGTGCCGCGGGCTCACGGCTCCTATGCGGCCTTGCTCGCCGATCCCGCGGTTCAGGCGGTGTACGTCGCTACGCCGCATCCGCTGCATGCGGAATGGGTGATCCGGGCGGTGGAGGCGGGCAAGCCGGTGCTCTGCGAGAAGCCGCTCACCTTGAACCATGCCGCGGCGGTGCGGGTGGTCGGGGCGGCGCGCGCCCGGCGAGTGCTGCTCATGGAGGCGTTCATGTACCGTTGCCACCCGCAGACGGCGAAGGTGGTCGAACTGGTGCGCAGCGGCAGCCTCGGCCGCGTCGGCCTCGTGCAGGCGACCTTCGGTTTTCAGCGCGCCTTTGAGGCGGGCGCCCGCCTGTGGGACCGGGCGCTGGGCGGCGGGGGCATCCTGGACGTCGGCTGCTATCCGGTGTCGCTGGCGCGGTTGGTGGCGGGCGCGGCGGACGGGCAGCCGTTCGCCGATCCCGTGAGCGTGACCGGCGCCGGGTGGCTGCATCCGGAGACGGGCGTCGACGTCTATGCCGCGGCCACGCTGAATTTCGCCAGCGGCCTCGTGGCGCAGGTGGCCTGCGGGATCGGGCTCGATCAGGATAACTCCGCACGGATCTACGGGACCGAGGGCTGGCTGCACGTCCCCGTGCCGTGGGCACCCTGCCGCGACGGGGGCACGGCGACGATTGCCCTGCACCGCCGGGGTGCGGTCGTGCCGCAGGAAATCCTGATCACGGCGCCGCCGCTCTTCGCGCTCGAGGCGGACAGCTTTGCCGCGGCCCTGGCCGCCGGACAAGTGGAGGCGCCGCCGATGACCTTGGCTGACACGCTGGGCAATATGGCGGCGCTCGATCAATGGCGCGCCGCCGTCGGCGTCGCGTATCCGCACGAAGGCGCCTGAGGCACCGCCCGGCGGCGGCGACCGCCGCAGCGATCCGGGCGAGGGGCACCCGTTTCCACGCTTTTCATCCTGGGGCGCGTGAATTACCTTCGGAGCCATGAAGCGAATCACCCCGATCGTCGCCTTGGCTCTTTTGCTGGCAGTCCTGAGTTCGGTCGTATGGGCGGCGGGTCAGTCCACCAAAACCGCCCCCGCCGCCAAGTCCGCCGCCGCCGCTCCGGGCGTCGCCTTGGCCGGGACACTCTCGCAGATCACGGGCGTAGCCATCTCACCCCTGCTGGGCGTGAGCGCAGTGGGCGCCTACACGTGGTATCGCACGCCGGCGGAGAAGCGCGCCTCGCTCCCGTGGTACACGAAGCCGGCGTTTTGGCTCACCGGTCTGCTGGCCGTGGGCGCCTGTGCGTGCAAGGACAGCCTCGGGACCGCCCTGCCGCCGGGCCTGAAGAAACCGTTCGACGTGGCGGAGACGCTCGAGAACAAGCTGAGCGGGGCGGTGGCGGTGGGCGCCTTCGTGCCGTTCACCTTGGACAGCGTGGTCAAGATGCTCGGCAGCGGCGGCACGGGGGTGGCGGGCTCGCCGCTGGCCGCCAGCGGTCTGGCGATGATCCAGGTCGGCGCCATCGATCTTTCGTGGGCCGGGGCGGTGCTGATGTTTCCGCTGGCCGCCGCGATCTTCGTGGTGGTGTGGATCACCTCGCACGCGATCAACGTGCTGATCCTGCTCAGCCCGTGGGGGGCGGTGGACGCGGCGTTGAAGAGCTTCAGGCTCGCGGTGCTCTCGCTCCTGACCATCACGGCGTCGATCAATCCGGCGGTGGGCGCGCTGCTCTCGGCCGTGATCGTGGTCGTGGCCTGGCTGTGCGCCGGGTGGGCATTCCGCCTCACCTGCTACGGCACCATTTTCTGCTGGGATTTTTTCACCCTGCGGCGGTTGCGGTTCCGGCCGGCGGCGAATGACAACTGGCTGTTTGCCGGCAGCAAGCTGGGGCAGGCGCCGGCGCGCACCTACGGGCGCCTCCACCGCAACGACGACGGCGGACTGGTGTTCAACTACCGCCCCTGGCTCGTGCTCCGGCCGCGCCGGGCCGAGGTGCCAACGGCCGGCCTGGCCGTTGGTCGCGGCGCGTTCTATTCGACGATTGTCGCGCGCCGGGATGAGCGGGAGGCGACGCTGTTTCTGCTCCCGCCCCGCTACCGGGGGCACGAAGCCGATCTGGCGCACGCCTGCAACATCCGGGACGTGATCGACGTCGGCCTGCGCCGCGCGTGGGCCTGGCTCAAGGAGACGCTCGGATTCGGCCGCCGGCCGGCAGCACCCGCGGCCGCCAGCTGATTCAGGACTGGCGGGCGAGATACTGCGCCAGGCCGCGGAGCATCTCCCGCCAGCAGTGCCGGCGTTCCATGACCTGCTGGGCGCTGGCCAACCCGGTATGGTCGACGGCGACGCGGCACGAGGCGCGCCCCCGGGCGGTGATCCGCACCTCGATGTGGGAGCCATCCTCGCAGACGAGGTCGAGGGATTTCGGCGCCGTGGCCCGGCGCACGGTGAGATTCACACCGGACAGCCAGCGCGCGCGGCGCCGGGCGCTGGCCCAGGCGGCGAAGGTGGCGGGGGCGGATGCGGCGATCGTCTTGCCGGCGCGCACCGCGAATCCCCGGCGGCGGGAGGACGTGCGTTTCATGCGACCGGACAGGCTAGAGTCTGCATCCCGTGAGGCGAACCAAAACCGGAGAGGCGCGCACCCCCGGCGCCGGCAGCCTCCGGTGAAGTGGCGGCCCACGATGGAGTTTGGCGTTGTTTTCGGAGGTGTTCGGGCCGATATTCCACCCTCCATGCCCCCTCCCGCCCACGCCGCGTTCCGGCACCTGATCAGCGAGATCGGGACGGTTGACGCTGTCGGGGTCGACGAGCGCGTGGCCAAGTACACGACGCGCAGCATCAAAAAGCGCGCCAAGCTGTTCGGTTTGAAGCTGGCGGTGTCGATGCTCGATCTCACGACGCTCGAGGGGAAGGACACGCCGGGCAAAGTCGAATCGCTGTGCCGCAAGGCGGTCCGGCCGCACGAGGATCCTGACATTCCGCCGGTGGCGGCGGTCTGCGTGTATCCGGCGATGGTGCGACCCGCGCGCCGCGCGCTCGGGGCCGACACCCCGGTGCACATTGCCTCGGTCGCCACGGCGTTTCCGTCCGGCCAGATGCCGCTGCGCACACGGCTGGCCGAGGTGCGCACAGCCGTGGCCGATGGCGCCGACGAGATCGACATGGTAATCAACCGGGGCGCCTTCCTGGCCGGTGACTTTGCGCGCGTGCAGGACGAGATCGCCGCTGTGGTCGAGGCGTGCGGCGATGCGATGCTCAAGGTGATTCTCGAGACGAGCGAACTGGAGACCTACGACAACATCCGCGCCGCCGCCTTTCTCGCCATGCGCGTGCTGCGCCCGGGCGACTTCATCAAGACCAGCACCGGCAAGACCTCCGCCAATGCCACGCTGGCCAACAACCAGGTGATGCTCGAGGCCATCCGCGACTTCTACCTCGACACCGGCCGGGCCATCGGGATGAAACCCGCCGGCGGCATCCGCGCCGCCAAACAGGCGCTGCAGTTTCTCATCGCCGTCAAGGAGACGCTGGGCGACGCCTGGCTTACCAACGAACGGTACCGGTTCGGCGCCAGCTCCCTGCTCAACGACCTCCTCCGCCAGATCGAGAAGGAGAAAAGCGGCGCCTACCAGGCCCCGTACTACTTCAGCGAAGCCACGGAATCCTATTAACCGCTAATCCCCGCTGATGGACGCCACTCTTCCGGACGGCCGCTGCCGGGAGTGAAGAAGGGTGTTCATCGGTGGTTCACAAGAGAATGCCGACACTTGCTGCAGACAAGAAACCCGCCCGCAGCGCCGGGCGCAACGGCGGCCGGATCGGCCCGGGACCGGGCCGGCGGCCGGTGACCGAGCTGATCTTCGGCGATCTGTGGGAATTCGACCCGGCGCCCGAGACGGCCGATCCCAAGCTCAAGCCCCGCTATGAGCTGTTCATCAACGGCCAGTTCGTCGCGCCGCGCGCGGGCAAGTACTTCGACTCGATCAATCCCGCCAACGAGCAGAAGCTGGCGGAGCTGGCCCTGGGCGGGGAGGCCGACGTCGACGCGGCCTACGCCGCCGCCACGCGGGCCTTCGAGACGGTCTGGGCGCGGCTGCCCGGCCGGGAGCGCGGCAAGTTCCTCTATCGCGTCGCCCGGCTGCTGCAGGACCGCGCGCGCGAGTTTGCGGTCGCGGAAACCATGGACAACGGCAAGCCGATCCGGGAGACGCGCGATTTCGACGTGCCGATGTGCGCGGCGCATTTCTTCTACCACGGCGGCTGGGCCGACAAGCTCGAGTACGTGGCGCCGGGCCGTCGGATGGCGCCGCTCGGCGTGGTCGGCCAGGTGATCCCGTGGAATTTCCCGCTGCTCATGCTGTCGTGGAAGATCGCGCCGGCCCTGGCGGCGGGCAATTGCGTCGTGATCAAGCCCGCGTCCAACACCTCGATCACCGCCGTCAAGCTCGCGGAGATCTTCCAGGACGCGGGCCTGCCGCCCGGCGTGGTCAACGTCATCACCGGCCCCGGCGCCACCGGCGGCTACCTGATGGCGCATCCGGCGGCGGCGAAGATCGCGTTCACGGGCTCGACCGAAGTCGGCAAGGTCATCATGCGCTCGGTCGCCGGGAGCGACAAGCGCATGACGATGGAGCTGGGGGGCAAGGCGGCCAACATCGTCTTCGACGATGCGCCGATCGACCAGGCGGTCGAAGGCATCGTCAACGGCATCTTCTTCAACCAGGGTCAGGTGTGTTGCGCGGGCTCCCGGCTGCTCGTGCACGAGCCGGTGGCCGACCTCGTCGTGGCCAAGCTCAAACAGCGGCTGCGCGTGCTGCGGGTGGGCGATCCGCTGGACAAGAACACGGACGTCGGCGCCATCGTCTCCCGGGCCCAACTCGACACCATCCAGCGCTACCTGGACATCGGCGTGAAAGAAGGGGCGGAGATGTGGCAGCCGCCATGCCGCCTGCCGGCGAAGGGGTATTTCATGCCGCCGACGATCTTCACCGGTGTCACCCAGAGCCACTGCATCGCCCGCGAGGAGATCTTCGGCCCGGTGCTCAGCATCCTCACCTTCCGCACGATCGACGAGGCGATCGAGAAGGCCAACAACACCGCCTACGGGCTCAGCGCCGGCGTCTGGACGGACAAGGGATCGCGCATCCTGAAAATGTCGACCGAGCTGAAGGCGGGGGTGGTCTGGGCCAACACCTTCAACAAGTTCGATCCGACGTCGCCTTTCGGCGGCTACAAGGAGTCGGGCTTCGGCCGCGAGGGCGGCCGCCAGGGACTGCTCGACTACGCCAGGCTGGTGTAAGGTTTAAGGTGTAACGTGTAATGATTAACGCCGTAACTTCGCCGCCTTACTCTCTAAACCTTCAACTTTACACGCTGCGATGAGCAGACTTCCCATCACCAAAACGCCCAAGGTTTACGTCGGCGGCGCGTTCATCCGCTCCGAAAGCGGGCGCACGTTCCCGATCAAGGACGCGGGCGGAAATTTCTTCGCCAACATTCCCCAGTGCACGCGCAAGGACCTGCGCAACGCCGTCGAGGCGGCAGCCAAGGCCGGGCCCGGCTGGGCGAAGCGCACGCCGTACAACCGCGGGCAGATTCTCTACCGCCTCGGCGAGATGCTCGAGGCGCGCACGGCCGACATGGCCGACGCGCTGCGGGTGGGCGGGGCGACGCCGGCCACCGCCCGGCGCGAGATCGCCGCCACCGTCGACCGCCTCATCTACTACGCCGGCTGGGCCGACAAATATGAGCAGGTGCTGGGCAGCGTGAATCCGGTGGCCGCTCCCTACTTCAACTTCACCGTCACCGAGCCCATGGGCATCGTCGGCGTCATCGCGCCGGAGGAGCCGCCGCTGCTCGGCCTGGTTTCCCTGATCGCGCCCGTCATTGTGAGCGGCAACACGGTGGTGGCGCTGGCCTCGGGCGTCCAACCCTATCCGGCGATCGTGTTGGGCGAGATGCTGGCCACGAGCGACCTGCCGGGCGGCGTGGTCAACCTGCTCACCGGCCTGCACAAGGAACTCGTGCCCACCTTCGCCACCCATGCGCACCTGCGGGCGCTGGCGGCCGTCGCGAGTGCCGAGGAGCGCAAGACGCTCGCGCTCGGGGCGGTCGAAAGCGTCAAGCGCACGAAATTCTGGAAGGCCGAGGCGCCGACGGACTGGTTCGCTG
>DATIWI010000207.1:0-13693 GCA_035519475.1 Opitutaceae bacterium
GGCGTGGCTCGCCGGCGAGTGGCGCGTGATGGCGGACGGCCAGGTGCTCCAGCAGGGCCGGCTTGACAGCTTCACACTGGCGCCGCGCGAGCGGAAAACCATCGCGCTGCCAGTCCAACCGGTGACGCCGGCCCCGGCCACGGAGTACTGGCTCGAGATCAGCTTCAAGCTGAAGGCGGCCACGCCGTGGGCCGACGCCGGCCATGAAGTCGCCTGGGAACAGTTCCCGCTCCCGTGGTCCGCCGCGGCGCCCGCCGCGGCCCGCGACCTGCCGGCGCTGCGGCGCGCCGACTCCCCGGAGCGCATCACCGTCTCGGGCGACCGTTTCAGCGTCGCGATCGACCGGAAGACCGGCCTGCTCGTCTCGCTGAAGACCGGCGACACGGAATTGCTCGACCATCCGCTCGGACCGCATTTCTGGCGCGCGCCGGTGGACAACGACCGGGGCAACAACCTGCCGCAGGCGGACGAATCGAGCCCGGGAAACCCCGGACCCGGCATCTGGCACAGGGCGCACGAGGGCTGGCAGGCGAGAGCCGTGGCGGTCGCACAGCCAGCTCCGGGCCGGGTGACGGTGACGGTGGACGGCTGGCTGCCGGCGGTCATCAGCAGCTATCGGCTGACCTGGACCGTGCTGGGCGGCGGTGACGTGCTGGTGGACGCCTCGTTCCAGCCGGGCGACCGCTATCTGCCGGAGATGCCGCGGTTCGGCATGCAGACGATGCTGCGCGCCGGCTTCGAAAACCTGGTGTGGTACGGCAAGGGCCCGCAGGAAACCTACTGGGACCGGCAGGACGCGCGCGTCGGCGTGTACCGCGGCAAGGTGAAGGACCAGTACTTCGACTACATCAAGCCGCAGGAGACGGGCAACAAGGAGGCGGTGCGCTGGCTCGCGCTGACGGACGCGCAGGGTCGGGGCCTGCTGGCGGTGGGGCGGCCGCTCCTGAGCGCCAACGCCCTCCCGTACACGACGGAAGACCTGTTCTGCGCGACACAGAAGGAGAATTTCTACCGCTACGAGATGCCCGACCGCGACACCGTCACCCTCAATCTCGACCTCCAGCAGCGCGGGCTGGGCGGCGACAACTCGTGGGGCGCGCTGCCGCATGAGGAGTTCCGCCTGAACGCCTGGCCGATCCGGTACTCCTACCGGCTCAAGGTGCTCGCCGGCGGCGAGGATTTCGCCGCGCTGGCCAAACAGACCGTCGAATGACCATCGCGCTGCCCACCGTGAAGAGACCTGTCCTGCTGTTCCCTTTTCTCCTGGTGCTGGCCGCCTGTCAGCTCGGTGCCGGGCCCGCCGAGCCGCGCTGGACCTCCGCGGAAAAATTCGCGGAGTTCCCCACGGACGGCTACGTCGTGCGGAACAACATTTGGGGCGAAGGTTCCGGCCCGCAGACGATCTGGGCCGACTCGCAGGCACGCTGGGGCGTGCACGCGATCCACCCCGCGACCAAGGGCATCAAAGCCTACCCGCATTCCGGGCGGGAGGTGCGCCGGCGCCTGAGTGCGCTGCCGCGCTGCACCAGCCGCTTCGCCGTCACCGTGCCCGCCGCCGGCAGCTACAACACGGCGTACGACATCTGGTGCGAACGGCATGCCTACGAGCTCATGCTCTGGATGAACTGGCGCGGCAGGATGGGCCCCATCGCCCGTTCATGGGACGCCACGGGTCAGCCGGCGGTCGAGGTCACCGGGGTCACCGTGGGCGGTCATTCCTGGGATGTCTACAAGGGCACCAACGGCACCAATGTGGTCATCACCTTCCTGTGCACCAGGCCGGCCACATCCGGCGAGGTGGACATCAAGGCCGTGCTCGAATGGATCCGGGCCCGGGGTTGGTTCGACGGGCCCGCGCGGGGCGACGTGCTGCTCGACGAGGTGCAGTTCGGCTGGGAGATCGCCGCCTCGCCCGGCGGCCTCGATTTTGCCGTCAACGATTTCGTGGTCGATGTACCGTGAGCGGAGTCGGGGTTTGCCCATGAACCGGTTCATTGGATCGATGACCGCGGGGCTGGTGGCGGTGACCCTTCGTGCCGAGCCTGCGGCCGAGCATCTCATCTGGTTCGACGCGCCGGCGGCGCATTTCACGCAATCATGTCCACTCGGCAATGGCCGGCTCGGCGCCATGGTTTTCGGAGGAGTGGAGGAGGAGCGGATCGTGCTGAACGAGGGTAGCCTGTGGTCGGGCTCACCGCAGGACGCCGACCGGCCGGACGCGGCGGCGGTGCTGCCGGAGATCCGCCGCCTGCTCTTGGCGGGCAAGAACGTTGAGGCGGAGGCTTTGGTCAGCGCGAACTTCACCTGCGCGGGCCGGGGCTCGGGCTTCGGCAACGGGGCGCGCGTGCCGTACGGCTGTTACCAGGTATTGGGAAATCTGCATCTCACGTTTCTGCCTGCCGGCGGTGCCGCCGGCCCGGTTCGGCATTATCGGCGCGAGCTGGATCTGTCCGAAGCGGTGGCGCGCGTGTCTTTCGAGCGGGACGGCGTGCACTACGCGCGCGAGGCGTTTGTCAGCGCTCCTGACCAGGCGACCGTGCTGCGGCTCACGGCGGACCAAGCCGGCAGCCTGTCATTGGATGTGCGGCTCGATCGTCCCGAGCGCTTCGAAACCGTGGCCGTGGGTGCGGACGGTCTGCAGATGACCGGGCAGCTCGACAACGGCGTGGATGGCAAGGGCATGAAGTACGCCGCCTGCCTCCGGGTGTTGCCGAGCGGCGGCAAGGTGGCGGCGGCGGGCGGCGCCTTGCAGGTGCGCGGGGCCAGCGAGGTGGTGCTCCTCGTCACCGCCGCGACGGACATCCGGTCCTTTGCCGGCCGGCGCAGCGACGATCCGTTGGCGATGGCATCAAACGATCTGGCCCGCGCGGCGGCGAAGCCCGGCGCGGAATTGCGGCGTGCTCACGTGGCGGACTACCGGAGCTTCTTCGACCGCGTCGGTCTGCGGCTGGGTCGGGCCGATCCCGCGGCGGCGACACGGCCCACGCCGGCCCGGTTGCAGGCCCTGCAGTCCGGGGCGCCGGATCCGGGGCTGATGGCGCTCTATTTCAATTTCGGCCGTTACCTGCTGATCTCCGCGTCGCGGCCCGGCGGGCTGCCGGCGAACTTGCAGGGCATCTGGGCGGAGGAGATCCAGACGCCGTGGAACGCCGACTGGCACCTCAACATCAACGTGCAGATGAATTACTGGCCGGCCGAGCCGGGCAACCTCTCCGACCTGGCCCAGCCGCTCTTTGCCTTCATCGCGTCGTTGCAACAACCCGGCGCGGTGACGGCGCGGAAATACTACGGGGCGCGCGGCTGGGTCGCGCACGTGATCACGAACCCGTGGGGCTTCACCGCGCCCGGCGAGGGCGCGGACTGGGGCGCGACCACCACCGGCTCGGCCTGGCTCTGCGAGCACCTCTGGGACCATTACCTCTTCACCGGCGACCGGGCGTTCCTGGCGTGGGCCTATCCGATCCTGAAGGGTTCGGCGCAATTCTACGCCGATATGCTGATCGAGGAGCCCACGCACCGCTGGCTCGTCACCGCGCCGTCCAATTCGCCCGAGAACGCGTTCGTCCTGCCGGACGGCCGGCGCGCGCACCTCTGCCTCGGCGCCACGATGGACCTGCAGTTGCTGCGCTACCTGTTTGGCGCGTGCATCGAGGCGTCGCGCCTGCTCGGAACGGACGAGGCGTTTCGCCAGGAGCTCGCGGAGAAACGGGCGCGGCTCGCGCCCACGCGGATCGCCGCGGACGGCCGGGTCATGGAGTGGCAGGAGGAGTATCGCGAGGACGATCCGCACCATCGCCACGTGTCGCACCTCTGGGGTCTGTATCCGGGGTGGGAGATTTCGCCGGAGACGACGCCGGGGCTGGCGGCGGCCGCGCGCAAAACGCTCGACGCGCGCGGCGACGGCGGCACGGGCTGGGGCCTGGCCCACAAGCTGGCCCTGTGGGCGCGCCTCGGCGACGGCGACCGCGCCTACCAGATCCTCTGCGCGCAGCTCCGGCCCGCGGGCGAAGTCGGCCGGATCACCACCACCGGCGGCGGCACCTATCCGAATCTTTTTGACGCCCACCCGCCGTTCCAGATCGACGGCAATTTCGGCGCCACGGCCGGCATCGCCGAGATGCTCCTACAAAGCCGCGTGGATGAATCACAAATCTCAAACCTCAAATCCGAAATCTTCCTGCTGCCCGCGCTGCCCGCGGCGTGGCCGGAGGGCGCGGTGACCGGGCTGCGCGCCCGGGGCGGCTACGAGGTCGATCTCGCCTGGCAGGACGGCCGTCTGGCGGAAGCGGCGATCCGCAGCACCGGCGGCACCGCCGTCACCGTGCGGCTCGGCGGCAGCGCGGTTGATCTTTCGCTTCATGCCGGCGAGCGCGTCCGGCTTGACCCCGCGTTGCGCCGGCTCGGAAACGGCGTAGACTGACGCCTCCCGCGCCCGCCTCCGCCGCCCATTCCATTGCAACCATGAATTCTCGTCGCCGCCTCCTGCGTCTTGCCGCCTCCACCGGTTTGTGGTCGGTCCCTGCGCTGCTGCTGGCCTTCGGTTCCGGGCGGGCGGCGGAGCCGACCGCGGCGGGAATGGAGATATCGCCGCGCGAACGCGTGTCTTTTGACGAGAACTGGCGATTTCAGAAGGGCGACCCTGCCGGGGTGGGCGATCAGTTGTCCTACCCCAAGATCAAGGCCTGGCTCGTGGCGACCGGCAACAATCTCGTGAACGCCCCCGCGGTGAAGCCGGCGCGCCCCGAAGGCAGCCTCGGCGCGGCCGTGGCGTACGTGCAGCCCGGTTTCGACGACCGCGGCTGGCGCCAGCTCAACCTCCCGCACGACTGGGGCATCGAGGGCCCGTTCAAGCAGGAGTACCCCGGCGACACCGGTAAGCTCCCGTGGTGGGGCGTGGGTTGGTATCGGAAGCATTTCACCATCCCCGCGGCCGACGGGGAGCGGCGGGTGTGCCTCGACGTCGACGGGGCGATGGCCTACGCCGCGGTGTGGCTCAACGGGCAGTTCGTGGGCGGCTGGCCGTATGGCTACGCGTCGTTCCAACTCGACCTCACGCCGTACGTGAAGGCGGGCGCCGAGAACGTCCTCGCCATCCGCCTCGACAATCCGCCCGACTCTTCGCGGTGGTATCCCGGCGGCGGCATCTACCGCCATGTGTGGCTGGAGACCACCGCGCCGGTCCACCTGGCCCACTGGGGGACGTTCGTGACCACGCCCGCGGTTACCCCGGACGCCGCCGCGGTGAACGTCGACTTTGTGCTGGAAGATGATTCGGCGGAGAAGATCCAGGCGACGATCACTACGCGGATCTACGAACTCGGCCCCGATGGCCGGCCGGTCGGGAACGCGCTGGCCACCTCCGAGGCGGCGACGGCCGAGATCGATCCGCCGCGCGGCCGGGAAGCCGCCCGCTCCCATCTGCTCACGCTGGCGCACCCGCGACTCTGGAGTCTCCGGGACCCGCACCGCTACGTGGCCGTGACGACGGTCGAGCAGAATGGACGGGTCGTGGATCGCGGCGAAACACCGTTTGGCATCCGCACGATCCGGTTCGATCCGGACCGAGGATTCTTCCTCAACGGCGAGCACGTGCCGATCAACGGGGTCTGCGACCATCACGACCTGGGCGCGCTCGGCGCGGCCGTCAACTCCCGGGCGTTGGAACGGCAGATCCAGTTGTTGCAGGAGATGGGCTGCAACGCCATCCGCACCAGCCACAACCCGCCCGCGCCCGAGCTGCTCGAGCTCTGCGACCGGCTGGGCCTGCTGGTGATGGACGAAGCCTTTGACTGCTGGCGGCACGGCAAGCGGCCCAACGACTACAATCTGCTCTTCGACGACTGGTATGAGAAGGACCTGCGCGCGCTGGTGCGGCGCGACCGCAACCACCCCTGCGTGGTCCTGTGGAGCATCGGCAACGAGATCCGGGAGCAAGGGGAACCGGACGGCTGGCGGTTCGCCGCGCACCTCGCGGGCATCGTGCGCGAAGAGGACCGCACCCGGTTTGTCATCTCCGCCTGCAACAACGTGAACTCGGGTTACAACGGCTTCCAGGCGGCGCTCGATGTCATGGGCTTCAACTACAAGCCCGGCGAGTATGGCAAGTTCCATGCCTGGCACCCGACCCAGCCCGTCCTCGGCAGCGAAACCGCGTCGTGCGTCAGTTCGCGCGGCGAGTATTTCTTCCCGGTCAGCGAGAACAAGGCGGACGGCCGGGCGGATTTCCAGGTGAGTTCCTACGATCTCTACGCACCCCGCTGGGCGCTGCCGCCCGATCGGGAATTTCGGGGCCTCGACGAGGCGCCGTTCGCCGCGGGCGAGTTCGTTTGGACGGGTTTTGATTATCTGGGCGAACCCACCCCCTATAACGCTGATGCGACCAATCTGCTCAACTTCACCGATCCCGCCGAGCAGGCCCGGATGGCGCAGGAGTTGAAGGAGCTGGGCAAGATCCCGGTGCCCTCGCGCAGCTCCTATTTCGGCATCATTGACCTGGCCGGATTCCGGAAGGACCGGTTCTACATCTACCAGGCGCGTTGGCGGCCGGATCTCCCCATGGCGCACCTCCTGCCGCACTGGAACTGGCCGGAACGCGCCGGCCAGGTTACGCCGGTGGTCGTCTATACCTCCGGCGACGAGGCGGAGCTGTTCCTCAACGGACAGTCGCTCGGTCGCCGGCAGCGGGAGCCGGGCCAGTACCGCCTGCGGTGGGACGATGTGAAATACCAGCCGGGCGAGCTGCACGTCGTGGTTTACAGACAGGGCCGGAAATGGGCCGAGGACGTCGTCCGGACGACCGGTCCGGCCGCCAAGGTGCTGCTGCAGGCGGACCGGAGCGAACTCGCGGCCGATGGCCAGGATCTTTCGTTTGTCACCGTGACCATCGCGGACCAGGACGGCCTGCTCGTGCCGCGCTCCAGGAATCTGGTGAAGTTCACGATTCGCGGGCCGGGTGAGATCGCCGCCGTGGACAACGGCGACGCCACCAGCTTCGAGCCGTTCCAGGCCGCCCAGCGCAGGGCGTACAACGGCCTGGCCCTCGTGATCGTGCGAACGAAGGCGGGGGCGGCCGGCGCGATCACGCTCACCGCGCAATCCGACGGCCTTTCTCCGGCGGAGATCACGCTGCAGAGTGCGGGCCGCTGAGCCGCCGCGGCGGGAGCAGAGCACGACCGATGCCGGCGTCCGCACCCTGCCGGCTACCGTGGGCTGCGGTTGAAGCGGGCTTGCCGCTCCTCGCCTTGGGGCGGAAGGCCGGCCGGGCCTCGGTACGATGTCAACTAATAGTTGACATGTTTCCGGGGACAGGCGCGGGGAAGAAAGCCCGGCGGAAGCCGGCCCGGCGCCGCGGCGCCGCGGTGGGATCAGATCAACGCCGCCGCGGGCGGACGCGCCGTCAGCCGCGCGCAGAGCGCCTCGAATTTCCGCCGGTGCCGCGCCCAGTTGGAACCGAGGTAGTGACTGGGCACGATGCCGCGGAGGGGGAGCCGGCGCGCCTTTTCCAGGCTGCCGGGGATGAGGTCGGGGAAGGCGTTGAAGATCGGCGGCGGCAAATGCGCCCGCGGGCGATAGCTCGCGAACAAATCGCCGGCGAAGAGCAGGCCGTCGCGCTCGCTCAGGAAGCCGCAGTGCCCCGCGGTGTGGCCGGGCAGATGCACCACGCGCAAGCCTCCCCAGTATGGGAGGAGCTGGCCGTCCGCGAGCGGCTCATCGATCGCGGCGGGACGATAACCGAGCACACGCCTTCCGAGGCTTTCGAGCCGGCCGCACCACCGGCTCACCCCGCGATAGGGGAAACGTCCGTCGAGGTGCGCCTGCTCCGCCGGATGCGCAAGAATTCTCGCACCCGACCACTGCTTGACCCACGCCAGGTTGCCCGCGTGGTCGAGATGGCCGTGCGTCAGCAGCACGGCCTTGATGCTTGCCGGCTGCAGGCCCAGGCGCGCGACCAACCGCCGGATCCGCCACGGTTCGCCGGCCAGACCCGTGTCGATCAGCACGGCTTCCCGGCCGTCCACGAGCAGATGGCAGCTCACCAGCAGGCTCTGGATGGGGTAATGGGCCGTGGGCATGTGTGGCTGGAGCACTACAAGCTGCTCGCCGGCGCGACAATCCTGCATCCGCCTGGCCCCGGACGGAGGCGGGCAAAGGCGGATCGCGACGCGCCGCGGCAGACTCGCGCATCGCCGGAAGGCTCGCGCGGATGCCCCGCGCCGCGGCGGGGATTTTCGGAAAGGCCGCCCCGATCAGGAGGGCGAGCTCCCGCCGGCCTGCCCCCCATCCGGTCCGCCGCAACCCGGAGGGCGAGGTCGGATTCTTGGATCGGCCGGGCCAATCCTCGCCTGCCGCATTCCACGGTGGCGCAGCGGACCGGCCGGGCCGCCCTCGGGGGCGGCGCCACCGGGTTTGCGAATCGCTTCAGGAGACATGTCAACTAATAGTTGACATGCCTCCGGGGCGGGCTGGCGCCCGGTTGTTTTGGAAGTAGCGTGTCGCGGAACAGTGTGGCCTCATTCATCGAAACCCGGCATTCAAGCAGGTGACAATGACTCTCGACAACGCATCGAACGCGATCGTTTGCACGGTGGGGTTGGTGCTCGCGGCCGGTCTCAATCCGGCGCCGGCGCAGACGCCGCCGGCGCCCCCGCCGCCGGCCGAGACCGCGGCGAGCGCAACCACGATCAACCCCAAGTTGCCGACGCTTTTCGTCGTCGGCGATTCGACCGCCGCCAGCAACGACGGCATCGCCGTGGGCTGGGCGGTGCCGCTGCCGTCGTTTTTCGACACCGCGAGACTCAACGTCGTCAACCGGGCGCGCGCGGGTCGCAGCAGCCGGACCTTTCTGACGGAGGGCCTGTGGGACAAGGTGGTGGCGGAGCTGAAGCCGGGCGACTGGGTCCTGATTCAGTTCGGGCACAACGACGGCGGCGCGATCAACGCAGAGCCGCCGGGATCGGACCGCCCCTTGCGGGCGCGCGGGTCGCTTCCGGGAGTGGGCGACGAGGCGCAGGAGATCGACAACGTGCTGACCAAGAAACACGAGGTGGTGCGCAGTTTCGGCTGGTACCTGCGGAAGTTCATCGACGACACCCGGACGAAGGGGGCGACCGCGATCGTGCTTTCGCCCACGGTCCGCAATATCTGGACGGACGGCAAGGTTGAGCGCGGGCCGGGCGATTACGCGCGCTGGTCCGCCGATGTCGCCCGGACCGAGGGGGTAGCCTTGGTCGATGTCACGGCGATCATCGCGGAGCGCTACGAGCAGATGGGCGCGGCGACCGTCGGGAAATTCTTCCCTCGGGATCACACGCACACCAACGCGGAGGGGGCCGAACTCAACGCGTCCTGCGTGATTGCCGGGCTCAAAGCGCTGCCGGGCGGCCGCTGGGACCGATACTTCTCCGCCAAGGGGGCGGAGACGCCGCCCGCCGCGAGCGGCGCCGCCCGCGCGCCGGATTTCCTGGCCTGGCTGCACCTGCCCGAGCCGGCGAATCCCCGGCTGCCGACGCTGTTTCTCATCGGCGATTCGACGGTGCGCAACGGCCGCGGCGACGGTGCCAACGGCCAGTGGGGGTGGGGCGATTACCTCGCGCCCTTTTTTGACACCACCCGGATCAACGTGGTGAACCGCGCTGTCGGCGGCCTCAGCAGTCGCACCTATCTGACGTCGGGGCACTGGGAGCGCGTTCTCGCGATGCTGAAGCCAGGTGATTTCGTGATGATGCAGTTTGGCCACAACGACGGCGGGCCGCTCAACGACACCGCGCGCGCCCGCGGCACGATCAGGGGCGTGGGCGAGGAGACCGAGGCAATCGGCAACCTCCTGACGAAGGAGCACGAGGTGGTGCACACCTATGGCTGGTATCTGCGCAAATTCATCGCCGACACGCGGGCAAAGGGCGCCACGCCGATCGTGTGCTCGCCCGTGCCGCGCAAGATGTGGAAGGACGGCAAGATTGTCCGGAATCGGGAGGATTATGCCGGTTGGGCGGCGGAGGTTGCCACGGCCGGGTTGGCGCCTTTCGTCGATTTGAATGAGATCATTGCCCGCCAGTACGACCGACTCGGCCCCGACAATGTGGAGCCCTTGTTTGCGGATCCCCACACCCACACCAGCCGGGCGGGCGCCGAACTCAGCGCGGCGTGCGTCGTCGCCGGCCTGAAGGGTCTGCCGGAGGACCCGCTGGCGCCATTCCTCGCGGCCAAGGCGGCGGAGGTGGCGCCCTACGCGCATTGATCCGTGTCCGGAGTTGAGATTGCGGGAGGTGGGGCGGCATCGCCGAATGCCGCCACTCGGATCCTCGGCGCGGTTCGGCGACCGCGCCCTACAATCGGAGATGGCGTGTTCGTGCCCGCGGTTCCGTCGCGCGAAAGAATTGCTTGGCGATGATGGCCAACCTGCGGCAGGCTGGCGCCCTTTCCCGACCATGCACGCACTTGCCGGCCGCCCCATCGCGCTCGCCGCTGCCGCGACGCTTGCCCTGATTCCGTTTGCCCCGCCACCCGCCGCCGCGGCCGTGGAGAAGCTGCCCGACGGCATCGTCGTGCCGGTCGGTGACACCTTCCTGAAGATCGAGGTGCGCGCGGACAACATCGTCCGGATCGCCGCCGCCCGCGATAGGAAGTTCTTCGACCACGCCAGCCTGGCGGTGCTGCCGGCGGGCGGACCGGCGCCGCGCTGGGAGCTGACGACAGCGGCGGGCACGGCCACGCTCAGCACAGCGCAGCTCAAGGTGCAGGTCGAACTCGGGAGCGGCGCGGTCGCCTTTCTGGACGCGGCCGGCCGCCCGGTGCTGGCGGAGCAGCCGCTCGGCCGGGAGATCACTGTCGCGACGGTACAGGGCGAGCAGACGAATCACGTGCGCCAGACCTGGGAGCCCAACGCGGACGAATCGCTTTACGGTCTGGGCGAGAATCAGCTCGGCCTGATGGACCTCAAGGGCTACGACCTCGATTTGTGGCAGCACAACGGGACGGCCGCCATTCCGTTCCTCGTCTCCAGCCGCGGCTACGGCATCTTCTGGGATAATCCCTCGTACACGCGCTTCGGCGACCTGCGGCTTTTCGAGCCGATCCCGGCAGCCCTGCTGCTGGATGCGGACGGCAAGCCGGGCGGGCTGACCGGGACTTACTACGCCGACGCCGACTTTGGCCGGCCGGTGGCGCGCCAGCTTGATCCGCGTGTTGACGTCAAACCGTCGGGCCCGCGCCCGGTTCCCAACACGGCGATCCAGCCAGCGTTGCCCCCGGCGGGTGAGGTGAGTGTGCGCTGGGAGGGCAGCGTGGTGCCGGAGGTGTCCGGCGACTACCAATTCCAGATTCATTCCAACGGTGGCATCAGACTCTGGGTTGACGGGCACCTCGTTGCCGACCACTGGCGGCAGGAGTGGCTGCCGTGGTATGACCTGGCGCGGGTTCACCTTGAAGCCGGCCGGCGCCACGCGTTGCGGCTCGACTGGACCCGGACGGGCAGTCCACCCGTCGTGCAATTGCGCTGGAAGACCCCGGCGGCGAGCGCCGCCACGGCGCTCTGGTCCGAAGTGGGCGGGGGCACCGATTATTATTTTGTCTACGGCCCCGAGCTTGACCGGGTCGTGGCCGGCTACCGCCAGCTCACCGGCGCGGCGCCGATGATGCCGCGCTGGGCTTTCGGCCTGTGGCAGAGCCGGCAGCGCTACCGCACGGCGGAGGAGCTGCTGGGGGTGGTCAAAGGCTTCCGGGACCGCGGCATCCCGTTCGATAACATCGTGCAGGACTGGTTCTACTGGAGGCGCGACGCGTGGGGATCGCACGAATTCGATCCGGCGCGCTTCCCGGATCCCGCCGGCATGATCCGCGCAATCCACGATCAGTACCACGCCCGGCTGATGATCTCGGTCTGGCCGAAATTCTATCCCGGCACGAAGAACTTCGAGGCGATGCAGGCGCGCGGCTTCCTCTTCCAGCGCAACCTGCAGGAGCAGAACCACGACTGGGTGGGGTTCCGCTCGACCTACTACGACGCGTTCAACCCCGAGGCGCGGAAGCTCTACTGGGCGCAGATCGAGCGCGAGCTGTTTCGCAAGGGCGTCGACGCGTGGTGGCTGGACGCGACCGAGCCGGAGCTTGCGCCCAACCCGACCGTCGACGTCCAGCGCAGCTACATGAACCCGACGGCGCTGGGGCCGGGCTCGCGCGTGCTCAACGCCTTTCCGTTGATGAACAGCGGGGCCGTCTACAACGGGCAGCGCGCAGCGGCGCCGGACCAGCGCGTCTTCATCCTGACCCGTTCCGGCTACGCCGGCCAGCAGCGGTTTGCCGCCGCGGTCTGGTCCGGCGACACCAGTTCGACCTGGACGGCGATGCGCAAGCAGATCCCGGCCGGTTTGGGCTTCTGCCTGTCGGGACTGCCGTACTGGACCATGGACGTCGGCGGATTTTCCGTGCCGCAACGGTACGCGCCGAACCTGGGCAATGACGCCAACGGCGACCCCATTTACGGGAAGGCGACCGAGGCGGACACCGAGGACTGGTGCGAGCTGAACACGCGCTGGTTTGAGTTTGGCACGTTCGTACCGCTGCTGCGCCCGCATGGCGAGTTTCCGTATCGCGAGATGTGGCAGTTCGGAGGCGAATCGAGCCCCGCCTACCAGGCGCAGCTCAAGTTCGACCGGCTGCGCTACCGGCTGCTCCCGTACATCTATTCGCTGGCCGGGATGGTGACGCACGAGGGCGGCACGATCCTGCGCCCGCTGGTGATGGACTTCCGGGAGGACGCGACGGCGCGGGAAATCAGCGACGAGTACATGTTCGGCCCGGCGCTCTTGGTGAGCCCGGTGACGGTCTACCAGGCGCGGTCCCGCCCCGTCTATCTGCCGGCGTCTGCGGGCTGGTACGATTTCTGGAACGGAGCAGCGGTGACCGGCGGCCAGACGATCGAGGCCCCGGCGCCCTACGACGCGATTCCGGTCCACGTGCGGGCGGGCGCGATCCTTCCCTTCGGACCCGACCTCCAGTACACGGAGGAGAAGCCGGCGGATCCGATCACGTTGTTCGTCTATGCAGGCGCAGATGGCGCGTTCACGCTCTACGAGGATGACGGGCTGACCTACGGCTACGAAAAGGGCGCATGCGCGCGCATTCCGCTCCGTTGGGACGATGCGGCGGGGAAGCTCACCATCGGCCGGCGGGACGGGGCATTTCCCGGCATGCTCGCCAAGCGCACCTTCCAAGTCGTGCTGGTGGCGAAGGGGCAACCGGCGGGCTTTCCGTTCACTTCGACCGGGGGCCGCACGGTGACCTACGCCGGGGACGCGGTTACGGTGTCGCTGCGGTAGTCCGCGAGGACAGGTCATGATCTCGCGACGAGTCAGGCCAAGGGCGCGCTGGGTCGCCAAGGGCTCGGTCCTGGCATTTCTCATGGGAGGTGGGCAGCTGGCTGCCGATGCGGTCGACCCCGGATCCCCGGCCGCCGCTGCGTTTCCCGTCAGCATCCGGATCGACGCGTCTCAGAGCCAGGGGGATCTGCGGCCGATCTGGCGCTTCTTCGGGGCGGACGAGCCGAATTACGCGACGATGAAGAATGGGCGCAAACTGATCGGGGAACTCGGCGCCCTGCGGCCGCAGGCGGTCTATTTCCGCGCCCACAACCTGCTGTGCACCGGAGACGGCACGCCGGCGCTGAAGTGGGGCAGCACCAACGCCTACACCGAGG